>CAZKLS010000005.1:0-22363 GCA_964553405.1 uncultured Steroidobacteraceae bacterium
GCGGCAGCGGGTTGTTGTACTCGCGCAGGTCCTTGTCCCAGACGTGCCCGGTGTCCGCGCCACCGCCGATCTTCTCGGTCGCGCTCTTCGGCTTCGCGGTCCACCACAGCAGCCAGACACACGCAAGGATGTTGAGGATCGTCAGTACGACGACGAACAGACTCCAGCCGCTACTCATCTCTTTCCGCTCCCATTCTTCTGTCGCGGTTCTTCATCGAAGGGCAGTCGGGCCGCTTCGTCGAAGTCCGGCTTCTTCCGGGCGCTGTAGGCCCAGACCACGAGCCCGATGAACGCCAGCATCAGGACCAGCGTTATCAGGCCGCGTACCGTGCCGATGTCCATGCTCAGCCGCCCGGACCGACGTTGGTGCCGAGGCCCTGCAGGTAGGCGATCAGCGCCTGCAGCTCCGACTTGCCCTCGACCATCGCCACGGCGCCCGCGTAGTCATCCTCCGAGTACGGGTGGCCCAGCATGCCGAGCGTGCGCATCTTCTTCTCGATCAGCGCGCCGTCGATGCCTCGCTCCGCGAGCCAGGGGTAGCCCGGCATGTTGGACTCCGGCACGACGTCGCGGGGATTGATCAGGTGCACGCGGTGCCACTCGTCCGAGTAGCGCCCGCCGACGCGCGCCAGGTCCGGTCCGGTCCGCTTCGAGCCGAACTGGAAGGGGTGGTCGTAGACCGATTCACCCGCGAGCGAGTACGGACCGTAGCGCTCGGTCTCCGACAGGAAGGGCCGCACCATCTGCGAGTGGCAGTTGTAGCAGCCTTCCCTGATGTAGACCTCCCTTCCGGCGAGCCGCAGCGCGTCGTAGGGCTCGACGCCCGGCGCGGGCTTGGTGGAGACGCCCTGGAAGTACAGCGGCACGATCTCGACCAGGCCGCCGATGCTGATCACCAGCGCGATCAGCACGCCCATGAGACCGATTTTCTTTTCAACGATTTCGTGGTTCATGTTCGGTTCCCGGGAGTCAGGCGGGCTGGACGACGGGCGTGTCGGCCGTGCTCTGGCGAGCCGCCACGGTCTTCCAGACGTTGTAGGCCATGATCAGCATGCCGACGAGCACCAGCGAGCCCCCGGCCAGCCGCACCGCGTAGTACGGGTAGGTGGCGTTCAGCGACTCGATGAACGAGTAGGTGAGCGTGCCGTCGGGATTGATCGCGCGCCACATCAGGCCCTGCATCACGCCGGCGATCCACATCGACGTGATGTAGAGCACGACGCCGATGGTCGTGATCCAGAAGTGCACGTCGATCAGCTTCGTGCTGTACATCTGCTCGCGGCCGAACAGCTTCGGGATCAGCGCGTACATCGTGCCGATCGAGATCATCGCGACCCAGCCGAGCGCGCCCGAATGCACGTGGCCGATCGTCCAGTCCGTGTAGTGCGACAGCGCGTTCACGGTCTTGATGGACATCATCGGTCCCTCGAACGTGGACATGCCGTAGAACGACAGCGACACGATCATGAACTTCAGGATCGGGTCGGTCCGCAGCTTATGCCAGGCCCCGGACAGCGTCATGATGCCGTTGATCATGCCGCCCCAGGACGGCGCGAGCAGGATCAGCGAGAACACCATGCCGAGCGACTGCGCCCAGTCCGGCAGCGTCGTGTAGTGCAGGTGATGCGGGCCCGCCCACATGTAGATCGAGATCAGCGCCCAGAAGTGCACCACCGACAGCCGGTACGAGTACACCGGGCGTCCGGCCTGCTTGGGCACGAAGTAGTACATCATCCCGAGGAAGGCCGCGGTCAGGAAGAAGCCCACCGCGTTGTGGCCGTACCACCACTGCACCATCGCGTCGACGACGCCGGAGTAGACGACGTAGGACTTCGTGGCGGTGACCGGGATCGAGAGGTTGTTGAATATGTGCAGCACCGCGATCGTGATGATGTAGGCCGCGAAGAACCAGTTCGCCACGTAGATGTGCTTGACCTTGCGCAGCGCGATGGTGCCGAAGAACACGACCGCGTAGCTGACCCACACGACCGCGATCAGCAGGTCGATCGGCCACTCGAGCTCCGCGTATTCCTTGCCCTGAGTGATTCCGAGCGGCAGCGTGATCGCCGCGAGCAGGATCACCAGCTGCCAGCCCCAGAACGTGAACGCCGCGAGCTTGTCCGCGAACAGGCGAACGTGGCAGGTCCGCTGCACGATGTAGTACGAGGTCGCGAACAGCGCGCTGCCGCCGAAGGCGAAGATCACCGCGTTGGTGTGCAGCGGGCGCAGCCGGCTGTAGGTGAGCCAGGGCACGTCGAAGTTCAGAGCGGGCCAGAGCAGCTGCGCCGCGATGATGACACCGACAAGCATGCCGACGATGCCCCAAACCACGGTCATGATCGCGAACTGCCGGACCACCTTGTCGTTGTAATGAGTGGCCGTCGATTTCATGCGGTCGCCTCGAAATAAGGAATAGTGGAAGCCGGTTTCCTGTGTGCAGTGCACACAAGCAGTGCGAATGTTAAGTAGCGCGCACCGGGCCGACAAGCGCCGCGTGTTCGCGCGGGTAGGTAATCACCGCAGTGTGAACCACGCATTGCGGGCCGTTGGGCGAGGGCTCAGATTTACTTGTGGAGAGCGAAGCACCGGAGGTCATTCGAATGACGCGACGCCTCGACCGCATCCTGGCCGTTCTCGACCCGACGTCCGACGCGCAGCCGGCGCTGCTGAAAGCGGCCTATCTGGCCGAAAAATGCCGTGCCACGCTCGAGTTGTTCGCCTGCGACTTCGACCCGTCGCTGAGCGGACGGCCGTTCTTCGACACCGAGAAGCTCGGCGAAATGAGAAAGGAGTTCATCGAGGAGCGGCTCGAGTGGCTCGAGGACACCGCCGAGCAGTTCAGGGGACGCGGACTCGCAATTGAGACTCATGTGCATTGGGACAATCCGCTGTACCGCGGCATCGTCAATCGGGTCGACGAGTCCTCGCCTGACCTGGTCGTGAAGGACACCCATTACCACTCGGCACTGCGACGCTCGCTGTTCACGAACACCGACTGGAACCTGATCCGCAGTTGTCCGGCGCCGCTGCTGCTCGCGAAGCCCGCGGACTGGAAGGAGGACCCCTGCATCGTCGCAGCGCTCGACCCGGGCCACGGCGGCGACAAGCCGGCGGCGCTGGATCACGCGATCCTCGACTATGCGCAACTGCTGGCCGGCGCCACCGGCGGCGCCGTGCACGCGGTGCATGCATTCTTCCCGGCCGCGCTGCTGGCGGCCACGACGGGGGTGCCGGGGCTGCCGGTCGTGCCTGGAGCCCCGGGCAGCGAGGTCATCGAGAACGAGCGGCGCAGGATTACCGAGTCGCTCGCGGAGATCTGCCGCTCCCATGGGCTCGAGCCCGGCCGCGTGCGGCTCGAGCAGGGATTCGCGGTCGAGCTGCTGCCGCGGCTCGCGGAGAATCTCGGGGCGGACCTGATGGTCATGGGCGCGATCTCCCGCAGCCGGTTACGGGAACTGTTCATCGGCAGCACGGCCGAGCGCGTGCTCGACCGGCTGCACTGCGACGTGCTGGTCGTGAAGCCCGGGGACTTCGCCGAGGACCTGCCCTTCTAGCCCGGCGCGAGTTGTGACGGGCCGCACACTCGCGCCTGCGCGAGCGGTCGCCACTTCACATATCCACGGATGCGGGGTCCCTATACTCCCTGCGTCATGCCTGCCGACGTGCTGCTGATCAGTGCCCAGTCCGAGGACGAGAAGGCCCTCCAGGGAATCCTGGAGTCGCTGCGCGGGCGACCCTATCGCCTGGTGACGACCCGCAGCCTCGCGGAGGGGCTCGCCCGGTTGAGGGCCGGGCGGATAGAGGTCGCGATGCTCGACCTGAACCTGCCCGACAGCACGGGTCTGACGACCTTCCTGCGCGTCCAGCCGAAAGCCACCAACGTACCGATCGTCGTGCTCGTGGACGAGCGCGACGAAGAACTCGGCAACCAGGCGGTCAGCCGTGGCGCGCTCGACTACCTGGTCAGGCAGCATTTCTCGCCGCAGCTCGTGGACAAGGCGCTGCGTTACGCGACCGAGCGCACGCACACGCTGCTCGCGCTGAAGGCCTCCGAGCAGCGCTATCGCGAGCTGTTCCAGAACGTGACCGCGGGCGTGTTCCAGACCACCGCGGACGGCAAGTTCATGGCGGCCAATCCGGCGCTGGTGCGCATGCTCGGCTACGAATCCGAGGACGAACTGCTCGAGCTCGACATCGCCGGCGACGTCTACATGGATGCCGGTCACCGCCCCGACTGGGTAAGGTCGATGTCGGAATCGGGCGAGATCCGCAACGTCGAGCTGGTGCTGAAGCGCAAGGACGGCAGCAAGATCGTCGTGCTGGAGAACTCGCGCGCGGTGCGGGACGAGCAGGGCTGCATCCTGTTCTTCGAGGGCACGCTGACGGACATCACCGCGGCGCACGAGCTGTCGCAGCAACTCTCCTACGACGCGAGCCACGACCCGCTGACCGGTCTCGCGAACCGCCGCGAGTTCGAGATCCAGCTGCAACGGGCCCTGGAGATGAACCAGGCGACAGGCGCGGGCCACGCCGTGTTCTTCATGGACCTGGACCGCTTCAAGACCGTCAACGACACCTGCGGTCACGTCGCCGGCGACGAGCTGCTTCGCCAGCTCGGCCACGTGCTGCAGCAGAAGCTGCGCGCCGACGACCTGGTGGCGCGGCTCGGCGGCGACGAGTTCGGCGTGCTGCTGCACAACTGCGGCACCGAAGACGCGCTCGCGGTCGCCCACAGCCTGCTGCGGACCGTGGACGAGTTCCAGTTCGTCTGGGGCGCGAACACGTTCAGCCTCGGCGCGAGCATCGGCGTGGTGCCGGTCGACGGCGGCATGCGGCGTCTCGCGCAGGTGATGAACGCCGCGGACACCGCCTGTTATGCGGCGAAGGACTCCGGCCGCAATCGCGTCTTCGTGCACCGGGAGGACCAGGCGTTGACCGCCCGCCGCCATGGCGAGGCGGAGTGGGTCGCGCGCGCCAAGCGCGCGCTGGTCGAGAACCGGCTGTTCCTGGTGGCCCAGCCGATCATGCCGCTGGACGCGGGCTCCGGCGAGGCACCGCACTACGAGCTGCTCGTCCGGATGCGCGACGAGTCCGGGCGGACCGTTCCGCCCGGCGCATTTCTGCCCACGGTCGAGCGCTACAACCTGTCAGTGCGCTACGACCGCTGGGTCATCGAGGCGGCGCTCAGCTGGATGCGCGCCAATGACGCGGCGCTGCGGCGCGTGTCGCGCTTCTTCATCAACCTGTCGCGCGACTCGCTGGTCGACCCCGACACGGCGGCTTTCATCCGGCAGGCCGTGTCGAACGCGGGGATGGACCCGAAGCGCCTGGGTTTCGAGGCCAGCGAGAGCGTGGCGATCGGCAACCTGAGCCGTGCGAACACGCTGATCGCGGAACTGAGGCGCATCGGCTGCGCCTTCGGGCTCGACGACTTCGGCAGCGGCGTCTCCTCCTTCGCATACCTGAAGGCGCTGGGGGCGGACTACCTGAAGATCGACGGCATGTTCGTTGGCAACATCTCCCAGGACAAGGTGGACTACGCGATGGTCCGGTCCATCAACGAGATCGGCCACGTGATGGGCAAGAAGGTGATCGCCGAGTCGGTCGAGAGCGAAGCGGTGCTCGCGAAGCTGCGCGAGATCGGCGTGGACTACGCGCAGGGCTTCGCGGTGGGACAGCCTCGCCCGATCGAGCAGCTGGCAAGCGTCTCGGTCGAGGACCTGCTGGCCTGAGGCCCGGCCGGCCGCCGCGCCAGCCTTACTTCTGCAGCACGTACTCCCCGGGCGCCGGACCGAGCGGCTTGTAGCCTTTCTTCGCGGCGCCCATCGGTGGTGGCGCGACCTTGGCCTTCGCGGAATGGCTTGCCAGCCAGGCGGCCCAGGTCGGCCACCATGATCCCGGCTGCGGCTCTACCTTCTCGATGAACTTGTCCGGCGACAGCAGCCTCGCGCCGGCGCGGGTGTTGTGCACGCGATGGCGGCGGCGTGGATGCTGCGGCCCGCTGATGATACCGGCGTTGTGGCCGCCGCTCGTGAGGCAGAACGTGTAGTCGACCGAGCGCACCAGCTTGCCGACCTTGTAGACCGAGCGCCATGGCGCGACATGGTCGGTTTCGGTGCCGACCACGAACATCGGCACCGTGATGTCGGACAGGCTGATCGTCTCGCCGTTCGCTACGTAGCGGCCCTCTGCGAGGTCGTTGTTCAGGTAGAGCTGGTGCAGGTAGTCCGTGTGCATCCGGTAGGCCATCCGCGTGCCGTCCGCGTTCCAGGCCATCAGGTCGTTGAGCCCGATCCGCTCGCCCCGCAGGTAGGTGCCGATCGTCGGGCCCCACAGCAGGTCGTAGGTCCTGAGCAGCTGGAACGCGCTGCCCATCTGGCGGCTGTCGAGCACGCCCTGCTTCCACATCATCGCCTCGAGCATCGCCAGCTGCGCCGGGCTGATGAACACGGAGAGCTCGCCGGGCTCGCTGAAGTCCGTCTGCGCGGCGAACATCGTCGCGCTCGCCAGGCGCTCGTCGTCCTGCGCGGCGAGCTCGGCGGCGGCGATCGAAAGCAAGGTGCCGCCGATGCAGTAACCCACCGCGTGGACCTTGCGGCGCGGGACCACCGCGTTGACGGCGTCCAGCGCCGCGCGCACGCCCAGCGTGAGGTAGTCGTCCATCACCAGGTCGCGGTCCTCGGCCGTCGGGTTCTTCCACGAGATCATGAACACCGTGTGGCCGAGGTCGGTGAGGTACTTGACCAGCGAGTTCTTCGGCGAGAGGTCGAGGATGTAGTACTTCATGATCCAGGCCGGCACGATCAGGATCGGCTCGGCGAACACCTTCGGCGTCTGCGGCGAGTACTGGATCAGCTCCATCAACTGGTTGCGCAGGATCACCTTGCCCGGCGTGGCTCCGACCTGCTTGCCGACCTCGTAGTGCTCGGCCCCCGCCGGCGCCTCGCCTTTCAGCGTGCGCTGCAGGTCCTCGGCGAGATGCTTGAGCCCGCGCACCAGGTTGCGCCCGTTCTCGTCGACCGTCTGCCTGATCAGCTGCGGGTTGGTCGGCAGGTAGTTGTCCGGCGCCAGGAACTCCAGGCCCTCCCTGACCGTGAACGCCGCGATGTTCTCCGAAGCCGGGTCGGCGCCGGGCACGTTCCTGACCGCCTCGCGGGCCAGGTCCGAGGCTGCCAGGAAGGACTGCGCCAGCAGGTTGAACGGGAACTTCGACCAGGCCGGGTCCGAGAAGCGCGTGGAATAAGGTGTTCCCTCGGCCTCCGGGGTGGCGCCGCCGGTGAGCGCGCCGCCTGCGAACTGCGCCAGCGCCAGGCTCTTCCTGAGCGCCGTGCCGGCGAGCTTCACCTGGTGCCCGGGCGAAGTCGCCATGTGCGAGAGCACGTTGAGCCAGGCGCCGCCGAACGCGTGTGGCGACAGTCCCCCGGTCCACTGCCCCAGCGTGGCGAGCATGTGGCGGGACGCGTCGTCGGACACGACGGTGGAGCCTTTGCCCGCAGGTTTCTTCTCGCTCATTGAAGTTCCCCCCGTTGACCGGTTATTTGGCAGTGCAAAAAAGCGAGTATATCCGCGTCGATCGGACCCGCAACCTCGTGCGCGGGCCCGGCCCGGGCGCGGCTCAGATCGCCTTCAGGTCCGCGGCCGGGTCCGCGAGCAACGCCGGATCCGGGAACTTGCGCTCGCCGATCCAGCGCTTGCCGGTCATGAAGTCCTTCGGGCTGTTGACGGCATCCACCGCGAGCAACTCTCCCCCACGCAGGTAGTAGAGCGCGAAGTGGCCGCTGTCCGGGTCGCCGCGCAGCACCGTCTGGTCGTAGCCTTCCGACAGTCCGGCGATCTGCAGCTTCACCTCGTACTGGTCCGACCAGAACCAGGGCACGTGTTCGTGCCGTGCCGGACGTCCACAGATGTTCGCCGCGGCGGTCTTTCCCTGTTCGACGGCGTTGTCGACCGACTCGAGGCGGACGCGGCGTCCGTAGCGGACGCTCGGGTGATTGGTGCAGTCGCCGGCGGCATATACGTGCGGGTCGGAGCTCAGGCAGTGCTCGTCCACCCAGACGCCGTTCTCGCATCGCAGGCCCGCGGCGGCCGCCAGCGTGACGTCCGGCAGGATGCCCACGCCGACGATCACGAGGTCGGCCGGGAACTCGCCGGCGCCGCAGACGACCCCCTCGACCCGTTCCGTGCCCTGGAATGCGGTGACCGCCTGGTTGCAGAGCACGCGCACGCCCTCGCGCTCATGCCTGCGCAGGTAGAAGGACGAAATCTCAGGCGCGACGACCCGGGCCATCGGCCGTTCGGCGGTCTCGAGCACAGTGACCTCCAGCCCGAGCTGGCGCGCCGAGGCGGCCGCCTCGAGACCGATATAGCCCGCGCCGACCACGACCAGGCGCCGGGATCGCGCCAGCTCGGCACGGATGGCTTCGACGTCGGCGATGTTGCGCAGGCAGTGGATCCCATCGAGCGTCGCGCCGGGTACTTCGAGCCGCCGCGGGCGGCTCCCGACGCAAAGCAACAGCTTTTCGTAGGCGAGCTCTCCTCCGTCGTCGAGGCGCAGACGACGGGAGGACAGTTCGAGCGCGGTGACCCGGACGCCGAGGCGCGTCTCGACACGGGCCTGCGCGTAGAAGTTCGGACTGCGCAGCAGCAGTCGCTCGACGGGCATCTCGCCGGCCAGGAATTTCTTCGACAGTGGCGGGCGGTTGTAGGGAAGGTGCGGCTCGTCGCCGACCAGCACGATCGGGCCGGCGTAGCCCTCGCGGCGCAGCGTGTCGATGGCCTGCACCGCGGCGTGGCTTGCCCCGACGATGACCACTGGTTTCGTCATGGCCGGTCCGTCTCCTTTACCCGTGTGGCGGCTGTGGCATGATGCCGCAGCGCCCCGCCGAACGCAGCCTCGGGGCCGGCGGCCGGGCGGGAAGTCGGCCGTTTGCGCACCACGGCCGGGCAGCGCGGGCAACCCGGCGCTCCAAGCTGGTGCGGCGGGGTCGTGCCAGGCCCGGTTCCCCGAGGTCGGGCGAGGTCGGCACGGAACGTGCATGAGGAATCGGGACGGGTCCGCCGACGGGGCGGAACAGGGGCCGGGTCTCGGTTTCCACTAGCAGTGGAATCGCAACCGGCTGCCGGAGAATCCGGAGCATATAGAAGAGACGAGGAGCCATAGCCCTATGAAGCTGATCAGCGCAATCATCAAACCCTTCAAGCTGGACGACGTCCGCGCAGCCCTGTCGGAAATCGGCGTCTCCGGCATGACGGTGACGGAGGTGAAAGGCTTCGGGCGCCAACGTGGTCACACCGAGCTCTACCGCGGAGCCGAGTACGTCGTGGACTTCGTTCCGAAGACCCGCATCGAGGTTGCGGTCAAGGACGGCATCGTGGATCAGGTGATCGAGGCCATCGTCGGCGCGGCCCGTACCGGTAAGGTCGGCGACGGCAAGATCTTCATCAGCGACGTCGAGCGCGCGATACGCATTCGTACCGGCGAGGCCGACGACCAGGCGCTCTGACCGGGGACGCAGGAGCGCTCCGGATCGAGGACCCGGCGGCCTGAAGGGGCCGAGGCCCGATGGCCGACCCGCTGCAGAACGCAATCGAGACCCTGCGGATCGGCCGCCAGCGGCGGCACGTGTTCCTGTGCGTCGCCGGCAAGTGCGCCCCGAGCGCGCGTGCGCTGCAGAGCTGGGAGTACCTGAAGCTGCGGCTGCGGCAACTCGGCCTGCAGGACGCGGACGGCGGCGTGCTCCGGACCAAGGCGGAGTGCCTGCGGATCTGCGCCCGGGGGCCTGTCGCAGTCGTCTACCCCGACGGCATCTGGTACCGGGAATGCACGCCCGCCAATCTCGAGCGGATCATCACCGAGCACCTGGTTGGTGGCCAGCCCGTCGCGGACCTGGTGATCGCGGAAGCGCCGCTTGAGGAAGGGGATAGCGAATAGTGACTAGTGAATAGTGAATAGCGGGTAGTGACGAGCCAGGAACGCCCGAATCTCCACCGTCCGGCTATCCGCTAGTCCCCAGTCACTATCCGCTACCCGCTATTCACTATCCGCTATCCTTCCGCCCTACCCCCTAACCACTATCCCCTTCCCCATGCCCTACGCCATCCGCATCCACAGCTTCGGCGGTCCCGAGGTCATGCAGTGGGAGCCCGTCGGGGCCGTCGAGCCGGGTCCGAACGAGGTCCGGGTCCGCCATACGGCCATCGGGCTCAATTTCATCGACGTTTACGAGCGCACCGGGCTGTATCCGAACCCGTTGCCGACCGGCCTCGGCCGCGAGGCGGCGGGGGTCGTCGTCGCGACCGGCGCCAGGGTGACGGGCCTGCGGGAAGGCGACCGCGTCGGGTACTTCTCCGGCGAGCCGGGTACCTATGCGGAGGAACGCATCGTCGCGGCGGACCGCCTGATCAAGATCCCCGAAGGCGTCAGCGATCGCCTCGCGGCTGCAGCCATGCTGAAGGGCCTCACGGCACAGTTCCTGCTGCGGCGCACGTACCGGGTCAAGCGCGGCACTGTCGCGGTGATCCATGCAGCCGCTGGTGGCGTCGGCATGATCGCGACCCAGTGGGCCAACCGGCTCGGCGCGACCGTGATCGGTGTGGTCGGCAGCGACGCCAAGGCCGAAGTGGCCCGCCGTCACGGCTGTCACCACGTTCTGGTCCTCGGCCAGCACGAGCTTCCCGCCGCCGTCCGCAAGCTGACGCGCGGGCTCGGCGCGCACGTGGTCTACGACTCGGTGGGCAAGGACACGTTCTTCGACTCGCTCGACTGCCTGCGACCCCTCGGGATGATGGTGAGCTACGGCAACGCGTCCGGGCCGGTCCCGGCGATCCAGCCGCTCGAACTGGCCAGGCGGGGTTCGCTGTTCCTGACGCGTCCGACCTTGTTCCATTACGCGGCCAGGCGCGCGGACCTGCAGCGCGGGGCGAAGGAGCTCTTCGAAGCCGTCGGCAGCGGCGCGGTGCGCATCGAGGTCGGACAGACCTATCCGCTGCGTGACGTGGCGCAGGCGCACCGTGACCTGGAGGGCCGCCGTACGGTGGGTTCGACCGTGCTGCTGCCCTGAAACCCGGGCGCGCCCGGTCGATGGGCTCCGCACGAGGCATTCCGCTCGCGATGTGGCTGGCGCTCGGCTGCGCGGCTGCGGCGCCGGCCCAGCAGCACGCGGCCGCCGATCACTCTGCAGGCCCGTCCGGTCCGGCTGTTGCCACCCCGCTGCCCTCGGCCGGAGAGCTCGAGGCGCTCGGGGCCGTGATCGGCCGGATACGCGTCGTGCCCGGCGAGATTTTCGACACCCGCATCGCCGGCGAAAGCGGCTGGTTGTACCGGACGGCGAACAAGCTGCACATCAGGACGCGCCCGTCGATCATCCGCGAGCAACTGCTGTTTGCGAGTGGCGAGCCCTACCGCCAGCGGCTGATCGAAGAGACCGAGCGGCTGCTGCGGGCCAACGACTATCTCTACGACGCCACGATCGTTCCGGTCGCGTTCGACGGCCGGACCGTGGATCTCGAGGTCCGGACGCGCGACGTCTGGACACTGAATCCGGGAGTCAGTTTCAGTCGCGAGGGCGGCAAGAACCAGTTCGGCGCGCAGCTCGAGGAGCAGAACCTGCTCGGCACCGGACAGCAGCTGAAGTTCGAATGGAACAGCGACGTGGACCGCGAGTCGCTGTCGCTCACGTTCTTCGACCCGCACTTCCTCGACGGCTTCACCCGGTTCGAGCTCAGCTACGTCGATTCCGACGACGGCCAGACCAGGGTCCTGCGGCTCGAGCGCCCGTTCTATGCGCTGGACACGCGGCGGGCCGCGGGCCTGCGCCTCGGCGACAACGAACGGGTCGACTCCCGATATGTGCTCGGCAAGCGCGTCGGCGAGTTCGAGCACCGCGCCGAGTATCACCAGATTTACGCGGGGCGCTCCGACGGGCTGCGCGCGTCCGAGGTCGCGCGGTGGACCTACGGGCTCACGTATCACCGCGACCGCTTCGCGCCGGTCCCGGATGAGCCGCTCGGCGGCCCGTTGCCCGAAGACCGCGAGCTGCTGTACCCGTGGCTGGGCCTCGAGTACATCCAGGACCGTTACCAGGAGCGGCGCAACCTCGACCAGATCCGCAGGACCGAGGACGTGCTGGTGGGGCTGCGGGCTTCGGCGCGGCTCGGGCTGGCCGCGGACGGGCTCGGTTCGGACCGGAACGCGCTGGTCGTGGGGGCCGCGATCCAGGATGGCGCGGACCTCAGTCCCGGGCACTCAGTATTCGGGCATGCGTCGGTTTCCGGCCGGCTCGAGGATGACGGCATCCGCAACGGGGTGTTGAGCGCGGCGGGCCGCTACTACCGGCAGACCAGCAGGCGCAGCAAGTTCTATGCGAGCGCGTCTGGCACGCTCACCGACCACCTCGACGAGGAACTGCAGCTGCTGCTCGGCGGCGACAGCGGGCTCCGCGGCTATCCGCTGCGCTACCAGGCCGGGACGGCGCGCGCACTGCTGACGCTCGAGCAGCGCTACTACACGGACTGGTATCCGTTCCGGCTGTTCCACGTCGGCGGCGCCGCGTTCTTCGACGTGGGACGGACCTGGGGCCGCGACGTGACGGGCGCCGGGAGCCTGGGATGGCTCAAGGACGCCGGCATCGGCCTGCGACTCGGCTCGAGCCGGTCTTCGTTCGGCAACGTGATACACGTCGACCTCGCCTTTCCGCTCGACGGCGACGAGTCGATCGACTCGGTGCAGCTGCTGGTCGAGACCAAGGGGAGTTTCTGAGCAGCGGCGCGGCGGCCTAGGACTCGACCGCGATCCAGTCCACCAGCAGCTCGAACGGACCCGCCTGCTTGTCGCTGATCATCAGTCCGAGCGTGCGTATCCGGGCGGGATCGAGTGCGGGAGCGTCGCGCAGATCGCGGCCGCGGAACGTGGCGATGAACCCGTCGACGGGCAGCCGCAGCTCGACCCAGTCCCCGGCCGGTGGCTGAAAGCGCGCCTGGTACTGTGCGCCGTCGAAGGCGTCGTCGGTGCGCAGCGTGAGCTTGTAGTGCTTGCCGTCGCCCTTGACGCGCATCAGGATCGACCGCGCCCCGGACGTGTTCCATGCGCGCGGCTCGCTGCGCACCGAGGCGAAACCGCCGCCACGGGCCAGCGAGACCTCGCCACGGAACGCGGCGACCCCGGGCCCGGCCGGCTCGAACCGGCTGCGCGACACGCCACCCATCACGACGTCGTCGATCGGGTGGAACAGCGCGATCTCGGCCGGATCCTCGAAGTCCAGCAGCAGCTTGACCTGCGGGTCGGTGTCCATCGCGAACGCCACCGTGCCGAGCTGGACCAGCAGCAGTGCCAGCCGCAGCGCGCTCAGAGCTCGACGACCTGGCGGATCGAGTCGCCGGCCGCGAGCCGGTCGAAGGCCGCGTTGATGTCGTCGAGGGCGATGCGCTCGCTCAACAGCCGGTCCACCGGCAGTCGCCCGGCGCGATACCAGCCGATGAACCGCGGGATGTCGCGGGCCGGCACGCAGCTGCCGAGGTAGCTGCCCTTGATGGTCCGCTCCTCCGCGACGAGTCCCGTGTGGGGCAACGTGAACTGCTGGCCGGGATGCGGCAGGCCGGCGCTCACGGTCGTGCCGCCCCGGCGGGTGACGCGGTAGGCGAGCTCGAAGGCACGCGGCGACCCCGCCATTTCGAAGGCGTAGGCGACGCCGCCGCGGGTCAGCTCGCGTATCTGCTCCGCGCAGTCCGGATCGTCCGCCTCGATCGTCGCGGTCGCGCCGAGTTGCGTCGCGACGGCGAGCTTGGCGGGGTTCAGGTCCACCGCGATGATCTGCTCGGCCTGCATCGCCTTTGCGCCGAGCACGGCAGCGAGCCCCACGCCGCCGAGCCCGATCACCGCGACCGACGACCCGGCCGTCATCGCGGCGGTGTTGACGACCGCGCCGACCCCGGTGATCACCGCGCAGCCGAACAGCGCCGCCTCGGCGAACGGCAGGTCCGCGTCCACCCGCACCAGCGAGTTGCGCGCCATCGTGGCGTGCTCGGCGAAACCGGAAACGCCCAGGTGGTGGTTGAGCTCGCCGCGCGCATCGTGCAGCCGGCGTCCGCCCCGCAGCAGCGTGCCGCTCGTGTTCGAAGCGAGGCCGGGTTCGCACAATGCCGGGCGTCCGGAGGCGCAGGGCACGCAGTGACCGCAGCTCGGGACGAACGAGGCGACCACGTGATCGCCGACGGCGAGGTCGGTGACGTCCGAGCCCAGCGCTTCGACGATGCCGGCCGCCTCGTGCCCGAGCACCATCGGCAGCGGGCGCGGCCGGTTGCCGTCGATCACCGACAGGTCCGAGTGGCAGAGACCGGCCGCCCGAACCCGCACCAGCACCTCGCTGCGACCCGGAGGGTCGAGCTCGATTTCCTCGATCCGCAGCGGTCTCGACTCGGCGTACGGCGCCGACCGGCCCATCTCGCGAAGTACCGCCGCTCTGGTCTTCATGCCTGCCTCGCGTCTGCTCGAAGCCGCCGAGTGTAGGCCGACCGCGATTGCGCTGCCACGGCTGCGAATCGCGCGGTCGGTGGCGGCCTGCTAGTCTCTCGGTCCCCGAGGGCGCGGAGGAAGGCGGGTGCAGCAGCAGGACGGAACGCAGGCGCTGCCGAGTGTCCGGAGCGAATTCCCGGTCCTGCGCAGCATCACGACGCGCTGGATGGACAACGACCATTACGGTCACGTCAACAACGTCGTCTATTACTCGTATTTCGACACGGCCGTGAACGGCTACCTGATCGAGGCCAGCGGCACGGACATCCGGGAGCTGCCGGCGATCGGCATCGTCGCGGAGACCAGTTGCCGGTTCCTGCGGGAACTGTCGTTTCCGGAGACGGTGCACGCGGGGCTCGCGCTGGAGCGTCTCGGCAATTCGAGCGTCGTCTACCGGATCGGCCTGTTCCGCGACCAGGACCAGGAGCCCGCCGCGCTCGGTCGCTTCGTCCACGTCTACGTGGACGCCGGGACGCGTCGCCCGGTGCCCGTGCCCGAGAGCATCCGCGCGGCGCTGGCCGCGCTCGAGCCGGCCCGGGCGCCCGCGAAGGCCGGCTGACGCACCGGCGGCAGGACTGGAGCACGCATGACGAAATCCATTTTCATCACGGGTGCGGCCGCCGGCATCGGTGCCGAGGCCGCGCGACTGTTCCTGCGCAAGGGCTGGCGGGTCTGCGCCTCGGACCGGGACGCCGCGGCACTCGAACGGTTGCGGCGGGAAGCCGGATCCGAACACCTGGACTGCCAGGTCGCGGACGTACGCGACCGCGCGGCGGTCGAGCGCGCGATCGACGCGTTCGCCGAGGGCGCGGGCGGCCGGCTGGACGCGGTCTTCGCGAACGCCGGAGTGCTCTTCATGGGACCGCACGAGGAGATCACGCGCGAGCAGAAGGACCTGCTCGTGGACGTGAACGTGCGCGGCGTCGTCAACACGATCGACGCGGCGTTTCGCTGGCTCAGGCAGACGCCCGGCTCGCACGTCGTCGCGATGGCCTCGACCTCGGCCGAGTACGGCACGCCGCAGCACGCCGTGTACAGCGCGACCAAGTTCTTCGTCCGCGGCCTGACCGAGGCGCTGAACATCGAGTGGGCGCGCCACGACATCAACGTCTCAGCGATCTATGTGGCCTACGTCAGGACGGGCATGGTGCTGGACGCGGCCGTGAAGCCCGCATCCATCGAGACGCTCGGCGTCAAGGTCGGTCCGGAACAGGTCGCCGAGGCCGTCTGGAACGCGGTGCACGGGCGGCGCTCTCACTGGCGGGTGGGCGGCGACGCCCGGGCGTTGAACCTGGTCGTGCGCCTGCTCGGCCCGCGCTCGGCGCCGGTGATCCGGCGCATCATGCGGCTCTAGCCGCAGGCCGCCCGGCGCG
Source organism: uncultured Steroidobacteraceae bacterium (assembly GCA_964553405.1). Classification (GTDB taxonomy): domain Bacteria; phylum Pseudomonadota; class Gammaproteobacteria; order Steroidobacterales; family Steroidobacteraceae; genus DATIRA01. The sequence continues at coordinate 15,883 of CAZKLS010000005.1, forward strand.
TGCGTGCGGGCGGGTCGCCGCCGGCTACTGCTCGAGGATCTCGCGGCCCTTCTGGATCGCCAGCGCGCCGCTGCGGACCACTTCGAGCACCTCGCCGCGATTGCCGACGCTGGCGATGAAGTTGTTCAACTCGGCCTCGCTGCTGGTGAGCTCGATCGTGAAGCTGTCGGCCGAGTCCCAGAGCACGCGTCCACCGGCCTTCTGCGTCGCCGACCACAACGCGCCGACCTGTGTCGGCCTGGCCTTGACCTTGATCAGCAGCAGCTCGCGCTCGAAGTGCTCTTCCCGGGTGATGTCCTCGACGTCCACCACGTCGACGAGCTTGAGCAGCTGGTTGGAGATCTGCTGTATGACCGGCTCGTCGCCGGTGGTCACCAGCGTCAGGCGCGAGACGGCCGGATCGTCGGTCGGCGCGACGCTGAGGGACTCGATGTTGTAGCCCCGGGTCGAGAACATGCCCGCCACCCGGGTGAGCGCGCCCACCTCGTTCTGCAGGGTCACCGAGATGATGTGTCGCATGCGCTTCACGTTGGACTCCCGCCGCGCCGGTTCGCGCGACTGACTGTTGGTTAACTCACTGTTTCGATAATAGTTTCATCGCGTTCCGAACGCAGTGGCCAGGCGCTCGATCCGACCGGCCGTCCCCGGATCGCTCTGATGGACGCATGCTATAGGGTGCTGCTAGTCTCCGTTGCAGTGCAACATCAGATTGCGCGAGACCTCGCGGAGGACCCTCTAGTGAAGCCCCACCACGCAACAGCAGGGCCCGTCGCCCACCCCAGGGCCGGCCAGTCGATGACCGGCGCGGAGATCATCGTCCAGGTGCTGGCCGACGAGGGCGTCGACACGATTTTCGGCTACAGCGGCGGCGCGATCCTGCCGACCTACGACGCGGTCTTCCGCTACAACCTCGAGCATGCGTCGCCCGACGGCTCGAGCCCGATGCCGCTGATCGTGCCGGCCAACGAGCAGGGCGCCGGGTTCATGGCGGCGGGCTATGCGCGCGCGAGCGGGCGGGTCGGGGTCTGTATGGTCACCTCGGGCCCCGGCGCCACCAATACCGTGACGCCGGTGCGTGACTGCGCCGCGGACTCCGTGCCGATCGTGGTGATCTGCGGGCAGGTGCCCACCGCGGCGATCGGCACCGACGCCTTCCAGGAGGCGCCGGTCGCCAACATCATGGGGTCCGTCGCGAAGCACTGCTTCCTGGTCACCGATCCCGAGCGCCTCGAAGCCACGGTACGCACGGCCTTCGAGATCGCGCGCACCGGCCGGCCCGGGCCGGTCGTGATCGACGTGCCCAAGGACGTGCAGAACTGGCAGGGCCGCTTCCAGGGCACCGGCAACCTGCCGGTGCGCGGCTACCGGCAACGCATGTCGGGCCTGAACCAGAACGCGCTCGAGGACGAGGAGTGCGCGGCATTCCTGAAGATGCTCGGCGAGTCGAAGCGGCCGCTGATCTACGCCGGCGGCGGCGTGATCCACGCCGGCGCGGCGCGGGAGCTGCGGGCGTTCTCCGGCGAGCTCGGCATTCCGGTCGTCACCACGCTGATGGGGATCGGTGCCGTCGATACGCGCGATGCGCTCTCGATGCAGATGCTCGGCATGCATGGCACCGCATTCGCGAACTACGCCGTGGACGACTGCGACTTCCTGATCGCGCTCGGCGCGAGGTTCGACGACCGTGTCGCCGCGGTTCCGGCGCGCTTCGCGAAGAGCGCGAAGCGCATCGCGCACATCGACGTGGACGCCTCGGAGATCAACAAGGTCAAGCGCGTGCAGTGGAGCCACGTGGGACTGCTGCCGCCTGCGCTGACCGCGCTGCTCGAGCATGCGCGCGGCACCGGCTTCAGCCGCGACTGGTCGGACTGGCACCGTCACCTCGGCGAGCTGAAGAAGACCCACGCGATGAACTACGACCGGGAAAGCCCGCTGATCCAGCCGCATTACCTGGTCGAGCAGATCAACCGCCTGACGCGCGGAGAGGCCATCATCTCGACCGGTGTCGGGCAGCACCAGATGTGGGCGGCGCAGTACTTCGACTTCAGCGAGCCGCGGCTGTGGCTCACCTCGGGCAGCATGGGCACGATGGGCTTCGGGCTACCGGCCGCGATCGGTGCCCAGTTCGCCCGGCGCGAGCGGCTCGTGATCGACATCGACGGCGACGCGAGCATGCGCATGAACCTCGGCGAGCTCGAGACGGTGACCACCTACGACCTGCCGATCAAGGTCGTGGTGCTGAACAACTTCGGCGACGGCATGGTCAAGCAGTGGCAGCGGCTGTTCTTCAAGGGCCGGCTGTCCGCCAGCGACAAGTCGCTGCACAAGAAGGACTTCGTCAAGGCGGCCGAGGCCGATGGCTTCCGCTGGGCGCGCCGGCTCGATCGCAAGGAGGACGTGCCGGGCACGGTGCAGGAGTTCATCGACTTCGACGGGCCCGCGTTCCTCGAGGTGATCATCGATCCGGACGCGAGCGTCTATCCGATGGTCGGTCCCGGGCAGTCCTATGACGAGATGATCACCGGCGAGTTCATTCCCTCGCGGAAGGCACAGGACGGGCCGAAGGAACTCGATACCTCCGAGATGTTCTGAGCGGCCTGCGCAGGCGTCCGTCACCGGGTCCGGGCGCGGCGATGCAGGCGGAGCCCACGGGCGGCGGCGACGGCACTGCGCCGTCCTTCCGCGAGGCCAGCGCGTTCTGGCTGCAGCTCGGCTTCGTCTCGTTCGGGGGACCGGCCGGACAGATCGCGATCATGCATCGCGAGGTCGTCGAGCGGCGCCGCTGGCTCTCGGAGCGCGAATTCAGCGACGCGCTCAATTTCTGCATGCTGCTGCCGGGGCCGGAAGCGCTGCAGCTCGCCATCTACCTGGGCTGGCGGCTGCACGGCACCCGGGGCGGGCTGGTCGCCGGCCTCGGCTTCATCGGGCCCGCGGTCGCGATCATGCTCGCGCTCAGCTTCGCCTACGTCCGCTTCGGCGAGGTGCCTTCCGCGCAGGGGCTGCTGCTCGGGCTCAAGTCCGCGGTCGTCGCCATCGTGCTGGTGGCCGTCTGGCGGATCGGGCGCCGTGCGCTCGGCAGGCCCCTCTACCTGCTGCTGGCCGTCGGCGCGTTCCTCGGCATGGAAGTCCTGGACGTTCCGTTTCCCGTCATCATCCTGGCCGCCGCCGCGACGGGTGCGCTCGCTGCGCGGGGCCCGGCGACGATGCCCGCCCCGCAGCCTGGGCGGACGTCGCGAAGCGGTCGCACGTGGCGCGTGCTGGCTGGCGGAGCCGTGCTCTGGATGCTGCCGTGGCTGCTGACCGGTTCCGCTCTCGGCTTCGGTTCGCTCTGGGCGCGCAGCTACGTCTTCTTCACGCAGGCCGCGCTCGTGACCTTCGGCGGAGCCTACGCGGTGCTCGGCTACGTCACCCGGCGCCTGGTCGAGGACTTCGGCTGGCTGACGGCCGCGCAGTCGGTGGCCGGGCTCGCGCTTGCGGAGACGACGCCGGGGCCGCTGGTGATCGTGCTGCAGTTCATGGGCTTCATGGCGGGCTGGAACCACAGCGCGCCACTGCCGGCACCGGTTTCGGCCCTGCTCGCCTCGCTGCTCGCGTGCTGGGCGACCTTCCTGCCGTCGTTCGTGTTCATCTTCCTCGGTGCGCCCTACGTCGAGCGGATCGCACGCGAACCGCGGCTCGCTGGCGCACTCGCTGCCGTGACAGCGGCCGTCGTCGGCATCATTGCAGCGCTGGCGCTGATGATCGCGCGGCTGGTGTTGCTGCCGGGCAGCGGGGCGCCCGGCATCGATCCGGTCGCGCTCGCGATCGCCGCCGCGGTGCTCGTTTTGCTGCGCTCGCAGCTGGGGCTGCCCTGGATCCTGGCGCTGGCTGCGGGCGCAGGGCTGGCCTGCCAGCTGCTCGGCCTGGCTTGAACAGGACGTAGTCGATCGCTACTTCGACGCCTCGAGCAGCGCGTCGATGCGCGCGGCGAAGTCCGCGTAGGGCTGCGCGCCGGAGAACTGCTCGCCGACGAACTGACCCTCCACGAGGCGCCCGAGAACGAAGCTCGGTGTCGAGGCGATACCCTGCGCCCGGGCCAGGCTCGTGTCCTGCTCGATCGCGGCGAGCTGGTCCGGGTCGAGGCGGCAGTTCGCAAATGCGGCCCGGTCCAGTCCCAGCTGCTCGGCGAGTTCGTCGTAGGGCTCTTCGCCGAGCCGTCCCTGCAGGCGGAACAGCGACTCCCGGTAATCCCAGTAGCGGCCCTGTTCCCCGGCGCAGCGCGAGGCGATCGCGGCCGGTATCGCGAACGGGTGGAAACTGAGCGGAAGGTCGCGCGCCGCGTAGCGCAGCTTGCCGGTGTCGACGTAGTCGCGCTTGAGCTGCGGAAAAGTCTGCAGCGCGAAGCGCGCGCAGTACGGGCACTGCAGGTCGGTGAACTCGATCAGCATCACCGGCGCATCCTGCCGGCCAAGTACGCGGTAGTCGGCCCCGGCTTGCGGCTCGCCGTCCGGCTCGGCGGGGTCGGCCGCCCGCTGCGCAGCGCAGCCGGTCAGCAGCGAGGCCGCCGCAACGATGGATGCGAGACGCCGCAATGCGTGCATGTCGTGCTCTCAGCCGTGATCGGGGAGCGCAGGTTGCCGCCCCGCTCCGGCGCGGGCAAGCGCCGGACGCCAAATCTGCGACGGGGGATTAACATCGGGGCCGGACCGCGAAGGAGAAACCTCGATGAAGTACCTGCATACGATGGTGCGCGTGACGGACCTGGAGCGATCGCTCGCCTTCTACTGCGACGCGCTCGGGCTGCGCGAGCTGCGACGCCACGACAGCGAAAAGGGCCGGTACACGCTCGTGTTCCTCGCGGCGCCCGGCGACGACCAGGCGCAGGTGGAGCTGACCTACAACTGGGATCCGGAGCAGTACACGACCGGCCGGGCGTTCGGGCACCTGGCCTATGCGGTCGACGACGTCTATCTCGCCTGCGAGCGGCTGCAGCAACACGGCGTGACGATCAACCGGCCGCCCCGCGATGGCCGGATGGCTTTCGTCCGCTCGCCGGACGGCATCTCGATCGAGCTGCTGCAGAAGGGGGAGCCGCTGCCGCCGCGCGAGCCCTGGCTAGGCATGCCGAACACCGGCAGCTGGTGAGCGGTGTAACCCGGCGCTCAGAAGTCCTCGCCGACGATCCGGGGTTCCGGCTCCAGGCGAACCGAGAATCGCTCGTTGACCGAGTCCGCGACGCGCCGGGCGAGGCCGAGCAGTTCGCGGCCCGTGGCCGCGCCGTGGTTCACCAGCACCAGCGCATGCTGCCCGGAGACCCCGGCGTCACCTACACGGTAGCCGCGCCAGCCGCAGGCTTCGATCAGCCAGGCCGCCGAGAGCTTGCACTGGCCCGCGGCGGCCGGGAATACCGGCATCGCCGGATGCTCGGTGCTGAGTCGTCCGGCGAGCGATTCGGCCACGACCGGGTTCTTGAAGAAGCTGCCCGCATTGCCGACCGTCGCCGGGTCCGGGAGCTTGCGTCGCCTCAGGCGGCGCACGGCCTCGGCGACCGCCCGCGGCTCGGGTACCTCGCGGCCGACGGCCGCCAGCTCCTCACGAAGGCCCGGGTAATCGAGACGCGGTTGGTACCGGCGCGGCAGCCGGAACTCCACCGCGGTCACCACCCAGCGCCCGGGCTGTCGCCGGAACACGCTGTCCCGGTAGCCGAATCCGCAGTCGCCCCGCCCAAGCCGCCGGAAGCTTGCGGCACTGCGGTCCCAGGCCTCGACGCAGTCGATGAACCCGCTGACCTCGACGCCGTAGGCGCCGATGTTCTGGATCGGCGCGGCGCCGACCAGGCCCGGAATTAACGCCAGGTTCTCGAGCCCGGAGAATCCCAGCGCCAGCGTCCGATCGACCAGCTCGTCCCAGACGAGCCCGGCTTCGGCCCGCAGCAGGCCGCCGTCGGCGTCCTGTTCGAGCACCTGCAGCGCAGCGAAGCCCGGCCTGAGCACGAGTCCGGGGAAATCCGCGGCGAACAGCACGTTGCTGCCCTGGCCGAGGACCAGGTGCGGCAGCGAGGACCCCGGCGGCGCGGCGAGCGCCGCGGGGACCGCGTCGGCCGCCGAGACCGTGGCGAGCCAGGCGGCTCTCGCGGCCACGCGAAACGTGTTGTACGGCCGCAGCGAGACGTCTTCCCGCAGCGTATAGGCTTCGCTCATTGGGCTTCTGGCTCGGCGGCCCGGAGGCGCAGCACGCTAAGACAGTGTGCGGCAGTGATCAAGTGGAGCGCCCGGCGAAGGCGGCGACCGCGAGCTTCGGGCACACTGGTGGAACCGCCTCGATGCAGGCCAGGATGAGGTCGCCGGATGAACGCTGAGAACCCATCACCCACCCAGGTGGCCGGGCTGGACGAGGCCCGGCGTTTCCTCGCCGAGCACCCGGACATAGAGGCCGTGCAACTCGTCATCGCCGACCTGAACGGCGTCGGCCGCGGCAAGAACATCGCGCGCAGCGAACTCGA
>CAZKLS010000005.1:22463-29010 GCA_964553405.1 uncultured Steroidobacteraceae bacterium
TCGGTCGCGAAGGTCCAGCAGCTGCCGCTGCGGACGCTGATGACCGAATACGCCCCCGGGCAGTTCGAGATCACGCTCGAGCACCGGGCCGATGCGCTCAGGGCGGCCGACGAGGCGATGATGTTCAAGCGGGCCGTCAAGGGCGTGGCAGCCCGGCACGGCTGCGTGGCCTGCTTCATGGCGAAGCCGTTCGAGAACAGTGCCGGCACCGGCATGCACCTGCACGCGAGCCTGGCGGATGCCGACGGCCGCAACGTCTTCGCCGCCGAGGACCCGGCCGGCACCGAGCTGCTGCGGCACGCGATCGGCGGACTGCGCGAGACCATGGCCGAGTCGATGCTGTTGTTCGCGCCGCATGCGAACTCCTACCGGCGCTTCCGCAAGATGAGTTACGCGCCGGTGAGCACGCGCTGGGGCATCAACAACCGCACCGTGAGCCTGCGCGTCCCGGCAGGGCCCCCGACCAGCCGCCACCTCGAGCATCGGGCGCCCGGCGCGGACGCAAACCCCTATCTGGTGGCCGCCGTGGTGCTGGCTGGCATGCTCGAGGGGATCGAGCGCGGCATCGATCCCGGGCCGCCGGTCACCGGCAACGGTTACGAGCGCGTGGCGGTCGATCTGCCGACGCGCTGGCACGAGTCGCTGGCGCGCGCTGCGGATTCCCGCTTCCTGCGCGACGCGCTCGGCGCGGAATTCCTGAGAGTGCTGCTCGCGGTGAAGCGCCAGGAGTTCGAGAAGTTCACTGCGCTGGTGAGCAACCGCGACTACGAGTGGTACCTCGACACCGTGTGAGCGGTGCGACATAAGACGCGCGGCCGGTCCAGCGAGCATTAAGTCAGGTAAATGCAGGGTTTTGTGAGAGTTCAATCAACGTGGCCGGAGGGTGCTTCGAGGAAAATCTCCGCGCCAAAGTTCTCCAGTACCCGAGGTCACCCGCCGTGCCACGTCCAGCTCATCGCACCGCAGCGCGCAACGCCACAGTATCCAGCCGGAGGTCGTTCCCAGTGACTGTTCACCTGCGCAGGATGTACGTCGATTGCCGCTTCGGTCAGCTGCACCTGCACACGGCGTTCCCCTCGAGCGGGGGCTTCGACGAGCTGGCGCCGCTGGTCTGCGTACCCTCGGCTCCGGGCTCGGGGCGGGCGTTCCGTCCGCTGCTGGCCGACCTGGGCAAGGACCGCAGCGTCTATGCGCTCGACCTGCCGGGCTGCGGAGAGTCGGACGCACCCGACAAGGCGCCGGGCATCACTGACTACGCCGCGGCGATGGTGGACCTGCTCGACACCTTGAGGCTGCGCCAGGTCGACGTGCTCGGCTACCACGCCGGTTCTTTCGCCGCGATCGAGTTCGCACTCGCCCGGCCGCAGCAGGTGCGCAGGCTCGTGCTGGTGGGCGTTCCGGTGCTGGACGCGAAACAGCGGGAATCCGCCCATGCGCGGCCGTTGCCGGCAGGGCCGGCGCGGGACATCGCGCAGGCCGCGACGGCCTATCCGGCCGGGGAACGCCTGCCGCTGGTTCAGCAGCCGGTGCTGGTGCTGCGCCCCCGTGACGAACTCTGGGACGCGACCGCGCGCAGCGACGCACTGCTGCACGAGGCGCAGCGCGTCGACCTTCCGGAAGGCGAGTCGGCACTCGGCCTGCAGGGCAGCGCCAACGTGGTCCTCTACACCCGCGACTTCCTGGACCGCTGAGCGGCGACCGGGAATGCCTGCGCGGCGGCCAGCGCCAGGCGCTGCCGCACCGGCTCAGGCCAGCCGGTACCACGCATACGCGCAGAGCAGTCCGACCGCGACGCAACTGACCAGCCAGTCGACCGCGTGCACGCGGATGGAGCGTCGCGGCAGCTGAACGCGCAGACCCAGCGTGGCCAGCGCCGGCAGCGCTGCGCCGGCCCAGCACAGCAGGCCGAACAGCAGGCCGACCAGCGGCCAGGGCGCGCGCAGCACCGCGATCAGGCCCCAGCCCAGCCAGAACAGAAATCCCAGCGCCGCGCCGGAAGCGGCGCGCAGCAGCGCGCCTGCCGCGAGTCGCGGCAGGTTTTCGTCGTGCCACCGGGACGGATGCTCGGCCGCTCCGGCGGCCAGCCACGGCGATGAAACCAGCCCGCTCCACAGGACGCCGAACAGCCCCCCGCTGAGGCCTGCGAGCACGCTCATCAGTAGTTCGATTCGGGGCACGGTCCTGGCGGCGAGTGCTTCGCGGGCGGGCGGGAATTATGCGGTCCGCGCCGGCAAAACAGAAGCGACGCGCCCGGACCGGCCGCCTGTATTCCTGCTAACTTAGCCGCCGGTACCCGCGGAATGACCATGCAAGAAAGCTATATCGAACGGATCCTGAAAGCCCGTGTCTACGAGGTCGCGATCGAATCGCCGCTCGAGGAAGCGCCGCGGCTGTCCCGTCGGCTGAACAACCGCATCCTGTTCAAGCGCGAGGACCTGCAGCCGGTCTTCTCGTTCAAGCTGCGCGGCGCGTACAACAAGATCGCGCACCTGTCGGACACGGTGGCGAGACGGGGCGTGATCTGCGCCTCCGCCGGCAACCACGCGCAGGGCGTGGCGCTGGCGGGCAGGCGGCGTGGCATACCGGCGATCATCGTGATGCCGCAGACGACGCCGAGCATCAAGGTGCAGGCGGTGCTCGACCTTGGTGGCGAGGTGGTGCTGCACGGCGACGACTTCGACCACGCCTACGACCATGCCGTCGAGCTCGCGCGGGAGCGGAACCTGACGCTGATCCATCCCTTCGACGATCCGGACGTGATCGCGGGTCAGGGCACGATCGGCATGGAGATCCTGCGTCAGCACCCGGGAGCGATCGACGCGATCTTCGTGCCGATCGGCGGCGGCGGCCTGATCGCCGGCATCGCGACCTACGTGAAGTCGCTCTATCCGGGCATCCGGATCGTCGGCGTCGAGCCCGAGGACGCGGCCGGCATGTACGAGTCGCTGCAGGCCGGCAAGCGCGTGACGCTCGAGCGGGTCGGCATCTTCGCGGACGGCGTCGCGGTGCGGCGCGTCGGCGAGGAGACCTTCCGTCTCGCACGCCAGTACGTGGACGAGGTGCTGCTGGTCACCACGGACGAGATCTGCGCCGCGATCCAGGACATTTTCGAGGACAACCGCACGATCGCGGAACCGGCCGGCGCGCTCGCGGTCGCCGGCATCAAGAAGTACGTCGCGCGCGAGCAGTGCCGCGAGCGCACGCTGGTCGCGCTGAACTGCGGCGCCAACATGAACTTCGACCGGCTGCGGCACGTGGCCGAGCGGGCCGACATCGGCGCCGAGCGCGAGGCGCTGTTCGCGGTGGAGATTCCCGAGCAGCCCGGCAGCTTCCTGCGCTTCTGCAGGCTGCTCGGGCGTCGCGGCGTCACGGAGTTCAACTACCGCTACGACGATCCGGCGGCGGCGCGGATCTTCGTCGGCCTCTCGCTGCACGGCGGCCGGCGCGAGAAGGAGCAGCTGCTCGCGACGGTGGCCGCCGACGGCTACCGGGTGCTCGACATCAGCGACAACGAGATGGCCAAGCTGCACGCGCGCTACATGGTCGGCGGGCACGCCCACGGCCTCGAGCACGAGCGGCTGTTCAGGTTCGAGTTCCCCGAGCGCCCGGGTGCGCTGCTGAAGTTCCTCGAGGCGGTCGGCTCGCAGTGGAACATCAGCCTGTTCCACTACCGCAACCACGGCTCGGACTACGGCCGCGTGCTCGCCGGCGTCCAGGTGCCGCCCGCCGACGCGGATGAATTCTCGCGCCACCTGGGCGAGCTGCAGTACGCGTACACCGAGGAGACGCAGAATCCCGTCTACCGGATGTTCCTCAGTACCTGAGACACGGTCCCTCTCACGGAAGGAGTCGCTGGCGCCGGATCCATCCGCCAGGTCAAGGACGCTCAGCGCGAGGGCAGCAGACGGGCGCGGGCGCGCGGCGCCACCGCGTGCACGAATTCCCCGAACACGCGGTCGCTGAGCGGCTGCGCCTGCGGCAGGTGGCGGCGAGTTTCCCGGCGGATGTGCGCGATCCGCCGCGCGCTCCAGTGCCGCTCGATCTCGCTGCGTCCACCCGCCGATACGAGCCAGCGCTCGATCAGCGCAGCGTCCGCCTCGAGGTGGAACTGCAGTCCCCAGGCCTGGTCGCCGACGCGGTAGGCCTGGTTGCGGCAATGCCGCGTCCAGGCGAGATGCACGGCGCCGGGCGGCAGCTGGCAGGTGTACGCATGCCACTGGAAGACGTAGTGGGGCCGCCTCTCGAAATGGCGGAACAGCCGGTCCTCGTGCGCGGCGGCGAGCGTGTGCAGCCGGTACCAGCCGATCTCCGGCACCGGGTTGGGATGCACGTCCGCGCCCATCGCGGCGGCCAGCAGTTGCGCGCCGAGGCAGATGCCGAGCACGGGCTTGTCCGAGTCCACGGCCTGGCGGATCACCGCCATCTCGGTGAGCAGGTGGGGGTGCAGCTCGGCCTGGTCGACGTTCATCGGCCCGCCGAGCACGACGACGCCGTCGTAACGCCGCGCGTCCGGTTCGGCCTGCGGCTCGCGGCCGAAGTTGACGTATCGGATGCGGAAGCCGCAGTCGCGCAGCAGCGGATCGAGGTGTCCGAGGGGCTCGGTGGCGACGTGCTGTAGTACGAGGATCTTGCGCATGCAGGTGGTCTGGCCGCGTCGGCGCGCGACTATACCGTGGACGCTCGATTGCCTCACGTGGTGACGGGGCGCAAACTGCGGTTGCCGTGAGGGGATCCCGGAGCCGGTATCCCGAACACATCAGGAGGGGATCGAAATGAACGCCAAGCTGATCCTGCTGGGTGGCCTTGCATGGTACGCGGCGGCCTGGGTGGTCTCGATGGGAACGGCGACCTTTATCCACGAGGGCGTGCTGGCGGACGACTACCTCGCCACGGCCGCTTTCTGGCGCCCCGAGCTGATGCAGGATCCGCCCGACATGGCCGCGCTGATGCCGCGCTGGCTCGCGACGGGTGTCGTGTCTGCGTTCCTGACCGCGATGGTCTACGGCTGGTTGCGTCCGGCCTTCACCGGGCCCGGCTGGCTCAAGGGCGTCAAGTTCGGCCTGGTGGTGCTGATACTGCATGGCTGCTTCATGATGGGCTGGTCGGGGGTGTTCGGCCTGCCGGACCACATCTGGGCCTGGTGGTGGGCCGAATCGGCGCTGTATTTCGTCGCTGCCGGTGCGGCTCTGGGATGGGTCGCGGACCGGTTCGCCCCGTTGAGGCATGGCTACTGACGGAGCCGGCGCCGAAGAGAATCTGATGCTCGAGATGTACACACCGGTCCGCCCCCCGGACCGGGAGGAGCTGCTGGTCCGTGGTCTGAGACACCACCTGACGATCTGGCCGGGCACGGACCCAGAGCCCGTGTTCCTGCTGCACGGCTGGATGGATACCGGCGATACGTTCCAGTTCCTGGTCGACGAGATGTCGCCGAGGTGGACCTGCATCGCGCCCGACTGGCGGGGCTTCGGGCGCACCGAGTGGCCGACGGACGGCTACTGGTTCCCAGACTACTACGCCGACCTGGAGATGCTGCTCGACCAGCTCGCACCGGGCGTCCGGGCGACGCTGATCGGGCACAGCATGGGTGGCAACATCGCGACGCTGTATGCCGGCATCCGGCCCGAGCGCGTGCGGCGGGTCGTGTGCATCGAGGGCTTCGGTCTGCCGCGGACCGAACCCGCACAGGCGCCGGGACGCTATCGCCAGTGGCTCGAGCAGCTGCACCAGCCGCCGGAGCTTGCGACCTTCCCCTCGCTCGAGGCCTTCGCGAAGCTGCTCGAGCGGCGCAACCCGAGGCTCACGCCGCAGCGCGCCGCGTTCATCGCGAACTCGTGGGCCGTGCAACTGCCGGACGGCAGCGTCCGCGTCCGCGCCGATCCCGCGCACAAGCGGGTCAATCCGATGCTGTACCGCCGCGAGGAGGCCGAGGCCTGCTGGCGCGAGATCGCCGCGCCGCTGCTGTACGTGATCGCGGAGCAGTCGGAGTTCCTCAAGCGCCTGGGCAGCGACGGCGAGCCCGACAGCATGGCGGAGCTGATCCCGCAGCTCGAGCGCTGCGTGGTGCCCGACGCCTCGCACATGGTCCACCACGAGCGGCCGGACCTGCTCGCGTCGGCGATCGGGGAGTTTTTCTCGTCCACCTGAGCCGCGTCCCCCGGCAGGGGCCACCGGGCGTGTGCGCCCCTATAATCGAGGCAGCGGGGATTAATCGAATGCCGGACGGTCGGTCCAGATTGCAGAAATGGTTGGTCGAGCTGCGGCGCCGCAAGGTGTTCCGCGTCGCCGCGGCCTACGTGGTCGCGGGCTGGGTGCTGATCCAGATCGCAGACGTGACCTTCGAGCCACTCGGCTTGCCGCTGTGGAGCATCAAGCTCGTCATCGCGCTGGTTGCGCTGGGCTTTCCGCTCGCCTGCGCGCTGGCCTGGGCCTATGACTTCACGCCGCAAGGCATCGAGCGGACCGAGGCCGCGGTACCGCGCGTCGCGCCGCCGGCGCCGCCGCCGAACGATGCGCCGCCCGTCGAGTCGCTCCCGTCAGCGCCCGC
>CAZKLS010000005.1:29110-62837 GCA_964553405.1 uncultured Steroidobacteraceae bacterium
TTCTCCGACTTGAGCCCCGAGCACGACCAGGCGTATTTCTGCGACGGCATCGCCGAGGAGATCATCAACGCGCTGTGCTGCGTGCGGGGACTGCAGATCGCCTCGCGAACCTCGTCGTTCCAGTTCAAGGACCGCAGCATGGACGTGCGCGAGATCGCCCGTACGCTCGGCGTCGGCGCGGTGCTCGAGGGCAGCGTCAGGAAGGCCGGCGATCGCGTCCGGATCACCGCGCAGCTGGTCAATGCCGCCGACGGCTATCACCTCTGGTCCGAGAGCTTCGACCGGCGGCTCGAGGACGTCTTCGCGATACAGACCGAGATCGCGCGCGAGCTGGTCGCCGCGCTGCGCGGCTCGCTCACCAGCGGCGAGAAGGAACTGCTCGAGCGCGGCGGCACGCGCAACCCGGAGGCCTACGACGTCTACCTGCGCGGGCAGCACCTGCTGCGCGACGGCACCGACCTGACACTGCCGCAGGCTGCGCAGCTGTTCCGCGAGGCGATTGCCCTCGACGGGGGATTTGCGCAGGCCTACGCCGGGCTGGCCAACGCGCTGGCGATCAAGGGGCTGTGGCGGCTCGACATGACATCCGAGGAGTTCGCGCAGGCTTTCTCGGCCAGCGAGCGCGCGCTCGAGCTCGAGCCGCGCATGCCCGAGGCCTATGTGGCACAGGCGTGCCTGCTGTCGATGCAGAACAAGGTCGAGCCCGCCAACGAGGCTTTCGAGCAGGCGCTGAAGCTCAATCCGTCGAGCTTCCATGCCAACTACATGTACGGCCGGCACAGTTTCGCCGCGGGTGAGTTCGAGAAGGCGCGGCAGCTGTACGAGCAGGCCGCGAGGCTCGCGCCGGAGCAGTACCTGCCGTACTGCATGCTCGAAGGCGCGCTCGAGAAGCTGGGGCGCGTCGAAGAGAGCCAAGAGGCGGGGCGGCGCGCGATGCTCGCGATCGAGCGGCACCTGCGGCGTGAGCCCGGGGACGGCCGCGCGCTGCACCTGGGGGCCGTCACGGCCGCGAAGCTCGGCGACGCGACCCGGGCAAGGGCGCTGTCGGAGCGGGCGCTCGCGGCGCGGCCCGACGAGTTCGCGACGGCCTACAACCTCGCCTGTGCGTTCGCGGTCCTCGATGACCGCGAGCGGGCGCTGCAGCTGCTCGAGCAGGCCACGCAGCGTGACCGCGGCAACCTCGCCTGGATCGAGCAGGACCCGGATCTCGATTCGCTGAGGGGCGATGCGCGGTTCGAGGCCATCGTGGACCGCCTGCGCGCGGGTTCCGGCAAGGAGCGTTGATCGCGTGTCGCCCGGCAGGCAGATCACCTATCGATGGGCCCGGCGCATCGCGGTCAGCATCGTCGGCGGCTCGGTGCTGCTGTTCGGCATCGCCTTGATCGTTCTGCCCGGCCCGGCGCTGGTCGTGATCCCGGTCGGGCTGGCGATCCTCGGCCTGGAGTTCGCCTGGGCCCGGCAGTGGCTGAAGCGAGTGCGGGAGCGCTCCGGCCAGATGGCCGTGTGGATATCGAACGGCGCGAACGGCCTGCTGCGCAGGAACCACGGCGCCCGTGGTCGCACACAGGAGCGCGACGCGGAGCGAGGGCAGCCGTCAGGCCCGCCGGAGGCCGGACTGTGAGCAGCGCACCCGTGCCCCGCGAACTGCCCGCGGCGTTCTCGACGCTCGGCTACGCGGGCCTCGTGCCGTTCGTCGCGTGCGTGCTCGGCATCGCGTTGCTCGACGGCGAGCAGCGCGCGTTCGCGGTTCGCGCGCTGATCGGCTACGGGGCCGTGATCCTCTCGTTCCTCGGCGCGGTGCACTGGGGCGTGGCGCTGTCGCGCACGGGTCCGGCGACGGCGAGGACGCTGGTCGCAGGCGTGCTGCCCTCGCTGACCGGCTGGGTGGCGCTGCTGCTGCCGCAGCGGTTCGCGCTCACGCTGCTGGTCGTCTGCTTCGGCGTGTTCTGGCTGTACGAGCACCGCGTGCTGGGCGAGTCGCTGCTTCCACAGTCCTACCTGCGGCTGCGACGTTACCTGACGGTCGCGGTGTGCTCGCTGCTGGCGCTCGGCGTGCTCGCGCTGGGATGACCGGCGGCGAGGCTGTTCTGGATACCGGGAGACCGCCACGATGGCTGGTTACAAGGCACCGTTGACGAGCCGGGTCCGGCGAAAGAGACGCGCCCGTCCCGGCGCGAGGTCCCGAGCGGCGCCCGCAGACCGCGAGCAGCCACCGCATCCGGAGCTCGACTACGTCGTCGAAGTCAAAGGCGGCCACGTCGTGCTGGCAGGGACCAACGACGGCAACATCCGGGCGGCCGGCGGCGAAGCCGTGCGTTTCCGGCTCGAGGGTTCGAGGTCCGGGGGCATCACGATAGTGGTCGAGAAGCTGGCGCCGAACCGTGCGCAGCGACCCGGCGCAGCGACGCCCGAGTGGCCCTTCGCGACGCCGGAGCCCCGCTGGCCGCAGACGGTATTCCTCGGGCGGCTGAAGCGGCCGGGGCTGCTCGGCGCGACCTTGTACCGATACACAGTCACGGTGGACGGCAGCCGGGCCCGCCCGGCCGTGCGGGTCATCGTCATCGATCGCCGCTGAGACCGGGCCTCAGTAGCTCAGGTCGCCCCAGCGACCGTCGTTCATCGCCTGCATCATCTGGTCCGCCAGCGCGTAGCTCTGCTGGTAGCCCTCGGGGTCCCAGGTGCGCAGGTAGTGCTCGAGGTCCGCGCCGGGGATGCACCGGGCGCTCGACGGGTTCTGGCAGACGGAGTGCCGGATCAACGGGCTGTCCGGGCCGCAGTCCAGCCCGTGCCGGCAGGCCAGCAGCCGCCAGGCGTTGGCGCGCCGGACGACGTCGTCGGCGCCGGTACCGAGACCGACGCCCCGGGCAATCTCGTACAGGATGACCGGGTCCCGACTGAGTGCCGCCGCCCTCTGGTAGTCGAGTGCCTGCTCGCGCGACTCTTCGCCGCCCGCGCGCAGCATCCGCGTGGCCGTCATCGCCTGCGCGAGCGGGTGGCCGAGTTCCGCCGCCTGACCGAGCAGCGTTCCTGCGTCCATGCGGTCGAGCCGCCGGAGCAGCTCGGGCGGGCAGACGCGCCACGCGCGTTCGACTTCCGCGCGTCGCTGCAGGATGATCCAGTCGTCGGCCGGCGCATTGCCCGCCGCGTCCCGGCGCGCGTCCAGGTAACGACGGTCGAAGTCCGCGAGCGCCTCCGCCGCGCTCCTCGGGTCCTTCTCCCGCCTGTGGTGACAGGCCTCGTGAATGCGGAACAGGTAGAACGCCGACTCGGCGTCGCCGCCGGCCGCACGCGCCTGCAGTTCCAGGAACAACGGCAGAAAATCCGTGGCCTGCTCGAAGCGGACGGCCAGCGGCGCCTCCGGCTCCGCCGGCGGCGGCGGATCGGGTTCGCCGGATGCAGTGCCGGTTTCGACCGGCCGCGTCGCAGCGGCCTCGGGCCGCGTGTCGCGGGCTACGGCGCGCTGCCCGGGTGCGGGCAGCTGCCCGGGATGCTGCGCCGTCGGCGCCTGCTGCCGCGCCGCGGTCTCAGGCGCCGTCGGGCGCGCGTGCCAGGCCAGCACCGCGAGGCCGAGCAGCGCGCCGGCCAGCAGCGCGCCGCGCTTCATCGTGCTGCGCCCGCCGCCTCGGCCCGGCCGTTCAGCGTATCGGTTCCTCGAACATCAGCGCTCGCGCGTAACGCACCGGCGGCGAGCCGAAGGAGAGCAGCTGGTCGTGGTACTTCCTCGCGTCGAACCGGTCGCCCGCGCGGGCCTCGGCGTCGCGGCGCAGGTCCGCGTGCTCCTGGTAGCCGACGAAATAGGTCGACAGCTGCGCCGACGTGAGCTGTGCGCGCACCCACTTCCCGGCGGCCTCGCTCTCTTCCTGGAAGCCGGTCTCGGTCATCAGCTTCATCGCTTCGTCGCGACCCATGCCGTCGACGTGGATCGCGGAATCGATGATCGCGTTCGTGACCGCGCGCAGGTACCACTTGAGCTGGATCAGCTTCATCAGCGGATCGCCCGCGCGATAACCCTGCTCCTGCATCACCCGCTCGGCATACACCGCCCAGCCCTCGATGAACGGCCCCGAGCCCAGCATCGCGCGCAGCACCGAGGGATACTGGTTCGAGTGCGCGAGCTGCAGGTAGTGACCGGGCATCGCCTCGTGGATCGTCAGGTTCGCGATGGAACGGTCGTTGTACTCCCGCAGGAAAGAATCCACCTTCGACTGCTGCCAGTCCTCCGGTATCGGCGACACCGCGTAGAACGTGCGCTGGCCCTTGTCGAGCGGTCCCGGGGAATCGCAGTAGGCCACCGCCACGCCACGCTGGAACTCGGGCATCACGATGATCTCGAGCGGCTCGTCCGGCATCGTCACGAAGCCCTTCTCCCTGACGAAGGCCGTCGTCTCCTCGAGCGTCTCGCGTGCCAGCGGAACGACGCCGTCGCGCGACGGGCGTTCGGCATAGGCGAGCTCGAGCGCGGCGGCGATCACGGCCTGCTGCTCGGCCGGGCCCGGCGACTGTGGCATCGGCGGGGCGTCCTCGCGTCCCGCGAGCGCCTGGCGTGCGGTCGAGTACATCTCGGCACGCACGCGCTCGACCTCGGCCTCGGCGCGGGCGCGGATCTCCTGCCGGGATAGCGGCGACATCAGCGCCAGCGCGAGCTTCTCGTCGTAGAGTTCGCGCCCGATGCGGAATTCGCCCCTGGCGTTCGGCAGCAGCTCCTTCTCGAGCCACTGCTGGTGCTGCTGCACGGCTGCCCGGGCACGCTCGATGGCCCGCTCGAGGCGGACCCGGTCTCCCTCCGGCAGGACGCCGACGTTCGGTACGACGAGCTCGTCTACCAGGCTCAGCACGCCCGGGTTCTGCTTCACCACGGTCTCTGCGTGTATCGCAGGCACTCGCGCGGGAACCAGGTTGGCGCGCATCTGCTCGAGCAGCAGCGGCAGCTTCTCGAGGCGGGACGTCACGCTGCGCAGGCGCTCGGGCAGCGGTGCATATTCCCGCGCGAGCAGGCCGTAGAGTCCCTGGCCGGCGAGCTGCGTGTAGCTGAGCGGATCCCAGGACCAGTCGCGGAACTTCTCCTCGGACCAGACCGCGTAGCGCAGCTGGTTCTCGAGCATCGCGGCGTCCACCTGGTTCGCCCGGGAGAGTTGCTTGCTGTCGATTGCGGACAGCTGGCGCAGCAGGTCCCTGGCGAACGCCGTGCTCCGCGCGCGGCCGGCCGCGCTCAGGTCGTCGAGGTCGCCGTCGAAACGGTGATCGCCGAGGGCCGTGGCATACACCGGCGAGTAGCGGCCGAACTCGTCGAGGAAGCGCTGGCCGAGGGCCTCGAATTTCGCATCTTCCGCGGTCGGAGTGGCCGCGGCAGCCACGGCGGCCGCCAGCGTCAGCACCAGCGCGAGCAACGGGCGGTTCCAGGTCGATTGCATTTGCGATCTCCGTGCCGGGGAGGTTGGTCAGGGGCGCGCTATGCTGCCACGACCGATGGTTCGTCGCACCCCACAGAAGCCCGCATGAGCGGCTCGCGCATGGCCGTCCTCCGCAACGGGGACCTCAGGCGCTTCCTGCTGGCGCGCTTCCTCGCGACGATCGCGGTGCAGATGCAGACGGTCGCGGTCGGGTGGCAGGTCTACGAGGTGACGCGGGACCCGCTCGATCTCGGTCTCGTGGGGCTGTCGCAGTTCCTGCCTTTCGTGGCGCTGATCCTGCCCGCCGGCCATTTCGCGGACAGCCGCGACCGGCGCCGGCTGCTGGCGCTGTGCTTCGCGCTGGAGGCAGTGTGCGCGCTGCTGCTGCTCGCGTTCGCCTGGCATGGCCTCGGCTCCGCGCTGCCGGTGTTCGGCGTGATGCTGCTGTTCGGCACCGCGCGTGCGTTCGCGATGCCGACGGGCCAGGCGCTGCTGCCGAACCTGGTGCCCCGCGACCGACTGGGCACAGCGGTGGCCTTGAACTCCTCGACCTGGCAGGTCGCGACGATCGCCGGCCCCGCGCTGGGCGGGCTGCTCTACCTGGCCGGCCCGACCGCGGTGTATGCGACGGTCGCGGCACTCCTGGGGCTCGCGTCTGTGCTGATGCTTCGCCTCGAGCGCGGTGGGACCGACGGGCGGCGCGCCGCCAGCTTCGACAGGGAGGCACTGCTCTCCGGCCTGCGCTTCGTCAGGTCGCGACGTACCGTGCTCGGTGCGATCTCGCTGGACCTGTTCGCGGTGCTGTTCGGCGGGGCGACGGCACTATTGCCGGTCTATGCCTCGGACGTGCTCGGAGTCGGGCCCGGCGGGCTCGGCGTGCTCAGGACGGCTCCGGCCGTCGGCGCGGCACTCTGCGGTGCGATGCTGGGGCTGCGCCCGATCGCGACGCGGGTCGGCCGCTGGATGTTCGGTGGTGTCGTCGTTTTCGGCATCGCGACGGTCGTGTTCGGTCTCTCGAAGAGTTTCTGGCTCTCGTTGCTCGCGCTCGCCGTGATGGGAGCCGGCGACATGGTGAGCGTCTACATCCGGCACGTGCTCGTTCAGCTGGAAACGCCGGACGGGATACGCGGCCGGGTGAGCGCAGTGAACGCGGTCTTCATCGGCGCCTCGAACGAGCTCGGGGAGTTCGAGTCCGGCGTGACGGCCGCGTGGTTCGGCACCGTGCCGGCCGTAGTCATCGGCGGGGTGGCGACGCTGGCGGTAGCCTGGGTCTGGGCGCGGCGGTTCCCGGTGCTCTGGCGCATGGACCGCTTCCCGGAGCCTCCCCAGTGACAGCTGTATGGATATACAGTATTTTCGGCGCATGTCAGCCTCTCCCCTCAGGCCGGCGCTCCGCGGCCGGGCCGCGGTCAGCAATCCGCAGGGTCGCTACGAGTCGTTGCGGGTCGAGCCTGCCGACGACGGCTGGGGCGGCGAGGAGGCGCTGCCGCCCCCGCCCGGAACCCGCTTCAGCGAGGACCGCCCGAAACGCGCGATCACCCGCAACCGGTCGCCGGACGTGCCGTTCGAGGCCTCGATCAACCCTTACCAGGGCTGCGAGCACGGCTGCATCTACTGCTTCGCCCGGCCGAGCCACGCGTACTGGAATCTCGGCCCGGGGCTCGACTTCGAGACGCGGATCTTCCACAAGCCGGGGCTGGCGCGGCTGCTCGAGCGCGAAATCTCCGCCGACGGTTATCTGTGCAGACCCATCAACCTCGGCGCCAACACCGATCCGTACCAGCCGGCCGAGCGCCGCTACCGGACCACCCGGGCAGTGCTCGAGGTGCTGCTCGAGCATCGGCATCCGCTCACGATCGTCACGAAGGGGTCGCTGATCCTGCGGGACCTCGACCTGCTGCGAGAGCTCGCAGGCCTGCGGCTGGTGTCGGTGATGATCAGCCTGACCACGCTCGACGACGAGCTGAAGCGCCGCATGGAGCCGCGAGCCGCGGCGCCGCGCACTCGACTGCGCGTGATCAGCGAGCTGAACGATGCCGGCGTCCCGGTCGGCGTGCTGCTCGCGCCGCTGATTCCAGCCCTGAACGATCACGAGATCGAGCGGCTGCTGGCGGCTGCGAAGTCGGCGGGAGCCCGTGCTGCGGCTTACCTGCCGTTGCGCCTGCCCGGAGAGCTCGGTGACCTGTTCACCGAGTGGCTGCGCGCCCACTACCCGCTGCGGGCCGAGCGCGTGATCGCGCTGCTGCGCGGCCTGCGAGGCGGGCGGCTCAACGATCCGCGGTTCGGTCACCGCATGCGGGGCGAGGGCGCGTATGCGGACCTGCTGGCGGCACGGTTCGCGGCCGCCTGCCGTCGCGAAGGGCTGGCGGCGGGCACGACGGTCGAGCTGGATGCTTCCCGGTTCCGCGGCGCGGCGGCCGCCCAGCGCCAGCAGCAGATGCAGTTCTGAGTTTCGGCCCGGTGCCGCGTCCGGCGCCGCGGGCCTTGTCGTATACTCGGAGCGAAACCCCCAGCGGGGGGCGCTTCCCACGGGCGAGGTCAGTCGACCGGGAGGGTCATCGGCGCCATGTTCTCCATCGCGTGCTTGCCAGGTCGGCGGCTGCGGCGGCCACGCCGGTCTGCGGGACGATCGGTTGTCCTCGTAGTGCTGGGCGTCGCGCTCGGCGGCTGCATGACCGCCAAGGTCGACGAGACCCGCCAGATCGCGGCCGCGGTCCAGGCGGACGAATCCATCGTCGTGCTGAAAAAGCCGCAGCTCGAAGGCGTGGGCACCGAGGAGGGTTTCCTCGACTGCGTGCAGGAGAAGCTCGGCGGGCAACTGCTGCATCCGGAGGAAGGCCAGTCCGCCAAGGTCCATGGCGCTGCGCCGTTCAAGATTTACGGCGAGCAGGAGTTCACCGACGCACTGTTCCCGTGGTTCGAGCCCAGCACGGCGCCCGCGAATGCGGCCGGGCTCAAGACGCTGCTCGAGCGCCCCGGCGTGGCGGAGCGGCTCGCTCAGATCGGCGTGCGCTACGTGGTCTGGCTCGATGGCAGCACGCGCAAGACGGACAGCGGCGGGAGTGTCTCCTGCGTGATCGGGCCCGGCGGCGGCGGCTGCATCGGCCTCGGCTGGTGGGAGAAGCAGTCGGATTACGTCGCCTCGGTCTGGGACATGCAGTCGGCGGCCGAGATCGGCTCGGTCAGCACGGACGTGTCCGGAACCTCGGTGCTGATCGGTGCGGTCGCCCCGATACCGATCATCACTCCGGTGCGTTCGACCGCCTGTGGCCGGCTTGCCGAGCAGTTGCGCTCGTTCCTGACGGGATCGGATCTCGCCGGCGGCGCGGCAGCCGCGGCGGCGGCCGCCGGCTCTCGTTGAACCCTGCCGGCCCCGGGGGATCAAAACCCATGTGGTGCGGCCACCGGGCCGCAGGGAATGCTCGCGATTAGAATCCTCCGATGAACCGGACTGTTTGCCAACGAGTCCTGCCCTGCCTCTGCGTGCTGGCCTGCCTCGGGCTGGCCGCCTGCACCGGCATGTCGGAGAGCTCGATGCCGTCGCTGCCGCAGCCGCCGGCATCGCCGCCGTCTTCGACGCCGCCGTCGACTCCGGGCGGCTCGAGCGGCGGCAGTCCGAGCACCAGCCCGGCTCCGAGCGCAGGAGGCCAGGAATCGCCGTTCCCGGAACAGCAATCAACCAGCGGCAGTTCGGGCTCGGCAGGCAGCCCGCCGACCAGCCCTTCCTCCAGCGACCCGGCGGCTTCGGGCGGCGCCGGTCCGGCCGGAGAGCCGCCGCCACCCGCCCCACAGGGCTGGCCGAGCCCGGCCGGGCAGTCCGGCGATCAGCGGTCCGACCCGGCCGGCAACCCGTCCAGCGGGAGCGGCTCACCGGGCGGGCGGCGGCCGGAGACGTCGAGTAGCGCCGGAACCGGGCCTCAGGGCACCACCGGAACGGCGGGCGGTGCAGAGCCCGGCTCCACGGCCAGCCCGGGCAGTGGCGCCGACGTCACTGGCGGCGGCCGGCAGGCCCCGGGCGCCACGGGTGGCTCGGGCAGTGCGGGCGCGCCCGCGGCGGAGGGCGGCCCGGGCCAGCAGGGCACCGCGGCCGGAGGCGGCGGCCCGATGACGGCCGAGGACCAGCGTGCCCAGATCGACCGGCGCTTCGAGGAGACTTTCGCGGTTTTCGACGAGCGCATGCGCAAGGAGCAGGAGACGATTTCACAGGAGCGTGCGGCCGGCGGTGGCGCCGGGTCCGGCCCGGGCATGGAGGGCTATCCGGGGGAAGCCGGCGACGGATCCGGCGTGGAGGGACGGCAGGGCGGACGTGACGGCGACCAGGCGGAAGGCGGCGGCATGCCTGGTGGCGAGGGCGAGTCCGGGCAGGGCAGTTCCGAAAATTCCGGCGAGCGCGGTGGCGGCGGTGGCGTGGGCGGCGGCGGTCCGCTCGGAGGTTCCGGACCCAGCGATGTTCCTGCGGACATCCCCGACGGGCGCGACGACGACATCGTCGCGCGCCAGCTGCGCGAGGCCGCGATGAAGGAGACCGACCCCGAGCTGAGGGAGCGACTTTGGGAAGAGTACAGGCAGTACAAGAAGAGCACGCAGTGATGCGGGGACTCGGCAGCTTCAGCCGCAGTTTCGTGCTGCTCGGCCTGGCCGTTGCCGGGCTCGCGCTGCAGGGCTGTGTCGTGCAGGAGCAGCGGCCGATGACGCGCATTCCCGCGGAGCGCGCGACCGCCGAGGTTCCGCAGCAGGAGTTGCTGGACGTCGGGATCCGGATCTTCGACCCGAACATCCCGCAGGACGAGAAGCAGCTCGAGAAGGACCGCATCTTTCCGGACGTGCGACGAGCCGAGTCGCGCTACATCCCCGTGACGTTGCGCGATACGCTCGAGCGCACGGGCTATTGGGGGCAGGTGCGCGTGCTTCCGCCCGGCGCCGAGGGCACGGAACTGCTGCTCGACGGGACGATACTGGAGTCGAACGGTCGGGTGCTTCGCCTGGACGTCACGGCACAGGATTCCACCGGGCGCATCTGGTATCGAAAGACCTACGAGGGCGATGCGGATACGCGCGCGTACAAGGGAAGCCCCGGCCGGCCCGCCGATCCGTTCGAGAACCTCTACAACACGATGGCGAACGACCTGCTCGAGGCGCGCCGCCGGCTGAGCCGCGAGGATCTCGTCGCGATCCGCCAGGTCTCGGAGCTGCGATTCGCCGCCGAACTCGCTCCGTACGCATACGGGGCCTATCTCGCGCAGGACCGCAAGGGAGCGTACTCGGTGGTGCGACTGCCGGCCGCGCAGGATCCGCTGCTGCAGCGGATTCACGGCGTCCGCGAGCGGGACTACGCGCTGGTCGACACGCTGAACGAGCATTACGCCGCTTTCGGCGCCGGCATGAGCGACCCCTACACGAACTGGCGCAAGTACATGTACGAGGAGCTGGAGGCCGAGGCCGAGGCGAAGCGCCAGGCGCTGACGCGCCAGCTGCTCGGCGCCGCGGCGGTGATCGGCGGCGTGGTCGCCGGCAGCAATTCCTCGAGCAGCGCGGCATCGGCCGCGGCGACGGCCGCGGTGATCGGCGGCATGTACGCCTTCAAGAGCGGGTTCGACATGCGCGCCGAAGTGAAGATGCACGGCGAGACGCTCAAGCAGCTCGGCGACTCGTTCCAGGCCGAGGTCCAGCCGATGGTCGTGGACGTCGAGGGCCGGACGCTGCAACTCAAGGGTTCCGCCGAGGAGCAGTACGCCGAGTGGCGTCGCCTGCTGAAGGAACTCTACGAGAACGAGACCGGGCTGCCAGCCGTCGTCGGCGGCGCGGCGGACGGGGGCAAGCCCGCTGCCGGTCGGCGTTGAGGCCGGGCCGGGCGACGATGTCCACGCTCGAAAAGGGGCAGGTCCTCGCTGCGCGGTATGCGCTGGTGCGCCGGCTCACCGCCCGCGACGCCACAGAGCTGTGGGAGGCTCGTGACGACGCATCCGGCGAGGCGAGACTGCTCAAGCTTGCGGTCCCGGGTCGCGCCGGTTCAGATACCGCGCACCAGCGACTGCTGCACGGCGCTCGCATCCAGCTCGGCCTGCGCCACCCGCACCTGGTCCCCTGCGAGCAGGTCGATCCGGGGCCCCCGGCATTCGCCGTCTATCCGTATTACGCGCGCGGTGACCTGAGCGCGCTGCGGGGACGCCCGGCAAGCGAAGTCCTGCCCGTGCTGGCCGGCGTCGCGGACGGCATGGCGGCCCTGCACCGGCAGGGACTGGTCCACGGGGATCTCAAGCCCGCCAACGTGCTGCTGAGCGACGAGGGCAGGCCGCTGGTCACGGACCTCGGTATCGCGAGGCCGATCGGGGAAAGGTCGGCCTCGTTCGGAGGGTCGCCGTTTTCCAGCAGCCCGCAGCAGCTCGCCGGTGAGCCGGCCTCGGTCGCAGACGACGTTTACGGTTTCGGGGCGCTCGCCTATGAGCTGCTGTCCGGATATCCGCCGTTCTATCCGGATCCCTCGCCGGAGCGCGTGAACCTGGAGCCGCCGCAGCCACTCGCGGCGCGAGCCGGCGTGCCGGAGCGCCTTGCGCGTCTGGTCATGGCTTGCCTGGAGAAGGACCCGGCCCGCCGCCCGAAGGATTTCCCGGTTTTGTCGCGCGAGCTGGCCGCGCTGGAAGTCGCAGCGCAGGAACCTCCCGAGGGGTCGAGAAGCCCGCGCGTGGAGCTGCAGCCGCCGCCCGAGCCTGCCCCGACGATAGCGCCGCAGTGGCGCAGGAAGGATCCGCGGGGCCCGAGCCCGGAGGACCTGCGCCGCCAGGGTTTCCGGCGCGGACTGGTCGCGGGCGTATTCGCGTTGCTGGTGGTGGCTGCGGGATTCGTGTTCCTGGTCCTGCCGCGCTGGGTCGAGCGCCAGGCGCCGGCGGCCGCGACAGCGGCGGAGCCGCCGGTCGAGGCGCAGTCGGCTGCGGCGGCCGCGGCCGGAACCGGCCAGGAATCGGACCCGCAGCGCGACCTTCAGGCGCTCGCCGCAGCCAAGACCCGCTATGACGAACTCTGGCCCGCCACCGGCGAACGGCTCGCAGCGCTCGAGAAGCGCGGCGCCTCCCGCTGGGGCGCGGAGCCGCTTGCCAGCGCGAAGGCGCAGTTCACGAGCGCCGAAGCGGACGCGCGCGAGCTGCGCTACGACACCGCTGTCGCGGCCCTCGAGCGCGCCGACGCGAACCTGCTTGAGCTCGAGCGACTGGCCGGGACACGGCTCCGCGAGGCGCTCGCGGCCGGCGCGGCCGCGCTCGACGCCGGCGATTCGCTCGAGGCGAAGGCGCAGTTCGAGCTGGCGCTGCTGATCGAGCCGGCCTCCTCGGCCGGCCGGCGCGGGCTCGAGCGTGCGGGCTCGCTGGACGAGGTCCGTGGGCTGGTCGCCGAGGCGCGTGCGCTGGAGCGTGACGGGCGCGGCGATGCGGCGGCCGAACGCTATCGGCAGGCTCTGCGCCTCGATGCAGACACGTCGGACGCCCGTGAGGGACTCGCGCGGCTTACGGCTGCGGCTTCGGCGGAGGCATTTTCCCGGGCCGTCGCCGAGGGCCTCGGTGCGCTGCAACGCGGCGACGCGGCCGCTGCCCGCAGCGCCTTTGAGCGCGCGGAGCGGATTCGTCCTGGCGCGCCGGAGGTACGCGACGGGCTCGCCGCAGCGGATCGGGCACAAGGACAGTCGGCGATCGAGGCGCACCTCGCTGCGGCCCGGCAGCTGGAGACGGCCGAGCGCTGGCAGGAGGCGCTGTCGGAGTACCGCAAGGCGCTGGCGATCGACCCGAGGCTGCTCCCGGCGCAGCAGGGGCTCGAGCGCACCGAGCCGCGCGCGCAGCTCGCGGCCGAGCTGGAGGCTTACCTGTCGCGACCTGAGCGGCTGTTCAGCAACGAGGTGCGCAACGCCGCGCGCCACGCGCTGCGACACGCAGGGTCGGCAACGCCGCAAGGCCCCGTGCTCGCCCGGCAGGTCGCCGAGCTCGATGCGTTGATCAGCGCCGCGGAGACGCCGGTGAGGATCGCGCTCAGCTCGGACAACGCGACCGAGGTGACCGTCTACAGGGTCGGCAGCCTCGGTGTTTTCGAGCGCAAGGACCTCGAGCTGCTGCCGGGACGCTACACGGTCGTCGGATCGCGTGCCGGGTTCCGCGACGTCCGCCGGGAGATAACGCTGCTGCCGGGCTCGCCGCCGGCAACGGTCGTGATCCGCTGCGAGGAGCCGATCTGAGCATGCCGCTGGTACTGCGCGAGCCGATCGGAGAGCGCGTGCTGGCGGACGCGGACCTGCCCGCCTCGCTGGGAGGCGAAGGCAGCGACGTGACTGTCAGTTCGCGAATCCCGGGCCCGCTGGCCTGGCTGGGCGTGCAGGACGGCAGGTATTTCCTGCAGGCCGACGGTGACGAGTCGCGGGTGCTGCGCAACGGCGCGGCCTGCCGCGGCTCGGCCTGGCTTTCCGACGGGGACGTGATCGACGTCGCGGACGGGCGCCTGAAGTTTCATCTGCAGGACGGGCGACATGTGCTCGAGGTGCTGGCTGGAGGCGCCGCGAACGTCACCGCGCCGCCCGTGCTGGAGCCGTCGGCGGGCGTCGCAGGTGACGGTGCCGCCGAGGATGCACGCATCGAGGCCGTCGCATTCCGTCGTCCGGACGCGGGCGTCGCGGGTCGGCCACATGTTTTGGGCTGGGGTCGCATCGCGACGATCGCGGGCCTGATGCTGCTGGCCCTCGTCGCGGCCGTGATATTCACGTCCGTCCCGGTGCAGCTGCAGATCGAGCCGCCGCCCGAGCGCGCGAGCTTCCAGGGCGGATGGCCCGGGCTCCGGTTCGGTTCGAGTCACCTGCTGCGGCCGGGCAGCTACCGCCTCGTGGCGGAGCGCGAGGGGTACGAGCGGCTGGAGGTGCCGGTCGAGATCACGGACCGTCGCGACCAGCGGTTCGAGTTCAGCATGAAGCTGCTGCCAGGCCGGCTGAGGGTGGAGACCCCGGTGCCGGGCCGGCTCAGCGTGGACGGTGTCGAGGCAGGCGAGGTGCCGGGTGAGTTCGAACTCGCCGCCGGCAGGTACACGCTGACGATCGATACGGAGCGCTACCTGGACCACGTCGAGGAGGTCGAGATCGATGGCGGTGGCCGGCTGCAGCTGCTGACGCCCGAGCTGGTGCCGGGCTGGGCGGCGGTGTCCGTGACCTCCGAGCCGGCCGACGCGGAGCTGCTGGTGAACGGCGAACCGCGGGGCCGTACGCCGCTCGCGATCGAGCTGATGGCCGGCAGCCACCAGCTGGAATTACGCCGGGCCGGCTACAAGCCCTGGCTGACCGACCTGCAGCTGAAGCCGGGCACGCCGGTCGAGATCGGGCCGGTCAAGCTCGGAGTCCCGGACGGTCGCCTGGTCGTGCGCAGCCGGCCGGCCGGCGCGAACGTGACGATCGGCGGCGCCTACCGCGGCCGGACGCCGCTCGAGATCGAGGTGCGCCCGGACATCGTGCAGGCCATCACGATCTCGCGCGACGGCTACGAGTCCGCCAGCCGGGAACTCTCCGTGGCCTCGGGGGCGCGCGAAGTCCTGGACGTGAACCTGGAGGCGATCCTGGGACAGGTGATCGTCAGCGCTTCGCCTGCCGATGCCGAGCTGTACGTCGACGGCGAGCCGCGTGGCCGGGCCAACCAGACGCTCGAACTGCCGGCGACCGCGCACGTGATCGAGCTGCGCAAGAGTGGCTACGCGCCCTATCGCGAGACGGTCACGCCGCGGCCCGGCCTGCCGCAGAAAGTCGAGGCCCGCCTGCTCGAGGCGGTCGCGTCGGCGGCGGCAGCCGCTCCGTCCGGCGACGATGGCGGCGCAGCCGGTGAAGAGGCCGCAGCCCCGGTGGCCGTCGTCGCGCTCGAACCGGCGCTGCGCAGCCCGGCGGGGCAGGAGCTGAAGCTCGCACCGGCAGGCTCCTACACGATGGGCAGCCCGCGGCGCGAGGCGGGCCGGCGCGCCAACGAGTCGCAGCGCGCCGTGACGCTGCAGCGGCGTTTCTACGTCGCAGCGCGCGAGGTCACCAACGCGGAGTACCGGCAGTTCCGCCCGCAACATCGCTCCGGCTACATACTGCAGACGAGCCTGGACCTCGACCGGCAGCCCGTGGTCAACGTCAGCTGGCAGGACGCCGCCGCCTACTGCAACTGGTTGAGCGAGAAAGAGGGCCTGCCGCCCGCATACCGGGAAAGTGGCGGCCGGCTGGTCGCGGTGGTTCCGGCCACGCGCGGCTATCGCCTGCCCACCGAGGCGGAATGGGAGTGGGTCGCGCGGCGCAGTCCGGCGGGACTGCTCAAGTACCCATGGGGCGAGAACCTGCCCGTGCCACCCGGCAGCGGCAATTTCGCGGATCGCCGCGCGCAGCCGATCGTGCCGCTGGTGCTCGACGCGCTCGACGACGGCTACGCGGGCACGGCACCGGTGGCGAGCTTCAACGCCAACGCGCTCGGCATCTTCGACCTCGGGGGCAACGTCGCGGAGTGGACGCACGACCTCTACACTGTTCGTCCGCCCGGTGGCGAGGCCACGGTGGATCCCGCGGCCACCGGCGAGGGGTCGGTGCACGTGATCCGCGGCTCGAGCTGGAAGCACGCCGCGGTCACCGAGCTCAGGCTGGCATACCGCGATTACGGCGAGGGCAAGCGCAATGACGTCGGATTCCGCATCGCGCGTTACGCGCAGTAGCAGAAGCCTGCAGCGGGCGCTGTTGCTGTTCGGGGCCTGCCTCGTGCTCGGCGGCGTGCTCGGCGCGCAGGAGCCGTCAGCCCCCGGCCCGAGCGGCGAGCCGGCGCCGCAGCCTGCCGACGCAGGCCCGCCCCAGCCTGCCGACGGGTCGCCGGCTGAGACCGCCCCGCCGGACGGAGCGCCTGACGGAGCGGCGGACGGGCGGCCCCGGACCGTCGGGCCGACGCCGGATCGCTTCGAGCCGACCGAGAAGGTGCGCGCCGATTTCGACGTGTCCTTCCCCGTGGACATCTGAGCCGGGAGAGGCAAGCCGCATGTCACGAATCAACTCGCGCGGGCCCAACGAGCTGGTCTTCAGCCTGTTCGCGCTGATCATCGCGATCATCGTCGTGCATGCCGCCTACGTGACCGTGATCCGGCCGCGGGCCGCCGTGGTGATGGAAGAGCAGCGCGCGGCGATGGCGAGCGACCCGAGCTACGTGGCGGAGCGGTCGATCTACGTCGTGATCAAGGACTGGGAGCAGGAAGCCTGCATCATCCTCGCGCTCTGGGCGCTGGCCATCATCGGCTACAAGGCCGTGCAGGCCCGGCGCGAGCGCACGCTGCTCGCGCGCGACCTGGTGCACGTGCCCGAGGGGATGCGCATCCTGCCCGAGGATGCGCGGGAATACGCGCGGCCGATCGAGGCGCTGCCGAAGGTCGAGGCCGCGTGCCTGCTGCCGAGGGCACTGCTGGTCTCGCTGTACCGCTTCGCGGCGACGCGCAACGTGCAGGACGTTTCCGAGGCCGGTCGCGACGTATGCGAGGCCGAGTCGGAGCGCCTCGACTCCGAGCTGTCGATGCTCCGCTACATCGCCTGGGCCATACCGGCCATCGGGTTCATCGGCACGGTGCGCGGCATCGGCGACGCGCTCGGCGAGGCGCACAAGGCCGTCACCGGCGACGTCTCCGGCGTCACCGCGGGCCTCGGCACCGCCTTCAACTCGACGCTGATCGCGCTGCTGATCAGCATCGTGATCATGTTCCTGCTGCACCGGCTGCAGCTCACCCAGGAACGCCTGGTGCTGGACAGCGAGACCTACCTCGACCAGCACCTGATACGGCACATGCAGGTGCGCTGACCAGGATGACACTGGCCCTCGAAGTCAACGACGCCGCACTGGTACTCGCGAGCGCCGCCGGCGTGCTGGCTGCCGAGCCGGGGATCGCGATGCTCGACGGCCGCGAGCCCGAGACCGGCACCGCGGCGGCCCGGCGCGCGCGGCTGCAACCGCTGTTCGCCGAAAGCAGGTACTGGCAGGATCTCTCCGACGAGGCGTTGCCGAGGCCGATGCCGGCCGCGGCTACGCCGGCCGAGACGGCCTACGCGCAACTGAAAGCCCTTGCCGGCCCCTGGCTGGACGAAGGCGCGGAACTGCTGCTCGCGGTGCCGCCGTGGTACTCGCGCGGGCAGCTCGGCCTGCTGCTCGGCATCGTCGAGGAACTCGGCCTGAAGGCGGTCGGCCTGGTGGACGCTTCGCTCGCGTCGGCGTCGCTGCGGGCCGCTCCGGCGAACCTGCTGCAACTCGAGCTCTGGCTGCACCGCGGCGTGCTGTCGGTCATGGAGCACTCGGGCGAGTTGCGGCGAACGCGATTCGAGGTCCTGCCGCAGCACGGCTGGATGGCGCTGCAACAGGCCTGGCTCGAGATGCTTGCGGCGACCTTCGTCCGCAAGACCCGGTTCGATCCGCTTCACGACGCGCGCACGGAGCAGCTGCTCTGCGACGGGCTTCCCGGCTGGCTGGCGGTCCTCTCCGACCAGCCCACCGTGACCGCCGAAATCGCCGCCGGCGGCGGCGTGCACGCGATCGAGCTCAGTCCGGCGCAATTCGCGGCTGCGGCGGAGCCGGTCTACCAGGGCTACGTGCGCACGCTGCAGCAGGCCCGAACCGCGAGCGGTCCGCTGCACCTGCGGCTCGCGCAGCGCTTCGCGGCCCTGCCGGGCCTGCTCGAGCGGCTGGCGGAGATCCGTGACTGCGAGATCGAGGTGCTGCCGGTCGGCGCCGCGGCGCTCGGCGCGCTGACCTGGGAGTCCGCGATACGGCGCGAGCCCGGCGCACTGACGCTGGTGCAGCGCCTGCCGGTGGAGTCGCTGGCGCCGGCCGGCACGCCCTCGCCGGCGGGCACGTCGGTGCCCGCGGCACTGCGCCCCACGCACCTGGCCTACCGCGGCCGCGCGTACCGCATCGCCACCGATCCGCTGCTGGTCGGGTCCTCGCCGGCCGGGGGACCGCGGGCGCTCACGGTGGACGCCGGGCCCGGGATCTCCAGGCAGCACTGCGCGCTGTGGAGCGCGGGCGACGGCGTGTGGCTCGAGGACCGCAGCACCTACGGGACCTGGGTGAACGGTCAGCGCATCGGCGGTCGCGTGCCGCTGCGCGAGGGCGACCGGCTGCGCATCGGCAGCCCCGGCACGGAGCTGCTGCTGCTGCGCGAGGTGGACGAGCGTGGCGCGCCGTAAGACCGAGGTCTTCAGCATGTCCTTCCTGGACGTGATCGCCTGCGGCTTCGGCGCGATCGTGCTGTTCTACACGATCCTGAGCGCCCAGGCGGGCGTGCAGCGTCAGCATCGCAACGACGACCTCCGCTCCGAGGTCACCCGGCTGGAGGAGCAGGTGCTCGAGGGCTACAAGAACCTGGTCGTGCTGCGCAATGCGATGCAGTCCGCCGAGGAACAGGTGCCGAGCGAGGGGCTCGCGAACCGGATCATCGAGGAGACCGAGAGCCTGAAGCAGCAGCTCGCGGAGATGGACCAGGAAACGCTCTCGAAGCGCGAGGCGATCGAGCGGCTGAAGCAGGACCTGAAGTCGCTGGAGGAGGGTACGCGGCGGCTCGCCGCGGGGACTCCGAGCCCCGGTCAGCCCGGTACGCGCATCAAGGGATTCGTCGGAAGCGGTGACCGCCAGTACCTGACCGGACTGAAGGTCGGCGGGCAGCGGATCCTGATCCTGGTGGACGTCTCGGCGAGCATGATGGACGAGTCCGTCGTGAACGTGATCCGCCTGCGGAACATGCCGGAGGTGCGGCGGATGAGCGCGCCGAAGTGGCGCCGGGCGGTCGGTACGATCGACTGGATCACTTCGCAACTGCCCGCAAAGTCGAAGTTCCAGCTCTACGGCTTCAACACGCAGCCACGGGCCATGGTCGAGGGCAGCGACGGGCGATGGCTGGACGCCGGCGACGCGAACGCGCTCAACGACGCGCTGCAGGCGCTCAGGAAAGTCGTGCCGCAGGATGGCACCAGCCTCGAGAATGCGCTGGCGGTCGCGGGCCGGCTCACGCCCCGTCCCGACAACGTGATCCTGGTCACCGACGGGCTGCCCACCCAGGGCGCGTCGCCGCCGGCGGTCAGGAAGACCGTGGACGGACAGGCCCGGCTCAAGCTCTTCGAGCGTGCGATTTCGCGCCTGCCCGCCGGGATCCCGGTCAACGTGATCCTGCTGCCGATGGAAGGCGACCCGATGGCGCCCGGTGCGTACTGGACGCTCGCGCGCCGCTCGCAGGGCTCGTTCCTCAGCCCGTCGAGGGACTGGCCATGAAGCGCTCCCGCCTCGGCCGGCGCGACGTCGAAGTGTTCAGCATGTCGTTCCTCGACGCGATCTGCTGCGGCTTCGGCGCGGTGATCCTGCTGCTGGTGCTGACCGAGGTCGGCGAGCCGGTCGTGTTCGAGAAGTCACGCGTGGACCTCGAGGGCCAGCTGCTCAAGCTGCAGCAGGAGCTCAACGAGATCCTCGGCACCAGCGAAGTGCTGAACCGCGAGCTCGAGGCGCGCCGGATACAGCTGTCAGAGGAGCAGCAGAAGATCGCGCGGCTGCGCGGCGACCTGAGCGCGATCCGCGGCCGCTTCGACTCCTCGCGCAAGGACGCCGAGGTCGCGAACCAGATCGAGGGGCAGCTGGTGTCCGCCCAGCAGGAACTCACCGAGGAGATGAAGCGCGTGCTCGGCGCCCAGTTCCGCCGCAAGGACGATTCGCCGATCGGCGGCGTGCCGGTCGACAGCGAGTACATCATCTTCATCATCGATACTTCCGGCAGCATGGCGAACTACGCCTGGCCGCTGATGCTCCGCAAGATGCAGGAGGTGCTCGACGTCTATCCGGGCGTCAAGGGCTGGCAGGTCATGAGCGACGAGGGTGCCTACATGTTCCCGACCTATCGCGGCCGCTGGCTGCCGGACACCCCGGTGCAGCGCAAGCTCGTGCTGGAGCGGCTGCGCGACTGGTTCCCGTTCAGCAACTCGAGCCCGGTCGAGGGCATCGTCGAGGCGATCCGTACCTACTACGCCTCGGGGCTCAAGATCAGCCTGTACGTGCTCGGCGACGAGTTCACCGGCAGCTCGATCGATTCGGTCGTGCGCAGCGTGGACATGATCAACCGGGAGGACAAGAGCGGACGGCGCCGCGTCCGGATCCACGCGATCGGTTTCCCGGTGCGGCCCGACGCGCCGCAGTACACCAGCGTGCGCTTCGCGACGCTGATGCGGATTCTATGCGAGCGCAACGGCGGGACGTTCGTGGGCCTGAACGAACCCGCCAGCTATCGCGGGTGAGACGCGCCATGCGACCATGCGCCGCATGAGTGCAGCGATGCAGAGGACGGGGGCGGTGCTTGCCGTGGTCTCGGCGGGCCTGCTCGCGGGCGGCTGCGTGCCGACCCGGTTCGAGGCTGCGCCGTCGATTCCCGCGCCGCTGGTCGCGCGCATCCCGATCGTCGTCGGACTGTACATGCCTCCGGCCTTCGCGACCGCGGTGCACGAGGAGAAGCGCGAGGGCGCGAGCTTCTCGATCGCGCTCGGCACGGCGCAGGCCGACGGTTTCCAGCGGCTGATGAACGCGATGTTCGACCGCGTCGTCCCGGTCGCCTCGACCGACGCAGGCGCCGGCACCGACCCGGAGATCCGCGGCGTGCTGGAACCCGTGATGGAGGAGTTCGCGTTCATCACGCCGGGCGACTCCGGCACGTCGATGTACGCCGTCAGCATCCGCTACCGGATCAACGCCTATACGCCCACCGGCGAGCTGCAGGAGTCCTGGACCTTCACCGGCTACGGGACCGAGGCGTCTTCCGGCATTCCGATGAGCGGGCGGCCCGCGCTGGAGAAGGCCACGGCCAGGGCGATGCGCGACGCGGGTGCCCGGCTCGCTGCGGAATTCCGCGAGCAGGCGATCGCGCGGGGACTGCTGCCGGAAGAACAGGCCGGCGAGACGATGGAAATCGTTCCGCAGGTGGACTGAGCGCTCAGGGCCGGGTGGATGTCTGCGACGGCTCCTTGGCTTCGATCAGCACCATGAACGGCTGCGAGAAGCGCACGCCGTCGGTCGGCACCGGTTCGCCGTCCACGAACCGCGGGCGGTAACGGGCCGTCTCGACGGCCTTCAGCGTGGCTTCGACGAAGTACTCGTCGCCGGCGTCGTCGACCACGACCGGGTCGGTGCCGAGCCCGTTCGCATCCACGCTGAGATCGACGTCAACGCTGCGCAGCTCGATCTGCTCGGGCGGGCGGCCCGCATAACGGTCCCAGAACCCGGGGCGGTCGTAATGCAGCAGTACCGGCGCGCCGAACAACCGCTCCGGGAGCGTACCGCCGTCGTCGTCGACCTGCTGCGCTGCCTGCCAGGCCTCGCGATACCGGGCCAGCGCCTCGTCGTGGCGGTCCAGCAGCTGGAGCAGGTCGCCCAGCTGCACGCGCACGTCCGCGAGCAGCGCGGGCGAGGGTGGCTGCTGCTGCTCGACGATGCCTGCCGCCCGTTCGAGCCAGTGCTGTGCGTCGCCGGCCAGCTGCCTCGGGGTCATCACCTGCGCCAGAGGAGTGACCGGATCGTGGAACATCGCGAAGCGTTCCGCGTCTGCACCGTACACCTGGGGATCCAGCGGATTCAGCAGCTGGCGGCGGTTGCACTCGGCCAGCGCCGCGAGCGGTGCCACCAGCGCGACGTCGTCCGGTCCGCGCGCCTGCTCCACGTCCTCGAGCACGGCCTTCAGCATCCGCCGCGCGGGGTCGTAGGCACGGATGCGCGCATACCAGCGGCCTACGGAGACGCGCACCGCGATGGCGCGAGCATCGACCCTTCCGTAGCGCTTCTCGCCGACGCGCAGCCGGTACGACTGCACCCGCTGTGCATCCTCGAGGCGTCCGAGCTCGGTCAGCGAATCTGCGAGCAGTTCCAGCGTCGGCAGCTGCTCCTCCGAGAACAGCCCCTCGTTGCGGCGGGTGATCCCGACCGCGGTCTCGAAGGCGGGCACCGCGATGTCGTGACGCCTTGCCGAGTGGTAGGTGCTCGCCAGTCCGGCATACGCCCTGGCCAGGCGGGGATCCGTCGGCCGGCCCTTCGCCTCGACCAGCTCGATCACCCGCAGGTAGCTCGCCTCGGCGCCGACGTAGTCCTCCGCGAGCCGCTGTGCATAGGCGAGGTTCATCAGAGCCGCCTGCAGGTTCTGCGGATCGCCCCCGGCGGCCGCCTCGGTGATTTCGACGACGCGCTGCGCGGCGGCCGCGGCTGCCGGGTAGTCGCCGGCGTCGAACAACTGCCTGAACTCGGCGTAGGCGTCGGCCGGAGAGTCCGCCGGCGGTGTCGCGGCGCCCGCCGACAGCGCGGCAAACGCTGCCAGCAGCAGCAGCGCGGATCGTCGGGGGGCTGTCTGGCCGTGGCGGATGCTCACGGCCAGAAAGATCTACACGCTCGCGACCAAGGATGCAATCTCGGTCACGGGCGCTCGAACAGATAGTGCGACACGATCCATTCCCGGCCGCCCCGGTAGCCCCAGAGTTCTGCGCAGGCCATGAAGAAGACCCGCCAGTAAACCCACCAGCGCCGCGCCTGGTCCGCGCCGTAGGTCTGCGCCAGCAGCGGCATCACTTCTTCGCGGCGACGGTCCATGTTCGCCAGCCAGGCCTCGGCGGTCAGCTGGTAGTGCGTGCCGTCGAGCTGCCAGTGCTCGCGCAGGCGCAGGTCGCGCTGGAAGTACAGCAGCAGGTCGTCGCTGGGCATGATGCCGCCGGTGAAGAAGTACCGGGCCATCCAGTCGTTCTCGTCCCTGACCTCGAAGGGGTAGGCGAAGCGCGAGTGACTGAAGATGTGCACGAACAGCGTCGCCTGCGGGCGCATCCAGCCCGCGATGCGGCCGAGCAGCGTCTCGTAGTTCCGCATGTGCTCGAACATCTCGACCGAGACCACTCGATCGAAGCGCCGGGTCGAGGGAAAATCCAGCACGTTCGCGTCCCGGGTGATCACCTCGACGTTGCCGAGGCCGCGCTCCGCGGCCCGTGCGTCGATGAACTGCTTCTGGGTGCGGGAGTTCGAGACCGCGGTGATCCGTGAAGACGGGAAATGCTCCGCCATCCAGAGCGTCAACGATCCCCAGCCACAACCGAGCTCGAGCACGTCCTCGCCGTCGCAGAGTGCCGCGCGCCTGCAGGTCAGGGCCAGCATGTCGGCCTCGGCCTGGTCGAGGCTCGTGACGCCGGGGTCGAAGTACGCCGAGGAGTACTTGAGGTGGCGCCCGAGCACGAGCTCGAAGAAGCGCGTCGGCAGCTCGTAGTGCTGCTCGTTCGCCTCTCGGGTCGCAATCGCGACCGGCGAGTGCCGCAGTTCCTCGACCAGCTGCATCAGGTGGGCCTGCTGCGCCTGGGCGCTGCCCTTGTCCTCCTCGGCGAGCCGCGCAGCCAGCAGCCGGCGGATGCCGATTCGTATCAGCCAGTCCGGCAGCAGGTCCCGCTCGAGCAGCGAATAGCCGAGCGGCGGAGAACTCTCGGCCAGCGTGGTCATGCGATCACCGGCCGCGGGGTGCGCCGCAGCAACAGCTGTTCCACGGGCGCCCCGTCCTCGAGCCGCGCGAGTTGTATCAGCATGTAGACCGCCATCGCGATGTTGCCGAGCAGCATGACCGCCAGGAACCAGCCCACGCGGGCGGTTGCGGCGGTCTCCTTGTAGAAAACCCAGGCGTAGAACGTCAGGAAGCCGAAGTATGCGTCGGCCAGCGTCGCGATGGTCCACCAGCGGTCCGGCTCGCTCACGAGGCCGGTCCACTCCCAGAGCGGCTGCCGGCCGCTCGCAGTGATGGTTATCGCCAGCATCGACAGCAGTATCAGGCCGAACAGAAGCTGCAGGGCACGTCGTGAGTCCATGGCCGCCCCTTCGCAGCCGTCGGTGGGTCCGGATTCCTTCAGGACGCCGCCGGGCCCTGCCCCGGGGTGCGGCCACTGCGCTCGATCACCAGCGTCTCGTAACGCCAGGCCGAGATCTCCTCGGCCCGGAAATCCCGGGGCCAGCCCGCCTTCAGCTTCAGTTGCTGCAGGAAGTCCCGCGGAGCCGGCACTTGTTCCCAGACCTTCGGCAGGAACGTGGCCCTTGCGCCCTGCCACTCGATCACGAGTCCATGGCGTCCGGGCTCGAGCTGCCCGAGCAGCTCGGCCTCGCTGCCACGGGCCAGCGGGACCAGCTCGGAGAGGATCGAGATCTCCAGGTCCGTTCGATCCCACTCCTGCGGTGTCAGCGGCGGGAATCGCGGGTCGGAAAAAGCGCTGGTGCGCGCGTTGTGCCAGACGTCCAGCGCGAGCGCACGCCGCGCCTCGAGCGTCCCGCAGCAGCCCCTGAGGTGTCCCTCGATCGTCAGCGTCACGAAGCTGGCCGCCTCGCGACCCAGCGCGGCGGGCAGCTGATCCGGGGCCGGTGCCTGCGTGGGCCGGCCGGCCAGGCGGGAGGCGATCGACGTGGTCGCGGTGTCGAGCAGGTACTGGCTCTGCCAGGGCTCAAGCATCGTAAAGCGCATAGCAGGCGTACCCCACCACGCGCGAACGATCTCCGGCGGTATCGCCCGAGTTGCGCTGATCGATCAGCTCCACCCGCAGGCCCTTCTGGCGGGCCACCTCGAGCAGTCCGTTGATGATCTGCGCGCCGCAGGCCTGCTCGTCCGACAGGTCACTGCGCCGCGCCAGGATGGACCGCGTCGTGGCGTCATCGAGCGACTGCGCCTCGGAATACG
Organism: uncultured Steroidobacteraceae bacterium; assembly: GCA_964553405.1. GTDB lineage: Bacteria > Pseudomonadota > Gammaproteobacteria > Steroidobacterales > Steroidobacteraceae > DATIRA01. The sequence continues at coordinate 54,214 of CAZKLS010000005.1, forward strand.
TGTGGTAGTGACTGAGGTCGGAACTGACCACGATCAGCGTCTCCGGACCGTTCCAGACGGCCTTCAGCGCGCCGGCCACCTGTCCGGAGGGTCCGAGGCCGACCGCGACCGGCAACACTTCGAAATGGTCGAGCTGGGCCTGCAGGAACGGCAGCTGCACCTCGAGCGAGTGCTCGTTCTGGTGCGCCGCGTCGTTGATGCCCGCGAGGCCGAGCTCGCGCAGCCGGCGTCGCCCGCCGTCATCGATCGGCACCTCGCCCAGCGGTGTCGCGAAGCGATCCGCGGAGGGCAGCGCGAGGCCACGGATCGGCACGCGATGGCTCGGGCCGATCAGCACCACCTTGCGTATGTCCGTCGCTCCCTCGCCGAGGCAGCCGTAGCCCGCGGCGGCAACCACTCCCGAGTACACGTAGCCCGCATGCGGCACGATCAGCGCCTTCGGGCGGGCCGCCTGCTGCTGTGGCGGGGAGGTGTCCAGCAGCGCGCTGACCGTGGTTCTGAGCTCGCCGGAGCCGGCCGGGTAGAACAGCCCCGCCACCGCGGGCCGCCTGACCCTTGATTTCTCTCCTCCAGCGTTCAACATGTCAGTCACGGGCCGGCGATCACGCGCGGAGCCGCGTCGGCCACCCGGGCAATATCCCGCCGGGCCGCGCGAAGCGACAAGCGTATGAATACGGACCTTCCTATCGTTCCGACCAGGTACTGGAGCCGCCTCCCCGACGGCCGCGTGCAGTGCGACGTCTGCCCGCGTCATTGCAGGCTCCACGAGGGTCAGCGCGGCCTGTGCTTCGTCCGTGGCCGCGACCGTGATGGCATCGAGCTTTATACGTATGGACGCTCGAGCGGTTTCTGCGTCGATCCGATCGAGAAGAAGCCGCTCAATCACTTTCTGCCGGGTTCCGCCGTGCTGTCCTTCGGGACCGCCGGCTGCAACCTCGCGTGCAAGTTCTGCCAGAACTGGGACATGAGCAAGTCCCGCGAGATGGACACGCTGGCCGATGCAGCGAGCCCGCGGCAGCTTGCCGACGCAGCGCTGAGGTCGGGCTGCGACAGCGTGGCCTTCACCTACAACGACCCCACGGTATTCATCGAGTACGCGATCGACGTGGCGGAAGCCTGCCATGCCGCGGGAGTCCGCACGGTCGCGGTCACGGCCGGCTACATCTGTCCGGTGCCGCGCGCGGAGTTCTTCGCCTGCATCGACGCGGCGAACGTGGACCTGAAGGGTTTCACGGAGCGGTTCTACCGGCAGGTCTGCGGCTCCGAGCTCGCGCCGGTACTCGAGACACTCGAGTACCTGAGGCGGGAGACCGCGGTGTGGCTGGAGATCACGACGCTGCTGATACCCGGCGAGAACGACTCCGACCAGGAGCTCGAAGCGATGACCGGCTGGCTCATCGAGCATCTCGGGCCGGACGTCCCGCTGCACTTCACGGCATTTCATCCGGACTGGAAGATGAGGGAGACGCCGCCGACGCCGCCGGCGACGCTGAGCCGTGCGCGGCGGATCGCGATGCAGGCGGGACTGCGCTACGTTTACACCGGCAACGTCCACGACCGGCAGGGCGGCAGCACCTGGTGCCACCGCTGCGGCGCGCTGCTGATCGAGCGCGACTGGTTCTCGCTGGGAACCTGGGGCCTGGCGGACGGCGGCAAGTGCGCGTCCTGCGGCGAGGTGCTGCCCGGCGTGTTCCGGGACGGGCCTGGACACTGGGGCGGACGCCGGCTGCCGCTGCGCATGCAGGGGACCCACTGAGGGCCACGGGCCCGGCGGCGACCGCGCTAGCGTCGCTGCCTGCGTCGCCCGCCCGGCACGTTCTCGGCGAGTTCCTCGAGCCAGGTGGTCGCCGGCGAATCGCTCGGCGCGCGCCAGTCGCTGCGCGGCGACAGCGATCCACCCGATCCGACTTTCGGTCCGTTCGGCATCGCCGAGCGCTTGAACTGGCTGGTCTGGAAGAAGCGCTTCAGGAAGATCTCCAGCCAGTGGCGGATGCTCTGCAGGTCGTACTCGCGCCGCTCGGACTCGGGCAGCGTGTCCGGCCAGGCGCCCCGCTCGCGATCGCCCCAGGCGGCGTGCGCGAGGAATGCGACCTTGCTCGGCCGGTAACCGAACCGGCTCAGGTAGTACAGGTTGAAGTCCTGCAGCTCGTAGGGCCCGACCACGGCCTCCGAGGAATGCCCGGGCTCCTCGCCGGCGCCGGGCACGAGCTCGGGTGAAATCCGCGTGCCGACGATGCGCGCGAGCACCTTCAGCGTCGACGCGTCGAACTGCCGTGTCTCGATCAGCCAGCGGATCAGGTGCTGGATCAGCGTCTTCGGGACGGAGGCGTTCACGTTGTAGTGGGACATGTGGTCGCCGACGCCGTAGGTCGTGAAACCGAGCGCGAGTTCCGAGAGGTCGCCCGTGCCGAGCACGAGCCCGCCGTGCAGGTTGGCCAGCCTGAACAGCACCGAGGTGCGTTCGCCGGCCTGGACGTTCTCGTAGGTCACGTCGTAGACGTCGCGCCCGCCCGCGTGGGGGTGACCGATGTTCTCCAGCATCAGGTTCGACGCGGGCCGGATGTCGATCTCGCCGGCCGTCATGCCGAGCGCCTTCATCAGCGCACGCGCGTTGCCGAGCGTCTGCCGCGAGGTTCCGAAGCCAGGCAGCGTGTAGCCGAGGATGCCGCTGCGCGGCAGGCGCAGGCGGTCGAAGGCCCGCACCGCCACCAGCGCCGCCTGGGTCGAATCGAGACCGCCGGAGATGCCGATGACGACCTTGCGGATACCGGTCGCCGAGAGGCGCTTCATCAGGCCCTCGACCTGTATGTCGTAGACCTCGGCGCAGCGCTCGTCGCGGCGGGCGTGTTCCGCAGGCACGTACGGGAAGCGCTCGACCCGGCGCTCGAGCGGCACGCGTCCGCGGGGAATCTCCAGCTCGAAGTCCACGACGCGAAAGTCCGCCAGCGCAGCGGAGTGAGTCCGTGCGCAGTCCGCGAAGCTCGTCAGCCGCGTGCGCTCCTGTCGCAGGTGATCGAGGTCCACGTCCGCGGTGACCAGGCCGCCCTCGAGCGGAAACCGCGGCGATTCGGCGATCCGCTCGCCGTTCTCGTACACCAGCGCGTGGCCGTCCCAGGCCAGGTCCGTCGTCGACTCGCCCGGCCCGGCTGCCGAGTACAGGTAGGCGGCGACGCACTTGGCGGACTGCGAGGCGCAGAGCAGCCGCCGGTAGTCCGCCTTGCCGACCGTGATGTCGCTGGCCGAGAGATTGACCAGCACCGTGGCCCCGGCCAGCGCCGCGAGCGTGCTCGGCGGCACCGGCACCCAGAGGTCCTCGCAGATCTCCAGGTGCAGCACCAGGTCCTCGAGGTTGCCGGCGCGGAACAGCAGGCGGTTGCCGAAAGGCACCTGCTGGCCGAGCAGGCGCAGCTCGTCGGAGAGCGCCTGCTCAGCCGACGCGAAATGCCGCTTCTCGTAGAATTCGCGGTAGTTCGGCAGGTAGGTCTTGGGCACCGCGCCGAGCAGTCGGCCGCGCTGCATCAGCACCGCGCAGTTGTACAGCCGCCCTTCCGCGCGCAGCGGCAGGCCGGCGGCCAGCAGCAGCGGCAGCTCGCGGCTGGCCTCGAGCAGCGTCGCGAGGCCGTCAAGCGCGGCATCGAGCAGCGCGTCCTGGTGGAAGAGGTCCTCGTTCGAGTAGGCCGAGAGCCCCAGCTCCGGGAACACGGCCAGCACTGCGCCTGCGGCCGCTGCCTTGCGGGCCAGGCCCAGCGTCTCGGCCGTATTGAAGGCGGGCGATGCCACCTCGACGCGCGGCGTGGCCACCGCGACGCGCACGAAGCCGTGCCGGTAGATCGAGTCGAACGGCGGGGTCGGGGACGCGCGGCGTGGGGTCGGCATGCGGCGATCCTGCGGTGAGCAGACCCGCAGTTTCGGCCCGGCAGCCGGGCGGGGCAAGGGGAGGAACCGTTACTGCCGGTCCGATTCAAGGCCACCGATGCCGGATCCGTGACACGGTTGCAGTCGCGCCGTGATGCGGATCACGCCCGGTTGTACCGCGCGGCGCTAGTCTCGGACGCAGCCAAACCCAGGGGTGCACCCGTGTCCAGCGACGTCTTGAAGCGCGCGAAATCACTGTTCGGGCTCGGCCGGGAGCCCGAGCCGGCCGTGGCGCCGCGCAAGAAGCCCGCGCAGACGCACCACGCGGTGGCCATCGTGCCCGGGCCGCGTGCCTGCAGCGAGGTGCGCAAGCTGGTCGGGCAGCGGTTCCTGTCCCGCGAGGCGCCACGGCTTCCGCTCAGGGACTGCGACCGGCCGGACTGCAGCTGCCGCTACGAGCACCACGAGGACCGGCGTCGCGGCCCGCGCCGTGCACGCGAGATGGGTGTCGCGATCGACGGCTACGAGGGCGAGGAGCAGCGGGAGAAACTGAGGCGCGGCCGCCGCAAGGGCGACCGCTGAGGGTTGGGCTCAGGCGCGTCGCGCCATCGCGGCGTCGCTGACGAACGGGTTGTGGCGGCGTTCCTCGCCGAAGGTCGAGGTCGGCCCGTGGCCCGGAACGAAGCGGACGTCGTCCCCGAGCGGGAACAGCTTGTCGCGGATCGAGCTGAGCAGCGTCGCGTGGTCGCCGCCCGGGAAGTCGGTCCGGCCGATCGAGCCCGCGAACAGCACGTCGCCCACAAACGCGAGTTTCTCCGCGGCCGCATGGAAGACCACGTGGCCTGGCGTGTGCCCCGGGCAGTGCAGCACCTCGAACTCCAGTTCCCCGACGCTGACGCGGTCGCCTCCGGACAGCCAGCGACCCGGCGTGAAGCCCTCGCACCGCGGCTGCCCGAACATCCGCGCCTGCTCCGGCAGCGCGTCTATCCAGAACTTGTCGCCGAGGTGCGGGCCCTCGATCGGCAGGCCGAGGTCGCGGTGCAGTTCCGCGACGCCTCCGGCGTGATCGATGTGCGCATGGGTCAGCAGGATCTTCTCCAGCCGGACGTCCTGTTCGCGCACCGTCGCGAGGATCCGGTCGACGTCGCCACCGGGGTCGATGACCGCCGCGGCGCCGGTGGCCTCGCACCAGATCAGCGAGCAGTTCTGCGCGAAGGCGGTGACCGGGATGATCGCGGTGCGCATCTCAGCGGGCGGCACTGGAGGAGGCGCCGGCGCCCGGCGCGCCCTGCACGCCGCCCATCAGCGCGAGGCGCATGCCGGCCTCGACCGTCAGCGACGTGGGTTCGATCGCGCTCCTCGGCAGGAACAGCGTATAGCCGCCGACCATGTAGCTCATCGGCAGGTAGACCGCGACCAGCGTGCCGTCGTGGGCGCCGGATCCGAGCAGCGAGGCGTTCTCGGCCGTCACGAAGCCGATGACCCGGCCCGGGCCGAGCGGCACCAGCACCACGCGCTTCAGGTCGCTGCTGCGACCGGCAGCCGGAAAGAACTGCATGAAGTCGCGCGTTGCCACGTAGATCGTCTTGACCAGCGGAATGCGCTCGAGCAGATGATCGCCGACCCCGAGCAGGTTCCGGATCACGTAGGCGTTGACCGCGAGGCCGGCCAGGTACAGCAGCAGCAGCCCGGCCAGCAGGCCGAGCCCCGGCCAGTAGAAGCGCTCCGGCAGCACGAGCTTGATCACCGGGGACACGAGGCGCTCGGCGGCCAGCGCGAGCCAGTAGACGAGGTAGAGCGTCAGGCCGATCGGCAGGATCGCGACCAGCCCTTTCAGCATCGTGTTCCAGATTTTCTGCATGACACCGTCCCGCTGCGGGTCCCGAAGTATGAATAGCATGCACGGTCGCCGCCAGCGCGATCCCGTATCATTCGACCCCTCCCTTCCCGGTTGCGCGATGCCCCAGATTCTCCTTCTCGCCCTGCTGCTGCTTTCGATCACCTCCGCCACGGTGCTCGCCGACGGGCGGGAGCGCGAATACCTGCCGCCGGAAGTCGAGCGGGCGCTCGCGTCACGGCGCATTCCCGGGACCAGCCTGAGCGTCTACGTGCGCGACGTCGAGCGCAGCGAGCCGCTGCTGAGCTACTACGCCGACGTGCCGCGCAACCCGGCCTCCACGATGAAGGTCGTCACGACCTACGCCGCGCTGGAGACGCTGGGGCCGGCCTACACCTGGACCACGCGGGCCTACGCCGCCGGGCCGGTGTCCGACCAGGTGCTCGAAGGCGACCTGGTCCTGCTCGGTGGCGGCGACCCGTTCATGACGGCCGAGCGCTGGTGGTCGTTCGTCAACGGGCTGCGCCAGGCGGGCATCGCCCACATCAAGGGCGACGTCGTCATCGACAACACCTATTTCGCGCCGCAGGGATTCGACCGTGCCGCGTTCGACAACCAGCCGTACCGCAGCTACAACGTGCTGCCGGACGCGCTGCTGGTCAATTTCCAGACCGTCACGCTGAACGTCGTCCCGGACCCGGCGCGCGGCTCGGTGCGGGCGGCCGCGCATCCCTGGCCCGCCAATCTGGAGCTCGACACCAGTGCCCGCCTGCAGCCGGGACGCTGCCGCTCCCGCTCCGGCGGGCTCGTGATCGCGATGCCCGACGGGCCCTACGGCCAGCGGGTCAGCGTCGGCGGGCGTTACAGCTCCGGTTGCGGCCAGTACTCGATCAACCGGGCCGTGATGCGCGCGCCGGACTTCACGTTCGGTACGTTCAAGACCTTCTGGACCCAGTCGGGCGGCACGCTCGCGGGCGGCATGCGGCTGGGCACGCTGCCTGGCGACGCACGCCTGGTGTACAGCCAGCAGTCGCTGACGCTCGCCGAGATCATCCGGCTGGTGAACAAGTTCTCGAGCAACGTGATGGCGCGGATGCTGCTGCTCACGCTGGGCCGGGAAGCAACCGGCGCGCCCGGCAGCGCGGCCTCGGGTGCGCAGGCGGTCAAGGACTTCCTCGCCGAACGCGGGATACGCGCGCCCGCGCTGGTGATCGAGAACGGCTCGGGGCTCTCGCGCATCGAGCGCATCACCGCCGAAGGGTTGGCCGATGTCCTGCTCGACGCGCACCGCAGCCAGTACATGCCCGAGTTCGCGGCCTCGCTGCCGCTGTCGGCCACCGACGGAACGCTGCGGCGGCGTTTCCGCACGCCCGAGATGCAGGGCCGCCTGAGGATGAAGACGGGGTCGCTCGAAGGCGTCAGCGCGCTGGCAGGCTACGTGCACGCCGCCTCCGGCCGGACCTACGTGGCGGTGATCATCCTGAACCACGACCTGGCCGACGACGGCGCAGGCGCGGCCGCGCAGTCCGCACTGGTCGAGTGGGTGTTCGCGCAGTAGCGGAGCCTCATCCTTTGGTCGAATGGGCGCCGGGCGACGTGCCGGCGCTGGCTATACTTCGACCAGAGCGACTGCAGCAGGTGCGCGGCAATGGCTTATGACCGCAAGAACGTGTTCGCCCGGATCGTCCGCGGCGAGATCCCCGCGCACAAGGTGTACGAGGACGAGCACACGCTGGCCTTCATGGACGTGATGCCGCAATCGGCCGGACATACGCTGGTCGTGCCGAAGGCCGAGGCCGAGGACATCTTCGAGGTGTCCGGCGAGGCGCTGGCCTCCACGATCATGACCACGCAACGGATCGCGCGCGCGGTCAGGAAGGCTTTCGATCCGCCCGGCGTGATGATCGCCCAGCTCAACGGCCGCGGTGCGGGGCAGAGCGTGTTCCACATTCATTTCCACGTCCTGCCAAGATACGAGGGCGTGGATTTCCGCTTCCACGCACGCGAGATGGCGGATCCGCAGGTGCTGGCGGAACATGCTGCGAGGATCCGCGCCGCGCTGGATTGACGCGTCGGCTGGTGACAGACAGATCAGGGGAGCAGACGAGCATGACCAAACTGCACAAGGTACCTGCGGCTTTCGCCGCCAAGGCACGCATCAAGCACGACGACTACCAGAGGCTCTACAAGGAATCCATCGAGGACCCGGAGGGCTTCTGGGGCCGGATGGGTCAGCGCGTCGACTGGCTCAAGCCGTTTACCGGCGTCAAGGACGTCAGCTTCGACCTGGACGACTTCCGCATCCGCTGGTACCCCGACGGCCAGCTCAACGTCTCGGTCAACTGCCTCGACCGCCAGCTCGCCCGCCGCGGCGACAAGACGGCGATCCTTTGGGAAGGGGACGATCCCGGCGAATCGGTGCACATCACGTACCGGGAGCTGTACGAGCGGGTCTGCCAGCTCGGCAATGCGCTGCGCTCGCTCGGCGTCACGAAGGGCGACCGGGTCACGATCTACCTGCCGATGATTCCGGAGGCCGCCGTCGCGATGCTCGCCTGTGCGCGGATCGGCGCGATCCACTCGGTCGTGTTCGGCGGGTTCTCGCCGGACTCGCTGGCCGGCCGGATCGCAGACTGCGCCTCGACGCTGGTGATCACCGCCGACGAGGGGCTGCGCGGCGGCAAGCGCGTACCGCTGAAGGCCAACGTCGACAAGGCGCTCTCCGCCGAGGGCACCGAGACCGTGCAGCACGTGCTGGTGGTCCGCCGCACCGGTTCGCCGGTGGCGATGTACGGCCGCGACAAGTGGTACAGCGACGTCGTGGACGGCCAGCCCAGCGAGTGCGAGCCGGAGGTGATGGACGCGGAGGATCCGCTGTTCATCCTCTACACCTCGGGCTCGACCGGCAAGCCCAAGGGCGTGCTGCACACCA
>CAZKLS010000006.1:0-62453 GCA_964553405.1 uncultured Steroidobacteraceae bacterium
CGGCAAGCCGGTGCGCATCGGGGTCAACTGGGGCAGCCTGGACCAGGACCTGCTGACGCGGCTGATGGACGAGAACTCCAGGCTCGCCGAACCGCTCGACGCGGCGGACGTGATGCGCGAGGCGATCGTCGTGTCGGCGCTCGACAGCGCACGGCGCGCCGAGGAACTCGGCCTGCCCCGGAACCGGATCGTGATCTCCTGCAAGGTCAGCGCAGTCCAGGACCTGATCGCGGTCTACCGCAACATCGCCGCCCGTTGCGAATATCCACTGCATCTCGGCCTGACCGAAGCTGGCATGGGCTCCAAGGGCATCGTCGCGTCGACCGCCGCGATGTCGGTGCTGCTGCAGCAGGGTATCGGCGACACGATCCGCGTCTCGCTGACCCCGGAGCCCGGCGGCGACCGGACGCAGGAGGTCGTCGTGGCGCAGGAGATCCTGCAGACGATGGGACTGCGCTCGTTCGCGCCGATGGTCATCGCCTGTCCCGGCTGCGGCCGGACCACGTCGACCTATTTCCAGGCGCTGGCCCAGAAGATCCAGGCGCACCTGAGGCAGCGCATGCCCGAGTGGCGCCGCCGCCACCCCGGCGTCGAGCGGATGACGGTCGCGGTCATGGGTTGCGTGGTCAACGGTCCCGGCGAGAGCAAGCACGCGAACATCGGCATCAGCCTGCCGGGAACCGGCGAGCGGCCGGTGGCCCCGGTGTACATCGACGGGCTCAAGGGCCCGACGCTGAAGGGCGAGCGCATCGCGGAGGAGTTCCAGCAACTGGTCGAGGAGTACGTGGAGCGGCACTACCGCGGGGGGAGAAGCTGATGACGCGACTGACGGATCGCCACTGCAGGGCCTGCGCACCGGGCACACCGGCACTGGACATCGCCGCCGCCAGCGAACTGCTGGCGCAACTCGCGAGCGGCTGGACGATCGCCGACGACGGGCGATCGCTGCGCCGCGCGCTGCGCTTCCAGGACTTCCACCGCGTGATGGGCTTCGCGAACGCCGTGGCCTGGATCGCCAACGCCGAGGACCATCACCCGGACCTCGAGCTCGGCTACGACTACTGCCGCATCACTTTTTCCACGCACTCGATCGGCGGCCTGTCCGAGAACGATTTCATCTGCGCCGCCAGGATCGACGCGCTGGGTGCCGGAGCGTGACCGGACCGGAACAGGCCGGCGAGGCCGACGCGCTGCCGTTCGTCGCCCCGTGCCGCGCGCTGTCCGGGGGAGCGCCCTTTGGCTGGCTGCGCCGGGGCTGGGCCGACATGCTCGCGGCACCGCGCCAGAGCCTCACTTACGGCCTGGTGGTCGTGCTGCTCAGTTTCGCGGTCGCGGTCGTGGCGATCAGGTTCGGCGGGTACTGGGAACTGCTCGCGCTGGTCTCCGGCTTCATCTTCATCGCGCCGCTGCTCGCCGTCGGCACCTACGCGATCAGCGAGCAGCTGGAGCGCGGCGAGAAGCCCTCGCTGCGGCGCTGCCTGTTCGAGGAGCGGCGCGCCTTCGCCAGCCTGATGGTGTTCGCGCTGATGCTGATGGTCGTGTTCCTGGTCTGGGCCCGGGCCGGCTCGGCAATACACGTGTTCTTCCCGGTCGGCTCCGAACCGGGGTGGCGGGAGTACCTGACGTTCTTCGGCATCGGCAGCACGGTCGGATCGATCTTCGCGGCCATCGTGTTCGCGGCGGCCGCGTTTTCGCTGCCGATGCTGGTGGATCGCAAGGTCGACACGGTGACCGCCGTCGTCACCAGCATCAACGCCGTGCTGCGCAACAAGGGTGCGATGGTCGTCTGGGCCGCGCTGATCGTGCTGGCCGTCGCGCCCGGGTTTTCGCTGCTGTTCGTGGGCCGGGAACGGGGCGCGGCGGTCGCGGTGTTGATGGTCGCGCTCGGGTTCACGCTGCCGTTGATCGGTCATGCGACCTGGCACGCCTATCGAGAAACGATCGACGCCTCCGCCTGGCCGCAGCAGGACGGCGAACCCGGGGACGCCTAGAGGCCGAGCAGCTGGCGATCGAGCGCCGGATCGATCTCCTGCAGCTGGTCCACCGGCAGCCGCGCGAACCGGAGCGCCGCCGCGAGCCCGCTCGAATCCCGCTGCCGATCCAGCATCCACTGCGCGTGCTCACACAGCAGCGCAAGCTCGAGGCCCCGCGCCAGCGTCAGCGCGAGCCGCCGCGCCCCGGATTGCAGGATCTCCCGATCCCGGCCCGCCTCGACCCACAGCGCCGCGCGCTCGATCGCGCCGAGCGCCTGGCGGGCTGCACCGACCAGCCGGGGGTCGGTGAGCGTGCGAAGGCACGCCGAGACGCGACCCATCAGCGCAGCGAGGCCGGCGTGCAGGTCCGCACGCAGCAGCGCGTCCAGCGAGAGCACGTTGGTCGTGCCCTCCCAGATCGGCAACACCTGCGTATCCCGCAGCAGCAGCGGCAGGCCCGTGTCCTCGACGTAACCCGCGCCGCCGAACGACTCGATGACCTCGCTGACGACGCTGACCGCCTGCTTGCCCGTCACCAGCTTCGTCAGCGGCGTGACGAGCCGCAGCAGCGCGCGCTGCTCGTCGTCGATTTCGCCGCTCTCCAGCCGTCCGGTCAGCTCCACGAGCAGGAACGTGATCAGGAACGCACCCCAGGTCTCGGCCTCGACGGCGGCGAGCGTGTCGCGATGCAGCGGAAGCTCGGCGAGCCGGCGTCCGAACGCCTCACGCTCGAGCGCGTAGGATCGGGCCAGCGCCGAGGCCCGACGCATCGCCGCCACGGCGCAGACGCTGTTCCACATGCGCGTCACCGCGAGCATCGGCTCGATCGCGCGCGTGCCGTTCACCGGTTCGCCGACGAGTTGCGCCCGGGCCCCGTCGATCGTGAGTTCCGCGGTCGGCACCTTCCGCGTGCCGAGCTTGTCCTTCAGTCGGTCGACGCGGATTCCGTTCAGCCGGCCGTCGGCGTCGCGGATCTCCAGGTAGAACATCGCGAGTCCCTTGCCGCCCGGCGGGTTGCCTTGCGGACGCGCCAGCGTCAGCGTCATCTGCGAGGTCACGGCCGAGGTGAACCACTTGCGACCGTACAGGCGCCAGCCCTCGCCGTCCGGCACTGCCGTCGTCTCGGAGCGCCCGACGTCGGACCCGCCGGTGGTCTCGGTCATCCACTGTCCGCTGGTCCAGAACAGCGCCGGGTCGCGCGCCAGCAGTCGGGGCAGCGCACGGTCGATCAGCCGGGAATTGCCCGACTGCAGCAGGCACCTCGCGGCGCCGTCGGTCATCGCAAGCGGACAGGTGTAGACGTCGGAAGACGGGTGGAACAGGTAGACCTTAGCGAACTGGGCGGCCCGGGCGTACCTGCCGTGCTCCCTCGCATAGCCCGTCGCAACCAGCCCGTGCGCCACGGCGAGCCGCTCGGCCTCGCGCCACAGCGGGCTGACCTCGACCTCGTCGATTCGATTGCCCCAGGCGTCCCACTGGATGAGCCGCGGCTCGTTCAGCCGGTCGGCGAGCTGCAGCCGGTAGAGCGGGCCGCCGGCGCGCTCGCCAAGCTCGTCGAGCTCGGTCTCGAGTTCGCCCCGGCGATTCTCCGGCAGGTTGCGGACCAGCCAGGAACGCAGCAGCGTGTCGTCGCGAAACGAGTTGCCGAGCGACGGTGGTGACTGCGTGAAAAGGGCATCCCGGTCGACGACGTTTGTCATTGTCCTGTTTCCCCAGCAGCGTTCGTGGCGATGGCCGGCAGATCGCCGCGCAGGCCGAGCGCGCGCTGAACCAGCAACCGTCGGGTGGCCGACTGCGCGCCCACCAGCGACAGTCCGGTCCGTCTCAATGCCGCGATCGCGAGGCTGCGGCTGCCGAACATCCGATTGATGCCGTCGGTCAGGCCGAGCGCAAGCGAGTTCTCGCTCCGGCGCCAGCGTTCGTAGCGCCGCAACACCCGCAGGCTCGACCATTCCTCGCCCGCCTCGGCGGCGCCGGCCAGCACTTCGACCAGACAGGCCGCATCGAGAAAGCCGAGGTTGACGCCCTGGCCGGCGAGCGGATGGATCGTATGCGCGGCATCGCCGGCGAGTGCGAGCCCGGGACGCACGTACTGCCTGGCGTGGCGCACTGCCAGCGGAAACGCCGCACGTGAGCCGCGAAGTTCCAGCGAGCCGAGCACCCGGTCGGTCGCCTCGGTGACGCGGTCGTTGAACCGCTCCGCGCTCACCTCGAGCAGTTCCGCGGCCTCGGCCGGAGTCGTGGTCCAGACCAGCGAGACCCGACCGTCGAACAGCGGCAGCAACGCCACCGGCCCTGTCGGCAGGAACCGCTGCCAGGCCGTATCGCGATGCGAGCGCTCCGCGACCAGGTGGGCAACGACCGCGCTCTGGCCATAGTCCCAGCCGGCACGCCCGATTCCCGCCAGCTCCCGGGTACGCGAGCCACCGCCGTCCGCGCCCACCAGCAGTTCGCAGCTGAGCTCCCGGCCGTCCTCCAGCACGAGCACGGGGCGCTCGGCCTCGCAGTCCAGCGCCTTCAGGCGCGTCTGCAACCGCGTCACTCTGCCGAGCGCCGGCGAATCGAGCAGCGCCAGCTGGATGCGTGCGTTCTCGGCGATGTGGCCGAGGTCGGGTTCACCCGTCTCGGCGGCTGAGAAGCGCAGCGCGTCGGACCCGTCCGCGGTGCCCGCCGCATCCCAGACGACCATCTCTGCGTAGGCGCCGGCACGCAGCGCGATCGCCGGCCACGCACCCACTGCGGTCAGGATGCGCTCGGACGCGCGGGACAACGCCGACACCCGCAGGTCGGTTTCCTCCTCCCGCAGCCGACGCGGCGGCTCAGGTTCCAGCAACGCGACCCGCCAGTCGCGAAGTCGCTCTTCCCGAGCGATCAGCGCCGCGACCGCGAGCCCCACCATGCCGCCGCCGACCACGATGCAGTCGAAATCGGCTCGTCTCCTCATGGCTGACTGCCCGAGCGACGCAACGGCACGCCGCGGGCGAGGCGCGGCACCCGGCCGGCGGCACCGACGCTCAGTCTCGCCATCGCACGCTTCGCCGGCGGAAGCGAGTCGAACGCGAGCAGCCCCAGGCTCCGCAGCCCCTTGAGCGGTCCGAGCGGGGAACCGAAGAGCCTGACGAGCCCGTCCGTGAACGCGAGGATCCGGCGGCGATCCTCGTCGCGCCAGCGGGCGTAGCCGGCGAGCAGTTCAGGCCGGCCGATGTCCACGGCGGCGTCCTCGACCAGGGCCTCGGCGATTACTTCGGCCAGGCTGGCCGCGTCCCGCAACCCCAGGTTGAACCCCTGGCCGGCGATGGGATGCAGGCCCTGAGCTGCGTTGCCGACCACGACCAGTCGCTCGGCCGCGTGGCTTTCCGAGCGGGACAGCGCCAGCGGATAGGCGGCCCGCGCGCCGATACCGAGCAGGCGACCGAGCCGGAAGCCGAATGCACTCTGCAGCTCGCCGAGAAACTCCGCGTCGGACAGCTCGAGCAGGCGGGCCGCCGCCGCGGGATGACGCGTCCAGACCAGTCCGCAGCGTCCGTCCGGCAGCGGTAGTACGGCGATCGGGCCTTCCTGGGTGAACCGCTCGTAGGCCACGTGGTCGTGGAACTTCTGCGTGGTCATCGTCGTGACCACCGCGGTCTGCTCATAGTCCCAGCGGTCGGCCGCGATTCCTGCCTGCTCGCGCACCGCAGAACGCGCGCCGTCGGCCGCGACCACCAGCCGCGAGCCGAGCACGCACCGCTCGGATCCGTGCTGCAGGACGAGCTGGCGGCGCGAGCCGCTCGTCGAGGTCGACTCGACCCGCGCCGGCGCGATCAGGCGCACCGCGGCGCTGCTCCGGATGCGCTCCCAGAGGGCGGCCCCGATCACGCGGTTCGGCAACACCCAGCCCAGCGCCTCCAGGCCCTGCTCGGAAGCGTCGATTCGCGCGACGCCGAAACGGCCCTGGTCGGTGACGTGGATGCGGCGTATCGGCGACGCCTCGCCGCGCATCTGCCGCCAGGCGCCCAGCGCGCGAAAGACGCGCACGCTGCCGTTGGCAATGGCCGTGGTTCGCTCGTCGAAGCTCGGGTGCAGCAGCCCGGGCTCCGGGGGCTGCGCTTCGATCAGCGCAATGTCCAGTCCGAGCGGCTCGAGCGCGAGCGCGAGCGACGCCCCGACCAGCCCCCCACCGACGATCGTCAGATCGGCATCGTCAAGAACGCGGGCGTCGTTCATCGTCTGGCCAGGCCTCGAATGTCAGCCCGCCATGACCTGCTCGACTTCGGCTGGCGTCCGGGGCAGGCCCTCCGTCAGCAGCTCGCATCCATCCTGCGTGACGGCGACGTCGTCCTCGATCCGCACGCCGATGTTCCACCATCGCTTCGGCACGCGCGTGCTGCCGGCCGGGATGTAGATGCCCGGCTCCACCGTCAGGCACATGCCGGGCTCGAACAGGCGCCATTCGCCGTCCACCTTGTATTCGCCGACGTCGTGGACGTCCATGCCGAGCCAGTGCCCGGTACGGTGCATGAAGAACTTCTTGTAGGCCTCGCTGCGTATCAGCGTCGGGACGCGGCCCTTCAGCAGCCCGAGGCGGACCAGTCCCTGCGTGATCGACCTGACCGCAGCATCGTGAGGATCGTTCCAGTGGTTGCCCGGACGCACGGCCGCGATCGCGGCCTGCTGCGCCTCGAGCACCACCTCGTAGATCGCCCGCTGCTGCTCGGAGAAACGGCCGCTGACCGGGTATGTCCGCGTGACGTCCGAGGCGTAGTAGTCGTATTCGCAGCCGGCATCCACCAGCAGCAGGTCGCCTTCGCGCAGTGGCGCATCGTTCGCGTGGTAGTGCAGCGTGCATGCGTTCGCCCCTCCGCCCACGATCGGGTGATAGGAGATGTCCGCATGATTGCGGTGGAATTCGTGCAGGATCTCCGCCATGACCTCGCACTCGTTCACGCCCGGACGCGTCGCCCGCATCGCACGAACGTGCGCGGCCACCGTGATCTGTGCCGACCGCCTCATCGCCGCCAGCTCCGCGCGGCTCTTGTAGAGCCGCATGTCGTGCAGCAGGTGGTCCAGCGCCACGAATTCCTGCGGCGTGTGGATGCCGAGCTTCGCCTGCCCGCGCAGCGTGTTCACCCAGCTGATGACGTGCTGGTCGAACTCCGGGTGCACGCCCATCGCGTAATAGACGCGCTCGCAGCGCTCCATCAGCCCCGGCAGGATGTCGTCGATGTCGCCGATCGGAAACGCGTCGTCGGCGCCGTACGTCGAAGTCGCGCCTTCGGGCCCCGCCCGCTTGCCGTCCCAGGTCTCCCGGGCCGGGTCGCGTTCCCTGACGAACAGGATGTACTCGGCCTGCGCGCGACCGGGCACCAGCACCGCCACCGCCTCAGGCTCGCTGAATCCGGTCAGGTAGTAGAAATCGCTGTCCGGCCGGTAGAAATAGTGCACGTCGGAGTTGCGCTGCTTCTCGAGCGCCGCCGGCACGATCGCGATCCCGCCCTTGCCCATGATGCGCATCAGCTGGCGCCGGCGACGTGCGAACTCCTGCTTCCGGATGTTCATCGCTGCTCAGTGACGCGTCTTCGGCAGCGTCTGTGCCCGACGCCACCCGTCGAGTTCCTCGTCCACCAGCTGGACACCGACGCGAATGAACTCGACCAGCTCGGCGTAGGCATTCTCCTCGATCTCCTCCTCGGCGGACCCGGCGCCGCCGGCGCGGGCGATCTCGGCCAGGTCCTCGAGTATCTCGGCCGTATCCTCGGACATCGGCAGCGGCTCGCCGGTCCCGGCAGAGCCGAGTCCATAAAGGTAGCCCTGGCACCATGCGCCGAGCGCCTCGACCCGCTCGGGCAGAGGGGACGCCTCCGCGGGGAGCAGCGGCTCGAAATCCATGTCCGGTCCGCGCAACGTACCGACGGTATCCGAATACAATTCGGTGAGCGCCTTTTCATCCGGCATCGGCCCGGGCTCCGGGCGCAGCTCCTGCAGCCAGTCGTCCAGCGAGTAATCGGCGCGCGCCGCGATGGCTCCACACAGGCAGCCGTGCGCCTCGGCTGCGTGGACCGCGGATCCGCCGGCGGCGAGCGAGTGCGCGACGTCTTCGAAGGCCGGGGCGGAGTTCATCGGATCTATCCTAGCACCCCGCCCGACGACCCGGCCGGCTCGATTGATTCCCCCGGGGTGGGGCTCTATAGTTCCGCGCATGAGCGAGCAAGCCGCAAAGACCGCAGTGGACGCCGAACTCAAGCGACTCGAGCGCCGCATCGACGAACTGGTCGCGACGATGGAGCGGGTTAAGGAAGAGAACCGCGCGCTCCGGCAGCGCCAGGACTCACTGATCTCCGAGCGCGCCGGCCTGTTGCAGAAGAACGAACAGGTCCGCACGCGGGTCGAGGCGATGATCGGCCGGCTGAAGGCGATGGAGCACGGCACTTGAGCGAGGAACGGATCACGCGCGTCAGCGTACGGCTGCTCGATCGGGAGTACCAGGTCGCCTGCCCGGCCGACGAGCGTTCCGCACTGCTCGACTCGGCGGAATACCTGGACGCCAAGATGCGGGAGGTCCGCGACACCGGCAACGTCGTCGGGCTCGACCGCATCGCCGTCATATCGGCGCTCAATCTGGCCAACGAGCTGATCAAGCTGCGACGCGGCGGCACGGCGGTAGACGGAGAAGTCGGCTCGCGGCTCAGGGTGATCCGGGAGCGAGTGGAAGCTGCGCTCGAAAAGGGCCAGCAGATGGAACTATAGGGCGACGGGCGACGGCCCGACTCCCTTTCGAATTGGCGCCGCCTGCGGTGTTCGACACGGTCCGGGTTACCTCTCGACCGTAAGTCAAAAACCCAGGGGATCCTGACCAGCGGCAGCATTGTGCACGTCCGCCTCGTGCGGGAAGCCTTAAGTGTCGCGGTTTTCCCCGCTTATTGCTCCATGTCGAGAGCAATGGTCCGTGACGGCACATGCGGGTGGCGCCTCCTCTTTCCCTGCATCGATCCGGCGACGATGGCCAAGCCCAGCAACGAAACCCGCGCGGCGCGTCGGCGCATGCGTGCCGCGCGAAGCGCGCTCTCACCGTCGGCACGGCGCGTGGCGCAGGAATCGATCCGACGCTCCATCCGGGACCTCGGCCTGCTTCGACCCGGCGACAAGCTCGCGGTCTACCTGGCGATGCCCGGCGAGGTCAACCTCGCTGGCGTCGTCGAAGACGCGCTGCGTCTCGGCGTGGACCTCCACGCCCCGAAGATCGCGAGCAGGCGTCGCCGCGATGTCGCCTTCGTGCCCTACGACGGCCGGTCAGGCAGCAACCCGTGGGGCTTCGCCGGCGTAGCCGAGCCGCTCGCCGCGACTGCCCGGCGCGTCCCGGTACGGCGACTCGACACGATTCTGCTGCCGGTCGTCGGCTTCGACCGGGCCGGCAACCGGCTCGGCATGGGCGCCGGCTTCTACGACCGCGCACTGCGCATGCTGCGGGACGGCACGCGACGCTGGCGTCGGCCGCGACTGGTGGGCGTCGCGTTCGCCTGCCAGGAACTGCCGGCGATCGACGCCTCGAGCTGGGACGTGCCGGTCGACCTCGTCGTCACCGACCGGGAGGTCATCCGGCCCGCGCGCCCGAGGCCAAGCGGCGCGCGACCATCAACCTGAAGGGGTTTCCGACCGATGAAATACTGGCTGCTGAAAAGCGAACCGGATACGTTCGGCATCGACGACCTGGAAGCGGCACCACGCTCGACGACGGCATGGGACGGCGTGCGCAACTACCAGGCGCGCAACATGCTGCGCGACGAGTTCCGGCGGGGAGACCTCGCCTTCTTCTATCACTCGAGCTGCAAGGAGCCCGGCATCGCGGGCATCGTCAAGGTCGTCCGCGCGGGCTACCCGGACCCGAGCGCGTTCGATCGCAACAGTCCGTACTTCGATCCGCAGGGCGATCCGAAGTCGCCGCGCTGGTACAGCGTCGACGTGAAGCTCGATCGTCGGATCGATCCGCCGATCACGTTGAAGGAGTTGCGCAGCCGTCAGCGCGGCGCGTTGAAAGACATGCTGCTGCTCCGTCGCGGCAACCGACTTTCGGTCACTCCGGTCACCGCCGATGAGTGGAACTTCATCCTCGGCATGCGTTGAACGACAGCGCAGCGACGTTCGCTTCGAGGAACGCGCGACAGATTTTCGTGACGAACCTCTTGCAATTAAGTTTTGATTTCTGTAAATACTGCGCGCGGACTAACCCGACTATGGAGATGACAATGGCAACTGCAGTCAAGAAGGCGAAGGCCAAGAAGGCCGTGAAGAAGGCGAAGGCCAAGAAGACTGTCAAGAAGGCGAAGGCCAAGCGGACAGTGAAGAAGGCCGCCGCGAAGCGGAAGGTCGCCGCCAAGAAGAAGTAAGCGACGATCGCATGCTTCCAACTGTGCCCGCGAAAGCGGGCACAGTCGTTTCTGGAGACGTCGAACCGATGAGCCAGGACCAGCAAAAGCAGCGTGCCGCAGCGGCCGCGCTCGAATTCGTCCCGCGGGATGCCGTAATCGGCGTCGGCACGGGTTCCACGGTCGACTTCTTCATCGACGCGCTGGCCGGGATGCGCGACCGGATCGCCGGCGCGGTCTCGAGCTCGGAGGCGAGCAGCCGTCGCCTGCGGTCGATCGGCGTCCCGCTGCTCGACCTCAACGAGGTCGGCGAGCTGCCGCTGTACGTCGACGGCGCCGATGAAGCGACGCGCCGCCTCGAACTGATCAAGGGCGGCGGCGGCGCGCTGACGCGCGAGAAGATCGTCGCGGCGGCCTCGCGCAGGTTCGTCTGCATCGTGGACGAGCGCAAGCTCGTCGCCAGGCTGGGCAGCTTCCCGCTCCCGGTCGAAGTGATCCCGATGGCGCGCGGCTACGTCGCGCGTGAACTCGCGGCCCTCGGCGGGCGTCCGCTCTGGCGCGAAGGCACGGTCACCGACAACGGCAACCACGTCCTCGACGTGGCGGGACTCGAGATCGTCGACGCCGTATCGCTCGAACAGTCGATCAACCAGATCGCCGGCGTCGTCACGGTGGGGCTGTTCGCGCAGCGGCCAGCCGATCTGCTACTGGTAGGAACCGAGTCGGACGTCGTAACCTTGGCGCGTGGCGATTGATCGCTCCCTGGTAGCAGAACTCGAGGCGGCACTCGGTCCGCAGTCGGTCCTCGCGACACCCGAGGCCTGCGTCGTTTACGAATGCGACGCATTGACGGCGCACCGGCGGCGTCCCGAGCTCGTCGTGTTGCCGACGTCCACGGCCGAGGTGCAGACCGCGCTCGCCGCCTGCCGGCGTCATCAGGTGCCGGTCGTCGCGCGCGGAGCCGGGACCGGCCTGTCGGGCGGCGCGCTGCCGGTGGAAGGCGGCGTGCTGCTGGTGCTCGCCAGGCTCGATCAGATCCTCGAGGTCGATGCCGACCGGCGACTCGCACGCGTGCAGCCGGGCGTGACCAATCTCGCCATCTCGGCGGCGGCCGGCCCGCACGGCCTCTACTACGCCCCGGATCCTTCCTCGCAGGTTGCCTGCACGATCGGCGGCAACGTCGCCGAGAACTCCGGTGGCGTGCACTGCCTCAAGCACGGCCTGACGCTGCACAACCTGCTCGAGATCAAGCTGGTCACGATCGACGGGGAACTGCTCACGCTCGGCTCGCCGATGGGCGATGCCCCGGGACTGCCACTGCTCGCGCTGCTTACCGGCTCGGAGGGCATGCTCGGCGTCGTCGTCGAGGTGACGGTCCGGCTGCTGCCGGTCCCGGAACGCGTCGAGCTGCTGATGGCCTCGTTCGACGACGTCGGTCGCTGCGCCGGAGCGGTCGGCGGCCTGATCGCCTCCGGGATCATTCCGGCAGGACTGGAGATGATGGATGCGCCGGCGATCCGCGCCGCAGAGGCCTTCGTGCACTGCGGCTATCCCGAGGACGCCGCCGCGCTGCTGCTGTGCGAACTCGACGGCCTCGGCGAGGACGTCGAGGCGCAGCTCGAGGCGGTGGAGCGTCTGCTGCGCGGGCACGGGGCCACGGAACTGCGGCGTGCGCCCGACGTGTCCGGGCGCCTGCTGATGTGGTCGGGCCGCAAATCGGCCTTTCCCGCCGTGGGTCGCCTCGCCCCGGATTACTACTGCATGGACGGCACCATCCCGCGTCGTCACCTCGCGGAGGTGCTGCAACGCATCAGCCAGATGTCCGAGGAGTACGCGCTGCCGGTGGCCAACGTATTCCACGCCGGCGACGGCAACCTGCACCCGCTGATCATGTTCGACGCCGGCAACGCGGGTGAACTCGAGCGGGCCGAGGCATTCGGGGCCGCGATCCTCGAGTTGTGCGTCGCGGTGGGCGGCACCGTGACCGGGGAGCACGGCGTGGGCGTGGAGAAACTCGGACCGATGTGTTCACAGTTCGCCAGCGCCGAACTCGAGCTCTTCCATGCGCTGAAGCGGGCCTTCGATCCGCAGGAACTGCTCAATCCGGGCAAGGCCGTCCCGACGCTCGCGCGCTGCGCCGACTACGGTGCGATGCGCGTGCACGGCGGGAAGCTCCCTCACGGTCACCTGCCGCGGTTCTGATGTCGATGGCGGAAGCGGACCTCACGTCGGAACTGGTCGAACGCGTCCGTGACGCGGCCGCGGGAAGGACCGCGCTCCGGGTGCGAGGCGGCGACAGCAAGCGCTTCTACGGGCGACAGGTCGAGGCCGAGGAGCTCGACGTCTCTGGCCACCGCGGCGTGTTGCGGTACGACCCGGCCGAGCTCGTCGTCACGGCGCGCGCCGGCACGCGACTCGACGAGACCATCGAGCTGCTCGCGGCCAGCGGGCAGCGCCTGCCCTTCGAGCCCCCGCAGTTCGCCCCGTCGGCGACGCTCGGCGGAATGGTCGCCGCCGGCCTCGCCGGACCCGCCCGCGCGTCGGCGGGCGCGGTCAGGGACCACCTGCTCGGCGTGCGCATCCTGACCGGCGACGGCCGGGTGCTGCGGTTCGGCGGCGAGGTGATCAAGAACGTCGCCGGCTACGACGTCGCGCGGATCATGGCCGGCTCGCTCGGAACGCTCGCCGTACTGCTCGAGGTCTCGCTGCGCGTGGTCCCGGTCCCGATGGGTGAGTTGACGATCCGCCAGGAAGCGGCCGAGGACGAGGCGCTGCGCAGGCTGACGGAATGGACGCGGATGCCGCTGCCGCTTACGGCCAGCTGCTGGTTCGACGGTGTGCTGACGTTGCGGCTCGAGGGCTCGCCGGCCGCGCTGGCCCGAATGCACCGGCAGCTCGGCGGTACGGCGCTCGACGACGGCGCCGCGTTCTGGCGCAGCCTGCGCGAACAGACGCACGCTTGCTTCGATCTGCAACGGCCCCTGTGGAGGCTCTCGCTGCCGCCCGGGACACCGGCGCTCGCCTCGGCGGGCGTAGCGCTGTTCGAATGGAACGGCATGCAGCGCTGGTGCCACGGTGCAGACCGGGAAGCCTGCCGGCGCATCGCGGCCGAACACGGCGGCTTCGCGACCGGCTTCCGCGGCGTGCACGGCGATGCCGAGGTGTTCGAGCCACTCACTCCGGCGCTCAGCCGGTTGCATGCGTCGCTGAAGCGCGTCTTCGACCCCGAGCGCGTGCTAAATCCCGGCCGGATGTACCGGGACTTCTGAGCGGCGCATGCACACCACTCCGGCCAGCTGGCTAGACGGCACGCCGCAGGGCAGGCAGGCCCGGGACTTGCTCAGCCGCTGCGTGCACTGCGGCTTCTGCCTGCCGGCCTGCCCGACCTACAGGCTGCTCGGCAACGAGCTCGACAGCCCCCGCGGGCGGATCTACCTGATCAAGCAGCTCGTCGAGGGCGAGCAGCAGACGGCGACGATCAGCCGGCATCTGGACCGCTGCCTGACCTGCCGGGCCTGCGAGAGCGCCTGCCCGTCGGGTGTGCAGTACGGTCGCCTCGTCGACCTGGGGCGGGAGCTGCTCGAGACCGCTGGCCCGCGCGGACCGGTCGAGCGCGTCAAACGCTGGCTGCTGACCGAGACGCTGTCGCGTCGCCGGCTGGTCAGTGGCGGCATCGGACTCGCCCGCGCGCTCGGTCCTCTCGTTCCCGCTGCGCTGCGGGCGCGCATCCCGCGCCCCGCACGCTCACCGGGGCCGTCCGCCGCCGACGCATCGCACGCGCGTCGCGTGGTGCTGCTCGAGGGCTGCGTACAGCCCGGCCTTCGCCCGCAGATCAACGCCGCCGCAACCCGGGTGCTCGGCTCGCTGGGCATCGCCGTCGTGCGGCTGGAACGGGAGGCTTGCTGCGGTGCGCTGTGCCATCACCTTGGACGACACGATCGTGCGCTCGGTCAGGTCAGGAGCAACGTCGAGTCGCTCGCCGCCGCGCTGGACCTCGGCGCCGAGGCGGTCGTCAGCACGACCAGCGCATGCGGGCTGATGGTCAAGGACTACGCGAACCTGCTGCAGGACGATCCGCAGTGGTCGGCGCTGGCGCAGCGGGTCAGCGCGGCGACCCGCGATGTCAGCGAACTCATCGAGGCACGCGACCTCGCCGGCGCCGGGCTCGTCCCCGGGCAACGCTCGCGCGTCGCGGTGCAGTCCCCTTGCACGCTGCAGCACGGGCAACGGCTCGCGGGCCGGGTGGAGCGGCTGCTGGAAGCCGCGGGTTTCCTGCTCACTCGGGTCGCGAACCCGACCGACTGCTGCGGCTCCGCGGGGACATACTCGATCCTGCAGCAGGACATCTCGAACGCGCTGCGGGAGAGGAAACTGGCGGCATTGATGGGCGGCGAGCCGGAGGTGATCGCCACGGCGAACATCGGCTGTCTCGAGCACCTTCGTGCAGTGGCACCCGTGCCGGTACGGCACTGGATCGAACTGCTCGCGGACGCCCTCGAGGACGCCGCGCCGGCCCCGGATCGACGCTGAGCCCCTGTGCGGGCTGCCGGATGAAAGAAGCCCGCCTGGTGGCGGGCTTCGTTGCTGGCTGGGGGACTAGGATTCGAACCTAGGTTGACGGAGTCAGAGTCCGTAGTCCTACCGCTAGACGATCCCCCAATGAACCGGCCGGCGGGCGGCGCCCCCGGGGCGCCGCTCAATTGCCGATAGGTTAACGCTTCGAGAACTGCGTGCCGCGTCGTGCCTTGCGCAGGCCGACCTTCTTGCGCTCGACCTCGCGTGCGTCGCGCGTCACGAAACCCGCGTCGCGCAGCGGCTTGCGCAGCGTCTCGTCGTAGTCGATCAATGCGCGCGTCAGGCCGTGGCGGATCGCGCCGGCCTGGCCCGTGTTGCCGCCGCCGACGACGTTCACGTCGATGTCGAACCGGTCGGTCATCTGGACCGTCTCGAGCGGCTGCCGAACGATCATGCGGGCCGTCTGGCGCCCGAAGAACTCCTCGAGCGAGCGGCCGTTGATGCGGATGTTGCCGGTACCGGTCCGGATGTGGACCCTCGCCGTGGAGGTCTTGCGGCGACCGGTTCCGTAGTTCGTGCTGGCGGGCATCTTGATTGGCCTCGACTTGATCAGATTTCGAGCGGCTTAGGCTGCTGCGCCGCGTGCGGATGCTTGCCGCCCTGGAAGACGTGGAGCTTCTTGAACATGCGCCGGCCGAGCGGATTCTTGGGCAGCATGCCCTTGACCGCGTACTCGATGGCCCGTTCCGGGTGCTCTGCCAGCATCTTCTCGAGCGACCGGCTCTTGATGCCGCCGATGGCGCCGGTGTGCCAGTAGTACACCTTGTCCTTGAGCTTGTTGCCGGTCACGCGCACTTTCTCGGCGTTGAGCACGATGATGTGGTCGCCGGTATCCACGTGCGGCGTGTACTCGGCCTTGTGCTTGCCGCGCAGCCGGGTCGCGAGTTCGGTCGCCAGGCGGCCGAGCGTCTTGCCGCTCGCATCCACCACGTACCAGTCGCGCCGCACCCGCTCGGGCCGTGCAAATACGGTCGTCATCGGAGACTCCAGGGAACCTGTGAGTTCTGCAAAGAGCCGCAAATAATAATGCAGGAGGCCGGGCATTGCAAAGCCCCGCGATGGGGCCCGGAGGGCCCCCGTACAACACCTTAATTATATATAGTCGCGCCCGATGCCCGGCCCGAACCGACACCTGAGCCTCGCCGACCGGCTGATCCACGAGTTCGACCGGGGGCTTCGGACCGTCGCGGCCTCCAACGTGGCGGCCAGACCGAGCCCGGCCGGGGACGAGCCGGAGTCGGTCCACGAGCCCGGGGCGCGTCGGCGCGCGGCCGGCCTGATGCGGGTCAACCACGCCGGCGAGATCGCCGCGCAGGCGCTGTATCACGGCCAGGCGCTGACGGCGCGCAATCCGGCCGTCCGCGGCAGGCTGCTGGACGCGGCCCGGGACGAGACCGACCACCTGGCATGGTGCGAGCAACGCGTGCGGGAACTCGACTCCCGGACCAGCCTGCTGGCACCGGTCTGGTATGCGGGCTCGTTCATGATCGGCACCGTCGCGGGACTCGCCGGCGACCGCAACAGCCTCGGCTTCGTGGCCGAGACCGAGCGGCAGGTGATCGAGCACCTCGAATCGCACCTGCACCTGCTGCCCGAGGACGACGCGCGCTCGCGCCGGATCGTCGCGCAGATGCAGCTCGACGAGGCGCGGCACGGCGAGGAGGCCCGCGAGGCAGGCGGCCGGGAACTCCCGGGACCGGTGCAGCGGCTGATGCGCCGGGTCGCAAAGCTGATGACCTGGACGGCCTACCGGGTGTGAACGGTTGCGACACCGCGCGCAGTCGTATTAAATCCGGGGAACTTTTACATAAGGGTGGCAAGGGAGCCAGGCATGGAGACAGCGGGCAGGCCGTTGAGCGAGATTCCGGCGATCAATCGCTTCCTGAGCTACTGCAGGATCCGAACGGTGCCGTCCAAGACCGTGCTGATCCATGCCGGTGACGTTCCGGACGTCCTGTATTTCGTGATCAAGGGCTCGGTCGAGGTCCTGATCGAGGACGAGGAAGGCAACGAGATGGTCCTCGCCTACCTGAACAAGGGCCAGTTCTTCGGCGAGATGGGGCTGTTCAACGACCAGCCGCAGCGCAGCGCCTGGGTCCGCACCCGCACCCAGTGCGAGCTCGCCGAAATGACCTACCCGCGCTTCCGTCAGATCGCGGCCGAGAGCCCGACGCTGCTGTTCGAGCTCGCGACGCAGCTCGCGAGCCGCCTCGACCGGACGAACCGCAAGCTGGGGGACCTGGCTTTCGTCG
Organism: uncultured Steroidobacteraceae bacterium; assembly: GCA_964553405.1. Taxonomy (GTDB): domain Bacteria; phylum Pseudomonadota; class Gammaproteobacteria; order Steroidobacterales; family Steroidobacteraceae; genus DATIRA01. The sequence continues at coordinate 17,143 of CAZKLS010000006.1, forward strand.
ACGTCACTGGCCGCGTGGCTCACGCGATCATGGACCTGTGCAACGAGCCCGACGCGATGACCCATCCCGAGGGGACCCAGATCAAGGTCAGCCGGCAGGAACTGTCGCGCCTGGTCGGTTGCTCGCGCGAGATGGCGGGCCGGGTCCTGAAGGTGCTGGAGGAGCAGGGGCTGCTCACCGCGCGCGGCAAGACGATGGTCGTCTACGGAGTCCGGCCGAAGCTGAAGGGCAAGGCCGCCCAGATCTCGAGCCAGCCCTCCGCGCCTTCGCCGCTGGCGCTGCGCAGCCGCAAGGCGACCACGGCAGACGACGACGAGGACGAGGAAGACTGAGCGTAGCGCGGCTCAGCCCGGAGCCGCTGCTTCGCGTTCGGCGATCTGCGCGCGCATCGCCTCGATCGTGGCCCGGTAGTCCCGGGAACCGAAAATCGCAGACCCGGCGACGAACGTGTCCGCCCCGGCCGCGGCGATCGCGCCGATGTTCTCCACTTTCACGCCCCCGTCCACCTCGAGCCGGATCTCGCGCCCGCTCGCGTCGATGAGTTCCCTCACGCGCCTGATCTTCGGCAGCACCGACGGGATGAAGGCCTGGCCGCCGAAGCCCGGGTTCACGGACATCAGCAGGATCATGTCCACCTTGTCGATCACGTGGTCCAGCCAGGCGAGCGGCGTCGCCGGATTGAAGACCAGACCCGCCCGGCAGCCCTGCTCCCGGATCAGTCCGAGCGTGCGGTCCACGTGCTCGCTCGCCTCGGGATGAAACGTGATCCAGCTCGCGCCCGCCTTGGCGAAATCCGGAATGATCCGATCCACGGGCTTCACCATCAGGTGCACGTCGATCGGCGCCTCTATCCCGTGCTTGCGCAGCGCCTCGCACACCAGCGGCCCGATGGTCAGGTTGGGAACGTAGTGGTTGTCCATCACGTCGAAGTGGACGATGTCGGCGCCGGCCTCCAGGACCGCGCGGACTTCCTCGCCCAGCCTGGCGAAGTCGGCCGAAAGTATCGAAGGAGCAATCCAGGGTGTCAGCATCGCGGGTCTCCAGCGGTCGTCGACAAAACTCTAGCAGGGACGGCGTCTATTTCATGCCACGGTGACGCTTCACGATCTCGTAGGCCTCGAGGATCTGCCGGGTGCGCTCCTGAGCGGCCGCCACCATCGACTCGGGCAGGCCGCTCGAGACGAGCTTGTCCGGATGGTTGCGGCTCATCAGGCGGCGGTACGCGCGCCTGACCTCGGCGTCCGTGTTCTGCGGCGTCACGCCCAGCAACTGGTAGGCATCGGACAGGCGGCTCGGCTCGCTGCGCCGCTGGGTGCCCGGACCGTGCCCCGCGCCGCGCATCCTGAGCATCGCCTCGAGCGCGGCGAACTCGATGCTGGACACCCCGAGCGCGGCGCAGATCCGCTGGAACACGGCACGCGACGCGGTATTGAGCCCGTCCGCGCGCAGCGCGGCCTCGAGCTGGATCTGGATGAACAGCCGGCGCAGGTCCTCGCGGCCCTCGGTCAGCTCGCGCAGTGCGGCGAGCGCCTGCTCGAGCGGGAAGTCGCCACGCTTGCCCTCGGTGAAATAGTCGATCGCACGGCGCACCTCGGCTTCGCCGAGCGAAAAGCGCTGCATCGCCTCGCGCGCGGCGTCGATCTCGCGCTCCGAGACCCGCCCGTCCGCCTTGGCGACGTGACCCATCACCTGGAAGGTCGCGCTGAAGAACGCCTGCTGCAGGTCTCGCGGGCTCGCGCCCACCCGCTGCCGGCCTCTGACCGAAGACTGCTGGTCGAACAGGTGACCGATCAGGAATCCGACGATCGCGCCGAACAGGCCGCGCCCGATGATGGCGCCGAGGACCGCGCCGATGATCTTTCCGTACCAGTTCATGGATTCCTTGACCGTCGGGGAACGCGCCTGCAACACTCGGTGACCGCCCCGAAAGCCTATGGTATCAGCCTGTTGCTGCGAGGCGGGTGGCCTCACCCGGAGCGAAGCGATGTCCACCGCCAACACGATTTCCCCGCCGATGCACGAGTCCAGCCTGAGCGGCCTCGAGCGGCTGCACCAGGGCAAGGTCCGGGACCTCTACGCCGTCGATGACGAGCACATGCTGATCGTCACGACCGACCGCCTGAGCGCGTTCGACGTGGTGCTGCCCGACCCCATTCCCGGCAAGGGCCGCGTCCTCACCCGGATCTCCAATTTCTGGTTCGACCGCACCGGGCACATCATCCCCAATCACCTCGCGGCGGTGCCGCTCGAGCAGGTGGTGCCGGACCCGGGCGAACGGGCGCTGATCGCGGACCGCAGCGTGGTCGTGCGCAGGCTCGATGCACTGCCCGTCGAGGCAGTCGTGCGCGGTTACCTGATCGGATCCGGATGGAAGGACTACCAGCGCAGCGGCGCCGTCTGCGGGATCGCGCTGCCCCCGGGACTGCGCATGGCCGAGCGGCTGCCGGAGCCGATCTTCACCCCTGCGACCAAGGCCGAGCGCGGGATGCACGACGAGAACGTCGGCTTCGGCGAGGTCGTCGCCGCGATCGGCCCGGAACTCGCCGGCAAGGTGCGCGAGACGGCACTCGCGCTGTACCGCTACGCGGCCGCACATGCGCTCGAGCGAGGCATCATCATCGCGGACACGAAATTCGAGTTCGGCACCGATGCGCAGGGCCGCCTGGTGCTGATCGACGAGGCGCTGACGCCTGACTCCTCGCGCTTCTGGCCGGTGGACAGCTATCGGCCCGGGTCGAGTCCGCCTTCATTCGACAAGCAGTTCGTGCGCGACTACCTCGAGACGCTGGACTGGGACAAGACCCCGCCGGCACCCCACCTGCCCGAGGAAGTCATCCGCGGGACGAGCCAGCGGTACGAGGAAGCGCTGCGGCGACTCACGACCTGAGCTGCGACCAGTTCGCGATCACCCGGTGGAGTTCCCGCACGCCATCGGTCAGCGCCGCAGGTCCCGGCTGCAGGATGATCGACGACTTCACCTCGTGCAGCTCGCCGTCGCGAACCGCCGGGACGTCGGCCCAGCCCGGCCGCTCGCGGACGGCGCGCGGGCTGAACTTCTTGCCGCACCAGGAGCCGAAGATGATCTCCGGCGCGCGACGCACCGTTTCGAGCGGGTCGTGGATGATGCGGTCCCTGCCCAGTGACTCGGCGGCGAGTTCCGGGAATACGTTCTCGCCGCCGGCGATTTCCACGAGCTCCGATACCCAGCGGATCGCCGAGATCTGCGGCGCGTCCCACTCCTCGAAGTAAACCCTGGGCCGGCGCGGCAGCAGCGCTGCAGCCTCGCGTATCCGCCCGAGCTCCGCCTCGAGTCGGTCGGCGAGCGCCCGGGCCCGCGACTCACAGCCGACCATTCCACCGAGCATGCGGATCATGCCGAGGATCTGCGGCACGCTGCGCTGGTTGAAGACGTGCACGTCGAAGCCGCGCCGGACGAGCTCGGCGCCGATCTCCGCCTGCAGGTCCGAGAACGCCAGCACGAGATCCGGCTCCAGTGCCTCGATCCGGTCGAGCTTCGCGCTGGTGAAGGCCGAGACCCTCGGCTTCTCGCGCCGGGCGCGCGGCGGCCGCACCGTGAAGCCGGAAATGCCGGCGATGCGCCAGTCCTCGCCGAGCAGGTAGAGGACTTCGGTGGTTTCCTCGGTCAGGCAGACGATCCGGCAGGGATAACCGTCGGCGCGTGGCTCGCTCATCGTCGCTAATCTAGCACTTGCCGGTGGTCGGTCGGCCGTGCAAGGCTCTGGCGAGGACTTCCAGGAGTGGCCGATGTTCCAGGCCGTGCAGCGCCAGGCCGAGCACTTGCTGTTCGACGTCCCGGACCAGCCCGGGCTCAAGCCGCTGCGCTGGCTCGCGGTACCGCTGCGCTACATCTACGCGCTGCTCAGGGACCTGGCGCGCGGCGAGCTCGGCCTGCGTGCGATGAGCCTGGTCTACACGACGCTGTTCGCCACGGTGCCGATCGTCGCGGTTTCGGTAGCCGTGCTGAAGGTGTTCGGCATCCATCGCGAGATCGAGACGGCACTGCTGGAATTCGTCCGGCCGCTCGGCGCGCGGGGAACCGAGCTGATCACACAGATCATGGCGTTCGTCGACAACGTGCAGGGCGCGCTGCTCGGGACCGTCGGCTTCGCGTTCCTGCTCTACACGGTCGTGACGATGATCCAGAAGGTGGAGGAGGCCCTCAATTTCACCTGGCACGTGCAGCGGCCGCGATCGCTCGCCCGGCGGGCGACCGAGTACCTGGTGGTGATGGTCGTCGGACCGGTGATCGCGGTCACGGCGATGGTGCTGCTCGCCTCCATCGAGGCCAGCGAGGTCGTCGACCGGCTGTCCGGTCTCGCGGGTGGATCGGAGTCCGCTGGCAACCAGGTCCGTTTCGCACCGTACCTGCTGATCATCGGCCTGTTCACGTTCGTGTACGTCTACATGCCGAACACGCGGGTCCGGCTCGGACCGGCCCTGGTCGGCGCGACGTTCGCCGGCGTGCTCTGGGCGGCCGTCGGCGCGCTGTTCGCGAGGATCGTGGTCTATTCGACCAAGACGCTGGTGATCTATGCCGGGTTCGCGGTGGTGCTGCTGTCGCTGGTATGGCTGCACCTGAGCTGGCTGATACTGCTGCTGGGCGCGCAGCTGTCCTTCTACGTGCAGCACCCCGAGTACCTGCGGACCGGCCACTCGGAGATACCGATGACGGGCGCGCTGCGCGAAAGGCTGGCCATGTCCGTGATGTACCTGGTCGGTCGCAGCTTCCTCGAGGGCGGGCCGCGCTGGAGCATCAACGCGCTTGCCGAGCGCCTCGAGGTGCCCGGCACGGTGATCGACGAGATCGTCACCGCGCTAGAGCAGCACGGGCTCGTGCTGACCGCCGAGGACGACACGGTGGCGCCGGCCCGGGCACTGGACTCGATCCGGCTCGACCAGGTTCTGGACGCGATCCGCAACGAGACGCACGACCCGCGCAGACCCGTACCCCAGCCGGTACCCACCGCAGACGCCGCGAGCAGCGCCGCGGAGTCGGCGATGATGGACAGCATGAAGGGCCGGAGCCTTCGGGACCTGGTCGGACCCTGACGTTGCCGCTGCGCCGGACCGGTTCAATCCCCGGCGACAGTCATCTCCGAGATCAGGATCGAGCCGGTACGGATGCCGCCACGGACGTCGACGTCACTGCCGACCTCGACGATCTGCCGGTACATGTCCTTCAGGTTGCCCGCGATCGTGACCTCGTGCACCGGGTGCACTACGCGCCCGTTCTCCACCCAGAACCCCGCGGCCCCGCGTGAATAGTCGCCGGTGACGCCGTTGACGCCCTGGCCCATCAGTTCGGTGACCAGCAACCCGCGCCCCATCAGTGCGAGCATCTGCTCGAAGTCCTTGCCGCGGCCGTGGACGATCAGGTTGTGCGTGCCGCCTGCGTTGCCGGTCGTGCGCAGCCCCAGCTTGCGGGCCGAATAGGCGCTCAGCACGTACCCGAGCAGCACGCCCCCTTCGACGATCTCCCTGTCGCAGGTCCGCACGCCCTCGTGATCGAACGGCGCGCTTGCCAGCGCCCGGGGCAGGTGCGGCCGCTCGGAGATCGCGAACCAGTCGGGAAAGACCCTCTCGCCCGCCGCGTCGAGCAGGAACGAGGCCCGGCGGTACTGGCTGCCGCCGCGGATCGCGCCGACGAAGTGCCCGATCAGACCGCGCGCCACCTCGGGGCTGAACAGCACCGGCAGACGGGCCGTCGCGAGCTTGCGGGCCCCGAGGCGCCGCAGTGTCCGCTCTCCGCTTCGGCGGCCGACCTGCTCGACGTCCTCGAGCTCGCGCCAGTCGCGGGCCGTCGAGTACCAGTAGTCGCGCTCCATCGAGCCGTTCTCGCTGCCGAGCACGGCGCAACTCACGCTGTGCACCGTACCGGGATAGGCCCCGCGAAAGCCGTGCGAATTGCCGTAAGCCCGCAGACCCCGGTGTGTGCCGACCGACGCGCCCTCCGAATTGGTGATGCGCGCATCCACGCCCATCGCGGCGGCCTCGCAGGCCACGGCCATTTCGCAGGCCCGCTCGGGACTCAGGTCCCAGGGATGCGAGAGCTGCAGATCCGGCACCTCGCCGGCGAGGTCCTCGGGATCGGCGAGGCCGGCACAGGCGTCCTCGGCCGTGAAGCGCGCGATGCTGCAGGCCTTGGCCACGGTCTCCCGAAGCGCATCGGCGCCGAGGTCCGACGTGCTGGCGCTGCCCTTGTGCGTGCCGAAGTAGACCGTGACGGCCATGCCCCGGTCGCGGTGGTACTCGATCGTCTCGACCTCGCCGAGCCGCGCCGAAACGCTGAGGCCCACGTCCATGCTGACGGCCGCCTCGGCCTGGGCCGCTCCGAGCGCATCGGCCTCCTCGAGTGCGATGTCCACCAGCGCCAGCAGGTCTGGCCATTCCGCGACCGGCACCGCCGGCTTGTCCTTGCTCATCGTCTCGTCCACGTCTCGGGAGCGGCGATTCTAGCAGCGGATCGGCCGTCCGCCCGCGCGTGCTAGCATCGGCGGATGAAACGCGCCGCCGAGGGCGGGATCGAGCCGCCGAGCAAGAGCGAGCTGAAGCGCCGCAGCCAGCAGATCGAGCGGCTCGGCGAGCAGCTGGTCGACCTGCCCGCAGCGCAACTCGACGACGCGCCGCTGCCGGAGAAGCTCCGCGACGCCGTCGAGGCGGCTCGCCGCATCACGAGCCACGGTGCGCGCCTGCGCCAGCGCCAGTACGTCGGCAAGCTGATGCGGGGCGTCGACGTCGAGCCGATCCAGCAGTACCTGGCCCAGCTCGCCGTGGCAGACCAGCGTCGGATCCGTCGCGAGCACGACCTCGAGGACTGGCGGGCCCGCCTGATCGCCGACCAGGAATCGGCCTGGACGGAGCTCGCAGCGCGCGTCGAAGTGGCCGAGCTCGAGCAACTGCGCGCGCTCGCACGGCAGGCCCGCGCGGAACAGAGCGCGACTCGCGCCGGCGCGGCCTCGCGCCAGCTGTTTCGCCGCCTGCGGGAGACGCTCCAGGACGGGCAGTCCTAGCGGCGGCGCGCGCCCGTGTACAATGCCGCAGTGAGCGCGCGGGTTGGCATCATCATGGGTTCGGTCTCCGACTGGGAGACCATGCAGCCGGCCGCCGAGACGCTCGAGGCGCTCGGCGTCGGGTTCGAGGTGCGCGTGGTTTCCGCTCACCGCACGCCCGACCTGCTGTTCGAGTACGCCGCCACGGCCCGCGACCGCGGCCTGAAGGTGCTGATCGCGGGCGCCGGTGGCGCCGCCCACCTGCCGGGCATGACCGCCGCGAAGACGACGCTGCCGGTGCTGGGCGTGCCGGTGCAGTCGAAGGCGCTGAACGGGCTGGACTCGCTGTTGTCGATCGTGCAGATGCCCGCAGGCGTTCCGGTCGGCACGCTGGCGATCGGGTCTGCCGGCGCGAAGAACGCGGCGCTGCTCGCCGCAGCGATCGTCGCGAACGAGGACCACCGCGTCCTCGACGCGCTCGAGGCGTTCCGGCGCGCGCAGACCGAAACCGTGCTTTCCCGACCCGACCCACGCAGCCCCCCGGACGAATGAACATCGGCATCATCGGGGCGGGCCAGCTCGGTCGGATGCTGGCGCTGGCGGGCTTTCCGCTCGGCCTGCGTTTCCGTTTTCTCGACCCCAATGCGGAGGCGCCGAGCGGGCAGCTCGCGCCACTGGTCGTCGGTGCCTACGACGACCCGGCGAGCCTGGAGCAGCTCGCGGCCGACGTGGACCTGATCACCTACGAGTTCGAGAACGTCCCCGTCGAGGCACTGGGCACCGTTGCCTCCCTGCGACCGTGCTTCCCGCCCGCCGACGCGCTGCGGGTCTCGCAGGACCGGCTGCTCGAGAAGGAGCTGTTCGGCCGGCTCGGCATTCCGACACCGAGCTACCGCAGCGTCGATTCGGCGGCGGAACTGCGCATGGCCGTGGCGGAGATCGGCCTGCCCTGCGTGCTGAAGACCCGCCGGCTCGGCTATGACGGCCGTGGACAGCGCGTGCTGCGCAAGCCTGGCGACGTGCCCTCCGCGTGGCGGGCGCTCGGTGGCGTGCCGCTGATACTCGAGGGCTTCGTGGACTTCGACTGCGAGGTCTCGATCGTCGGCGCGCGCAGCACGAGCGGCGAGATACGTGCCTATCCGCTCGTCGCGAACACGCACCGCGACGGAATCCTGCGCACGACCGTGGCGCCCTGGGAGGGGGGACAGGTGGGCCCGCTCGCGCTGCGCTACCTGCGCCGCGTGCTGCGCGAGTTCGACTACGTCGGTGTGCTGGCGATCGAGTTCTTCGTCAAGGACGACCGGCTGATGGCCAACGAAATGGCGCCGCGGGTGCACAACACCGGGCACTGGAGCATCGAGGGCGCGGCGACCTCGCAGTTCGAGAATCACCTGCGCGCGATCCTCGGGCTGCCGCTCGGCGATACGTCGGCCACCGGGCACTCGGCGATGGTGAATTTCATCGGCTCGATGCCCGATCGTGCCGGCCTGCTCGCGATGCCTGGCCTGCACTTCCACGACTACGGCAAGCAACCGCGTGCGGGCAGGAAGCTCGGGCACTGCACCGTCGTGGCGGCGACCGCAGCGGAGCGGGACAAGCTGCTGCGGCGCGTGCTGCGGCGCGTGCCACGCTGACCCGGCGTCGCCAGTCACATGCTCGCGAGCCTTCGCGGGCCGCCTGTTTTCCCGGCTTGTGACGCACTGCGCGGTTCCGTACGCGCGTTAGCTGCATTTATAGTAGGGTTCCGGTGACGCCATGTACCTAGACCACTTCAAACTGCAGGAACTTCCGTTCCGGCTCAGTCCCGATCCGGCCTTCCTGTACCTGAGCGGGATCCACGCACGCGCGAAGGCGTACATGGAGTCCACGATCTGGTTCACCGACGGTTTCGTCGTGATCACCGGCGAGATCGGCTCGGGCAAGACCACGTTGATCGAGACCTTCCTGAAAGAGATCGACCAGGACGTCGTCGTCGCGCAGATCAACCAGACGCAGCTCTCCCCGCTCGAGTTCCTGCAGACACTGCTGGCCCAGTTCGGTTTTGCGCCGTTCCGGATGCGCAAGGCCGAGCTGCTCGCCACTCTGAACAGCTTCCTGATCGAGCAGTACGCGAACCGCCGGAAGGTGCTGGTGATCGTGGACGAGGCGCAGAACCTCAGCAACGCGGTGCTGGAGGAGCTGCGGCTGCTCTCCGGGATCGAGACCACCAAGGAGAAGGTGCTGCGCATCATCCTCGCGGGGCAGCCGGAGCTCAACGACAAGCTGGACTCCGCGGACCTCGTGCAGCTGATGCAGCGCGTGCGCCTGCGGTTTCACCTCACCGCGCTTTCCGAGCAGGAGACCGGGGAATACGTGCGGCACCGCCTGAGAGTGGCGGGCGACGCCGAGGACGCGATCTTCGATCCGGCGACCTACCCGGTGATCTACCGGTACACGGGCGGAATACCCCGGCTGGTAAACACGCTGTGCGATACCGCGCTGCTCGCGGCGTTCGCCCAGGACCGTACGACCGTCACCGTGGAGGAGCTCGGCTCAGCGATCGCCGAGCTGCAGTGGGTCGAGTACGCGGCCAGGACCCACATGCAGCACATGCTCGAGGACACCGCGCCGCAGCAGCGACTGCCGGTGGGCTCGCTGGTGCTCTCGCAGAAGGGCGACGTGGTCGCGAGGGCCATGCTCGTGCCGGGGCGCTTCGTGATCGGGCGCACGCCGGACAACGACCTGGCGATCGACAGCAAGTTCGTCAGCCGGCATCACGCCCAGGTGATCACGGACAGGGAAGGCCAGAGCGTCATCGAGGACCTCAACAGCACCAACGGCATCGTCGTCGGCGGCAAGCGGGTCCGGCGTCACCGTCTCGCGGCAGGCGACGTCGTCAGCATCGGGACGCACAGGCTGGCTTATTTCCGCGAAGAGCCGCAGCCCGCCGTGGACCGGGCCGAGGAGGAGCGGCCGGAAACCGCGGCCCGTGACTCCTGAGGCCGGCCCGTGCACGATCGGGTGAGCCGGGGCGGCCCGAGCTAGTCGTCCAGCGATCGCTGGTCGTACTCGTCCTGCGCGGCGCGGTAATCGCGTCGCCGCATCCAGAACACCAGGCCGACGGTCACTGCGCCCACGCCGAGCAACAGCAACAGGCTACGCGGCCCGGTGTCGAGCAGGAACGCAGCGAGCAGCAGGCCCGCCCCGGCCAGCACATAGGCATAGGGCAGCGCCTCGTAGACTGGGCGTGGCAGCCACATGCTGGAGCCGGTCCTGCTGCGACGCCGCTCAGGCCGTGCCGCCGACGGTCAGCCGATCCACCCTGAGCGTCGGCTGGCCGACGCCGACCGGCACGTCCTGCCCTTCCTTGCCGCAGGTGCCCACGCCGTCGTCCAGCCGCAGGTCGTTTCCGACCATCGAGACCCGGGTCAGCACATCCGGCCCGTTGCCGATCAGCGTTGCGCCCTTGACCGGCGCCCCGAGCCGACCGCGCTCGATCAGGTAGGCCTCGCTGGCCGAGAAGACGAACTTGCCCGAGGTGATGTCCACCTGCCCGCCGCCGAAGTTCCGGCAGTAGAGTCCCTTGTCCACCGAGGCGATGATGTCGCCGGGGTCATGGGGCCCGGGCATCATGTAGGTGTTGGTCATGCGGGGCAGGGTCAGGTGGGCGAACGACTCACGGCGCCCGTTGCCGGTCGGAGTGGCGCCCATCAGCCGCGCATTGAGCTTGTCCTGCAGGTAGCCGCGCAGCACCCCGCCCTCGATCAGCGTCGTGCATCCGGTCGGCGTGCCCTCGTCGTCCACGTTGAGCGACCCGCGCCGTGCGCTGAGGCTGCCGTCGTCGACGACAGTCACCTCCGGCGCCGCGACTCGCTGGCCGATCCGGCCACTGAAGGCCGAGGTGCCCTTGCGGTTGAAGTCGCCTTCGAGCCCGTGGCCCACCGCCTCGTGCAGCAGCACGCCCGGCCAGCCGGGCCCGAGCACGACCGTCATCGTCCCGGCTGGCGCAGCCACGGCTTCCAGGTTCACCTGGGCGGTCCGCACGGCCTCGCTGACCAGCTCGCGCCAGCGCTCGTGCGCGACGAACTCGCCGTACGCGAATCGTCCACCGCCACCGGCGTAACCCTGCTCCCGCCGGCCCTGGTGCTCGATGATCACGGCGACATTGAGCCTGACCAGCGGCCTGACGTCGGCGGCGAGCGTGCCGTCACTGGCCATGACCAGGATGACCTCGTGCGAGGCGCTCAAGCTGGCCATGACCTGCGATATGCGCGGGTCGAGCCGGCGGGCCTCGCGATCGATGCGCTCGAGCAACTCGACCTTGGCGCGGTCGTCCAGCGAATCAACCGGGTCGATCGGCAGGTAGAGCGCGTGGGGCGAACCGCTGCGCCAGGCCTGCACCGCTCCCGTGGTCCCCGCCTGGGAAATGGCGCGGGCAGCACGACCGGCCTCCAGCAGGGCTGGCAGCACGATCTCATCGGAATATGCGAATCCTGTCTTTTCCCCGGACAGTGCCCTGACCCCGACCCCGTGGTCGATGCTGTGCGCACCGTCCTTGACGATACCGTCCTCCAGCGACCAGGACTCCTCCCGGATCAGCTGGAAGTAGATGTCCGCATAATCGACCGCGTGCCCCATGACCTCGCCGAGCACGCCGGCGACCCGGTTCTCGTCGAGCCCGGCCGGTGCCAGCAGCGCACCGCGGGCGAGCTCGAGCGGATCCCGATCGGTCATCGTCGCGACTGCAAGGTTGTCTGGAGCGAACAGGGCGCGAGGTATTTCGGGTGTCATGGGCATCAGTTCGTAAGCCGGCGATGATCCACCGCAGGGAAATTCTGCCTGACCTCCCGCTGTCGTACGAGGTCGATTTCGCCGAGCACCACGCCGGTGCCGCGCGGCAGCCGCGCGAGCACCCGGCCCCAGCAGTCCACGATCATCGTGTCGCCGTGTGTTTCCCGGCCGTTCTCGTGAAACCCCGACTGGGCCGGCGCGACGATTCCGCAGAGGTTCTCGATCGCGCGGGCCCTCAGCAGCGTTTCCCAGTGGGCGCGCCCGGTGGGCGCAGTGAACGCGGATGGCAGGCAGAACCATTCCGCGCCGCCAGCCTGCAGGCGCCGGAACAGCTCCGGAAAACGCAGGTCGTAACAGACCGCGAGCCCGACGCGACCGGCCGGCGTGTCCACGCAGACGGGCTCGGTGCCCGCCTGGACCGTGGCGGACTCCGCGTAGCGCTCGTCCCTGCCGGGGATCGCCACGTCGAACAGGTGGATCTTGTCGTAGCGCGCGGCGAGATTGCCGAGCGGGTCGTAGACCAGGCAGGCCGCCGCGACACGCGCAGGGTCGGCCGTGCGCAGCGGCACGGTCCCGCCGATGATCCAGATCCCGTGGCGACGGGCGGCCTGCGCCAGGAAGGACTGGATTTCCCCGCGGCCGGGCTCCTCGGCGATCGCGAGCTTGTCGGCCTCGTGCGCGGCCATCAGCGCGAAGTTCTCGGGCAGTCCCGCCAGGCATGCGCCGCGCGAGGCAGCCTCGGCCAGCAGCAGGCCGGCCTGTTCGAGGTTTCGGCTCGGATCGACGCCGGAACACATCTGGATCGCCGCTATCCTGGACGCTGTCATGGCTTTCGCTCCGCCTCGGGCTCCCTGGCCGCTCCCGGCTGACCGACGGCCGAGATCGGCTCGACCTTCGGGCTTGCCCAGGGCCCGGTCACCCGGTAGTAGACCCGGGTCAGCCCCTGGAGCTGACCCTTGAACAGCTGGGAAATCAGCAGCGCACTCGCGGCGCCGATCGGACCGGCCGCCAGCGCGCCCGCCACGGTCAGCGCTCCGCTCGGGTTGCCGCTGACGACGATCGTCTGGTCGTAGTCCTGGGTCGCAAGCCCGGTGCGCCCGGCCACGCCGATGTCCAGCACCGCGCCCTTGAGCAGCAGGTTCTCGGTGTAGGCGTTGCCGTCGCGGATCTGGAAATCGCCGCGGACCGAGTCGAAGGCGAGACCCTCGTCGGTGACGTCACGGAAATCCAGCGCCAGCCGGCGCGGCAGCTCGGTGACGCTCAGCAGCCCGAGCATGCGTCCCGCGCCGGGCTTGACCGTGCGCAGCTGGCCACGCTCGAGCTCGAGGCTCAGGCTGCCGTTCATCCTGCCGAGCGCCTGCGACGACGGGCCGCCCGCCCACTCGAGACGGGCCTCGGCACTCGCGCGCTCAGCCTCCACCGCGTCGCTGTAGCGCAGGGCCCGCGCGGCCGCCGCGAGATCCGGGCTCGCGAAACTCAGCTGCAGCGAGGTCTTCGAGCCTTCTCCCTCGGCGAGCCAGTTGCCGGAGCCGTCGAGCGAGAACTCAGGCGAGCGCGTCTGCAGCCGATCCATGCGCAGTCCCCGCGGGCTGCGCTGGATATCCGCGCTCAGCCTGCCGAACCTCCGCGACTGCCAGACGAACTCACCCACCTCGATCTTCAGGGCAGGCAGCGTGCGCGGGTCCGTGTCGGTCTCCTCCCGGCCGCTGCCCTGCGCCTGCGGCTCGGGACTCTCCAGCACCAGGCGTTGCATCTGCAGCACCATCGGTGCCGCAGCCTTCAGGTCGAACGGGATCGTCAGCGTGCCGACCGCCATCGGGCCGGAGACCGACACGCCCCATGCCGACTGCAGCGGCGTGAGTCGCGCGCTGACGTCCCGGAACTCGAACCCGAGCACGCGTGCCTCGTCGAGGTGCACCTCGGCCGGTCCGAGCCAGTCCTGCAGCCGGCGTTCAGACGGCACGCCGGGACTCAACGCCATCCACTCGGTGAGGTCGAAGTCCGGCCAGTCACCGAGCAGCTGGAGGCCCGGACGAGCCGGTGCCTCGAGCGGCTGCCCGTCGAAGCGCGCGATCCCTGCCCGCAGATTCCACAGGTCTTTCGCCGAGCGCAGGAACTCGAGGCGTGCATCGGCCGACCCGGACTGGATTTTCAGGTTCATCGCGCCGGCCCGCGGCACCTCCACGCGAACCCGTGTCGGGCGCGCCTGGCCGGCCTGCTTGGCGAACGGACGCGGCGCCGAGATCTCGAGGCCCTGCAGGTCGCTGCGGACATCGAAGCTCACGGGCCAGTTCCCGCCCCGGCCCTCGCGCTCACGCTCGAGGCGGCCCTGCAGGCGCCAGTCCGTCGCGCCTGACATGCTGATCTGCTCGGGCAGGCCGATGAATGGCGACAACTCGGCTCCGGCGGCCCGCCCCCGCCCTTCGAAATCGAGGGCCAGCGCGACATCCCCGGTGCTCGCGCCCGGACGGATCGCCAGCTCGAACGGTCCGCCCAGGAACCGGCCGCGCAGCGACTCGGCGCGCACCAGGTCCTGCTGCAGCTCGAGCTGCCCGACGACTTCCCGTACCGGTGCCCGCAGCATCGGCGTCGAGACGGTCGCGGAGCGCAGCGTCGTCTTGACCTGGTAACGGCGGTCATCCGGATCCTGGGTCGCCATGTGCAGCGCGAACTGGTAGTCGGCAGGGCCGGAACCGCGCAACGCCATGAACTGCTCGCCGAGGCGCGGCCCGAGCGGACTGCTGCGGAGCATCTCGAGCGCCTCGCCCACGTCCCCGCTGCCGGTCGCATCCACTTCGATCACGGGGCTCCGGTAATCCGGCAGCGAGAACTGGCCGCCGGAGACGACGAGCCGGCCGATACGCCCCTTTTCGATCCGGGCGCCGATCGAAGCGTCATGGAACTCCACCTGGCCCGTGGCGGCCGAGAGCGGCCTGAATCCGTCGTAGTAGTCGATCGTGGCGCCGCTGACGTCCGCGGTCGCGCGAAACTCACCCTCGCCCTTCGGGAACGGAAACCTGCGAACGGGTCCCCGGTAGCTGAGCTCTCCACCGGTCACCTCGCCGGCTACGAAGGCCCGCTCCAGCCAGGCGACCGTGTTGGGCCTGAGCCGCCCGATCGGGATGAACCCCGCCACGGCCGACAGGTCGGCGCGTTCCACCCGGGCGTTCAGCGTCAGCTCAGGGGACACGCGCCGGCTCTGGAAACGAAACTCGAGCGAGCCCTGCGCGCGGCCACTGGGATGATCGACCTCGAAGTGATTCGCGCGCAGCGCCCAGGTCCGCCCGTCACGCGACCAGCCGCCGTCTGCCGACAACCTCTCGGCATTCAGCGGATTGCGAAAGTAGCGCGGCATGCTGAAGCCGGGCTGCTCCGCGCGCAGCATGATCGTGCCCGTCTGGTCGGTACCGGACAACGAGGCCGTCAGGCCCGAGAATCCCGGCCAGCGCCCGATCGGGCGCGCGGAGACGGAATCGAGTTCGGCAGCGACGGTGAAAGACGGCAGTGCACCGGCCCGCTCGCGCACGACCTGCACGCCGACCGAGCGGAGTTCACCGCCAGGGTCGAGCCCGGCCCAGCGGTCGAAGCTGCGAGGCGCAAACGCCAGCGCGAGCGGCCAGAGTTCCTGCAGCGGCACGCGGTTGACCGCGAACTCCAGTGCGAACGTGGTTCGCGGGTCGCCGCGCAGCCGCGCCTGCAGCCTGAGCGGCTGGCTGCCCTGGGATGAGTCGCTCCCGGTGCGCAGGTCGTTCGCGCTGAGGGCCCAGATCTCGCCCTCGCGGCGCAACCGGAGCTTGCCGGCGAGCACCGGGTAGTGGACCTCGGACGGCAGGGCGGGACCCGGCCGCTCGACGAGCTGCATGTCGATCGTCGCCATCTGCAGCGGATCGGCGTCCGGTGGCCGGTAGGGTTGCGACGTCTCCACGGTCACGACCGGCGAGCTCTCGCGCCGGGGCAGCCGCAGCAGGACGTCGGCGAAGTCGAAATCAGCACGCAGCAGCCCGATCCGCCCGCGGTCGAGCTCCAGCACCGCCCGCAGCCGCCCGGCGCCGGAGCCCGGATGTGCCACGGATTCGGGCAGGAACTCCGCGAGCCCGGGCAGTGCCAGCCGGTCCACGTCGACGTCGACGCGGGCGACGAGCTCGGTCAGCGCGCTGAGCGATCCGTTCAGCCGTCCGTCGAACCGGACCGTTCCGCCGAGCGAGGACGGCAGGCTGGCCGAGCCGCTGGCCTCGACGTAGCGCCGCTCGCGCCGCAGTTCCAGGTCGAGATCGCGCAAGGTCCACGGCCCGGCTCCGCGCTTGAGGTCGCGGTAGTCCACCCGGGCCCCGACGATCTGGACGCTGCCCGCGGGCAGCCGATCCAGGTCGAATTGCGAGTCCTCGATGGGCCGGTCGCGCTGGCCGAGCAGACGGATGCGTCCGTCCGCGAGACGGACCAGCGTGATCCGCGGGTTCTCGAGCCGCACCCTGCCGGCCACGAGTTCCCCGGTACGGAAGAGGTTCAGCAGGTCCAGCCCGACCGACCCCTCGTCGGCCTCGAACACGACCTGGGTCCTGTCCTGGTCCAGCACGCGCGCATGCTGGAGCACGATCTCCGGGCCAAACCAGCGCAACCGGGCGTCGACCCGCTCGAATTCGAGCCGTAGACCCGTCTCGCTCTCGATCCAGGCCTGGGCACGCTCGGCGTTGCCGGGCACCAGCACCAGCGCGAGCCGCAACAGGCCCAGCAGCAGCGCAGCGAGGATCAATGCCGCGGCGACCGCTCCGGCTGTGATGCGCCACAGGCGCGCCGAGCGGCCGCGCGCAGCGCTCGCGGTCACATCAGCACCACGTCGAACTGGTCGAGTCCGTAGAGCGCCTCCGTCTGCAGCCGGATCGGCTTGCCGACCAGCACCTCGAGCTCACCGAGCGCCGCGGATTCTTCGTCGAGCAGCCGCTCGATGACGTCCTGATGCGCGAGCACCAGCAGCTGCTGGAAGTCGAACTGTCCAGCCTGTCGCAGGACTTCCCTGAAGACCTCGTAGCAGACGGTCTCGGCAGTCTTGACGTAGCCGCGCCCCTCGCAGGCCGGACACGGCATGCAGAGCTGGTGAGCGAGGCTCTCGCGTGTCCGCTTGCGCGTCATCTCGACCAGTCCGAGCGGCGAGACGGCCGACAGGTGGGTCTTGGCGTGGTCTTTCGCCAGCGCCTTCTCCAGCGCCTCCAGGACCCGGGTCCGGTGCGCGTCCTCCTGCATGTCGATGAAGTCGATGATGATGATGCCGCCGAGGTTCCGCAGCCGGAGCTGGCGCGCGATCGCAACCGCGGCTTCGAGGTTGGTGCGGTAGATCGTCTCCTCGAGGTTGCGGTGCCCGACGTAGGCGCCGGTGTTGACGTCCACCGTCGTGAGCGCCTCGGTCTGATCGATCATCAGGTAGCCGCCGGATTTCAGATCGACCTTGCGCTCCAGCGAACGCTGTATCTCTTCCTCGACGCCGTGCAGGTCGAATATCGGACGGCTGCCCTGGTAAGGCTCGACGCGCGCGCCGAGCCCCGGCATGAACGTGTCGGCGAATTCCCGCATCTTTTCGCAGGTACCGGCGTGGTCCACCAGCACGCGGTCGACGGTCTCGCCCACCAGGTCACGCATCAGGCGCAGCGGCAGCGGCAGGTCCTCGTGCACCAGGCTGCCGGCCGGCGTCTTCGACGCCTTGGCCGTGACGACCTCCCACAGCCTGCGCAGGAACAGCCGGTCGGCATGCAGCGCCTCGGCCGTCGCGCCCTCGGCCGCGGTGCGCACGATGTAGCCGCCGCCCGCCCCGGCCTCCGCCGTCGACTGCACCGCCTCGCGCAGCCGCTGGCGCTCGGCCTCGTTCTCGATCCGGGCCGAGACGCCGACGCCGCTGCCAAAAGGCATGTAGACGAGGTAGCGCGACGGAATCGTGACGAACGTCGTCAGCCGCGCACCCTTCGTCCCCAGCGGATCCTTCAGCACCTGCACCAGGATGTCGGCGCCCTCGTTGACCAGCTCGCGGATGTTGTCGGTGCGGGCCGACTCGGCCGCGCCCTCGGCGTCGGCCGGCTGGACGATGTCCGAGACGTGCAGAAATGCGGTTCGCTCGAGGCCGATGTCGATGAAGGCGGCCTGCATGCCCGGCAACACCCGCGAGACACGCCCCTTGTAGATGTTCCCGGCGAGCCCGAGGCGGCTCGCCCGCTCGACGAAGAGCTCCTGCGGGACGCCGCTCTCGAGCAGCGCCGCCCGGGTCTCGCGGGGGCTCACGTTCACTACGATCTCGGTGCTCACGGCTGCATTCCTACCGCAATCGGACCGGGCAGCGCCGCGAGCAGTTCCCAGGTTTCGAGCAGCGGCAGCCCGACCACGCCCGAGTAGCTGCCGGCGAGGTGGCTGACGAAGATCGCGCCGCGACCCTGGATCGCATACGCGCCGGCCTTGTCGACCGGCTCACCGGTGTCCCAGTACCAGTCGATCTCCCGGTCGCTGATCGCCCGGAACGTCACGCGACTGCTGGAGAGCCGCGTCGCGCTTCCGCCCTGGTGCCTGAGCGCAACGGCCGTGTGAACCGCGTGGGTGCAGCCGGAGAGCCGGCGGAGCATGGCCTGCGCCGAGCCCCGGCCCAAGGGCTTGCCGAAGATCTCGCCGTCCAGCTCCACGGTCGTGTCCGCCGCGAGTACCGGGCGGCGGTCGGGTTCGTCCAGCGCGGACCATGCGGCACGGGCCTTCTCCTCGGCGAGCCGCAGCACGTAGCCGGGGGCCGCCTCGCCGCGAAGCGGAGACTCGTTCACCGTCACCGGGCGCACGTCGAAGGCGACCCCGATCTGCGCCAGCAGCTCGGCGCGCCGCGGTGAAGCGGAGGCAAGGCAGATCCGCGGCCCGCCCATGCGGCCTCAGCCGACCACCACCGTGCAGTGGATCGTCCGTTCCGCGAGCAGCGAGTTGCTGACCAGGCACACGTGCTCCGCCCGCTCCATCAGCTTGGCGGCCTTCTCCTGGTCGGTGCCTGCCGGCGCATGAAGCGTCGCGGTCACCGCCATGCGCGTGAACCGGGTCTTGCCCTCGACCCGCTCCAGCGTTCCTTCGACCGAGCATTCGAGCGAGGTCCATTCGAGCTTGGCCGCGCGGGCGACGCCGCGGAAGGTGAGCAGGAAGCAGTCGGCAACGGCGGCGCAAAGCAGCGTCTCCGGCGACCAGCGGTCCCCCGGGCCATCGAACTCGGCCGGCGGCGCGGTCTTCAGTGTCGGCAGGCCCTCCGAATCGACCGGGATGTCGCCGTCGGGAAGGGCGGCCGCGCGGACGGTGTAGAGGTGTGGGTAGGGATGCATGACTCACTCCAGCGTGCTTTGGGCAATCGGAAATTGAAACGCGACCAGCGGGCGCTGTCCACCCGCAACCCGGTTCAGGCGCGGTGGTAAGGCAGCCCCCTGATCAGGCTGACCGCCCGGTACAGGGCCTCGGCCACGACGACACGCGCCAGGCCGTGCGGCAGCGTCAGCGCCGACAGCGACCAGCGCAGTCGAGCCCGGGCGTCGACCTCGGCGGCCAGGCCGTCCGGTCCGCCGATGCAGAAGACGGGCCGGTCGCCATCGCGCGATCGGTCGTCGAGCCAGCGGGCAAGGGCCTCGGTCGACAGCGCACGACCGCCGACCTGCAGCGCCACGACGTAGCTGCGATCGCCGCAGGCGGCGAGCATCCGCCGCCCCTCCTCCGCGATCTGGCGGGCCGGATCCGCCCCGCCGCGCCTCGGAAGCGGCACTTCGACGAGCTCGAGCCGGTACTCTCCGCGCAGGCGCGCGGCGTAATCGTCGAAGCCGGCATCGACCCAGCCCGGCATGCGCGTACCGGCCGCGACGATGCGCATCAACATGGCGACGAACTCCCTGCCTCAGCCGGCGCCGGTCCCGCCTTCCCAGAGCTTCTCCAGCGCATAGAACTCCCGGACGCGAGGCAGCATCACGTGCAGCACGACGTCCTGCATGTCGAGCAGCACCCATTCCCCGTCGCGCTCGCCCTCGACCCCGAACGGCCGGTAGCCGGCCTCCTTGCAGCGCTGGATCACGCGCTCCGCGATCGACTTCACGTGCCGGTCCGAGGTGCCGCTCGCGAGCACCATCGTGTCGGTGATGTCCGTCAGCCCGCGAACGTCCAGTGCCTTCACGTCCAGCGCCTTCATGTCGGCCAGTGCGTCGAGCACGACCTCGCTGAGCCCAGGTCTGGCCTTTGCCCGGGCCTTGCGTTTCGCCGCGGCGGCAGGCCGGGGCTTCGACGCCTTGGAGCGGGTGGTGCGTCCTGTCTTCGCGCGCTTTGCCGTCATGCTCACCTCATGCCCTGGCGGGTGTAACAAGCTGTGTCACTGATGATGGCCCGGACCGGCTCCGGCACCAGGTACCGGGGGTCTCGCCCGGACGCCACGATGTCGCGCAGCCGCGTCGAGGAAATCTCGAGCTGCGTGACGGGTCGGACCAGGATTCTGCCGTTGGAGCTGCCGTGCAGCTCGGCGACGCCGTCGGCCCGGCGGGCCTGCAGCAGCTCGCCGACCGCGCCGGACGCCGGCGCGTTCCAGCCCGGCCTGTGCGCGACCACCAGGTGCGCGAGCTCCAGCAGTTCCTGCCAGCGATGCCAGCCCGGCAGGCCCGCGAATGCATCCATACCGACCACCAGGCAGATCGGGCGCACGCCGAGCTCGGCGCGCAGCTCCGCGAGCGTCAACACGGTGTACGAGGGACCGGCCCTGCGAAGTTCGCGATCGTCAACCACGAAACCCGGCTGCCCCTCCGTCGCTGCGCGCACCATGGCCAGGCGCAGCTCGGCGCCGGCGCCCGGCGCTTCACGATGCGGCGGGCGTGCAGCAGGGATGAACCGGACCTCCTCGAGGTCGAGCCCTTCGAGCAACTCGAAGGCCGTCCGCAGGTGACCAAGATGGATCGGATCGAACGTCCCGCCGAATACGCCGACCGGCTTCATGCAGCGAGCTTCTGCCCTGCGATCTCTGCGACCAGGCGCTCGAGCAGCGTCCACGGGTCCCCGCGCATCGAGCCCTTCGCGACCCGGTCGGTCCGCGCGGCCAGCAGCAGCATCCGGTCGATCCCGGGACCGTCGATCCGACCGAGCGCGGCGCGCAGCGGCGGCTGGCGGCTCGACCAGACGCGCTCGGCGCGGAAGACCTGATCCAGCGAGCGCTCGCTGCGCAGGCGATGCCGGACGCGCGACAGCGCCCTGAGTTCCGATACCAGGGCCCAGAGGATCAGCGGAGGCTCCCGACCCTCGGCGCGCAGGCCGGCGAGGATGCGCAGCGCCCGGGCCGCGTTGCCGGCGAACGCCGCCGCAGCCAGCTCGAACACGTCGAAGCGCGCGCTGTCCGAGACCACGGCGGCCGCGTCCGCCGCCCCGAGCCGGGAGCCGGGCATCAGCAGCACGATGCGCTCGACCTCCTGCTGTGCGGCCAGCAGGTTGCCCTCGACGCGATCGGCGATCAGTTCGACGGCTTCGGCGTCCGCCTCCACGCCGCGCGCGCGGAGCCGTTGCCGGATCCATCCGGGGAGCGCAGGCCGCTCGACCTGCTGCGCGATCACCAGCAGGCCGGAGCGCTCGAATGCGGCCACCCAGGCGGCCTTCTGCGCCTTGAATTCGAGTACGCCGGACACGAGCACGATCGCGTCTTCGGGCGGCTGGTTCGCAAGCTCCGCGAGCGAGCGCGCACCCGCGGTGTCGAGCGCGGACGAGAGCCGGAGCTCGATCAGGCGCCGCGAGGCGAACAGCGAGAGGTTCGCCGCAGCCGCATGCAGGCCCTGCCAGTCGAAGCCCCGCTCGAGGAAATGCACTTCGCGGTCCGCGTAGCCCTCGGCCCGGGCGCTCGCGCGGATCGCATCGCAGGACTCCGAGATCAGCAGCGGCTCGACGCCGGTCACGAGGCAGGCCTGCGGCAGTCCCCGCTTCAGGGCCGCGGTGAGGCCCTCGGGCGCGACCCTCACCGGCGGACTCGGACCGCGCGGACCGGGCCCGCCAAACGCAAAGACCATTCGTGGCTGGACATGCCTCCCGATTATGCCGCCTCGCAGCGGCCGGTTCCAATACCGCCCCGCGTCGACCCGGATGGAACCATAATGCGGCGTCGTTTCAGCGTCTTGCGGAGCGTGCAGATGAAGCGAGCCCCTAAGCGAGCGGAGCCCACGGCAGCGGGCAGGGTTGCACGGCAGGAACTCTACCCGCCGATCGAGCCTCATCGCAGCGGCTGGCTGCGCGTCTCCGACAGGCACGAGATCTACTGGGAGGAATCGGGCAATCCCCGCGGCAAGCCCGCCGTGTTCCTGCACGGTGGCCCCGGCGCGGGCGCAGACGCACGGGCGCGGCGGTTCTTCGATCCGCGCCGCTACCGCATCGTCGTCTTCGACCAGCGGGGTTGCGGGCGCAGCCGTCCCTACGCCTGCCTCGAGCAGAACACAACCTGGGACCTGGTCGCGGACATCGAACTGCTGCGCCGCGAGCTCGGCATCGACCGCTGGCTCGTGTTCGGGGGCTCCTGGGGATCCACGCTCGCGCTCGCCTATGCCCAGAAGCACCCGCGACGCGTCAGTGAACTGGTCCTGCGGGGCATCTTCATGCTGCGCGAGGCGGAGATCCAGTGGTTCTACCAGCAGGGAGCCAGCGCGATCTTTCCGGACCGGTGGGAGCAGTACATCGGCGCGATTCCACGCCGCGAGCGCTCCGACCTGGTCGCCGCCTTCCACAGGCGACTGACGAGTCCGAGGCGGCAGACGCAACTCAAGGCCGCGCGCGCCTGGTCAGTCTGGGAAGCCTCAACGAGTTTCCTGCGCCAGAACGAGGCGAACGTCGCGAAGTGGGCCGAGGACGACTTCGCGATCGCGGTGGCGCGCATCGAGTGCCACTACTTCGTGAACAAGGGATTCATGCAGCGGCCCGACCAGCTGCTGCGAGGCGTCGCCAGGATACGCAGAATCCCGTGTGTGATCGTCCAGGGGCGCTACGACGTGGTCTGCCCGATGCAGACGGCCTGGGAGCTGCACCGCGCCTGGCCGGAGGCGGACTTCCGGGTCGTGCCGGACGCCGGTCATTCCGCGCTCGAGCCGGGAATCCTCAGCGAGCTGCTCGCCGCCACGGATCGCTTCGCGCGCGCTACAGGGACTCGATCCTCCGCATGACCAGGCTCGCGAGGTCGCGCGCGAGCGCGTCGCGCAGGATCTCCTCCTCGTTCTCCTTGGCGAGCAGCAGCGACTCGTCGAAACTGAAGTTGCGGGTCAGCTCCAGTGACTGCGGCGCGACCACCTGCAGGCCGCCACGGTCCACCGAGTATTCGAGCGAGTAGTAGATCTCGTACTCCTGCGGCGTATTGCGCGCGGAGACGGACAGCACCCTGCGCCCGGTGCGGTCCCGGATCACGCGCAGCACGACGTCCGCCTCGCCCGCCGAGCGGGCGATGACCGCGCCTGACTCCTCGAGCGACCGGCGCAGCGCGACCGAGAACGGCGTCAGCTCGTCCGCCGTCGCGACGTAGACGCTCTCGACGCCTGCCGGCAGAGTGACGTCGCCCTGCAGGCGGAAACCGCAGGCCGCGCCACCCACCGCGAACAGCAGCGCGAGCAGCAGCGCCGGCACACCTCGACCCGGCGGACGCGCCATCGCCCTCAGACCACCAGGTTCGCGAGCCGGCCCGGCACGTACACGAACTTCCGAAGCGGCTTGCCCTCCATGAAGCGCTGCACGTTCGGGTCGGCGAGCGCGGCCTCGCGTACCAGCGCTTCGCTTGCGTCGGCCGGGACCTGCACCCTGCCACGCAGCTTGCCGTTCACCTGCACGACCAGCTCGAGCGTCTCGCGCTCGAGCGCGGCCGGATCGGCCTCGGGCCAGCGCTCGTCCACCACCGCCGAGGTTCGACCGAGCGCCTGCCAGAGCGCGTGGCAGGCGTGCGGCACGACCGGAGACAGCGCGAGCACGACGATCTCGAGCGCCTCCTGCATCAAGGCACGACCCTGCGGCGACCTGTCCTCGAAACGGGCCAGCGCGTTCGACAGCTCCATCACCGCGGCGATCGCGGTGTTGAACGTGCGTCGCCGGCCGATGTCGTTGGTCACCTTGACCAGCGTCTCGTGCACCTGGCGCCGCAGTTCACGCTGCGGCGCGCTGAGCGACGCCGGCTCGAGCGCCGGTGCAGCCGCCTCGTCGCCGACGTGCTGGTGAACCAGCCGCCACAACCGCTTCATGAACCGGAACGCGCCCTCGACGCCCTCGTCGGACCACTCCAGCGACTGCTCCGGCGGCGCGGCGAACATCATGAACAGTCGCGCGGTGTCCGCACCGTAGCGGTCCACCAGCGACTGCGGATCCACGCCGTTGTTCTTGGACTTCGACATCGTGCCCATGCCGCCGGACTCGACCGGCTGGCCGTCCTCGCGCAGCACGGCGCCGAGCCTCGCGCCCTTGCCGTCGAGTTCGACGTCCACGTCGGCCGGGTTGTAGTAGACGACGCGGCCGGACGCAGGCTTGCGGAAGAAGATCTCGTTCAGCACCATCCCTTGCGTCAGCAGATTCGCAAAAGGCTCCCGGATCCCGGTCAGGCCGAGGTCGTGCATCACGCGCGTCCAGAAACGCGAGTACAGCAGGTGCAGGATCGCATGCTCGATCCCGCCGATGTACTGGTCCACCGGCATCCAGTAATCGGCCCGCTCGTCCACCATCGCCTTCCCGTTGTCGAAGGACGCGTAGCGGAAGAAGTACCAGGACGAGTCGACGAAGGTGTCCATCGTGTCGGTCTCGCGCCGCGCGGGGCCGCCGCAGCGTGGACAGTCGCAGGCGAGGAACGACTCGAGCCGCGCGAGCGGGCTGCCGCTGCCGTCCGGCACCAGGTCCTCGGGAAGCTCGACCGGCAGCTGCTCGTCGGGCACCGGCACGTCGCCGCAGTCCGGACAGTGGATCAGCGGGATCGGGCAGCCCCAGTATCGCTGCCGCGAGATGGCCCAGTCGCGCAGGCGGTAGTTCACGCGGCGGCGGCCGGTTCGCTGCGCCTCGAAGAACTTCGCGATCGCATCGAAGGCCTCGTCGAAGTCGAGCCCGTCGAACCGTCCCGAGTTGACCAGGCGGCCGTGTTCGACGAAGGCTCCGGAATCCAGGTCGACCAGGCTGCCGTCCATCGGCTCGATCACCTGGTGTATCCGCAGGCCGTAACGCCGCGCGAATTCCCAGTCCCGCTGGTCGTGGGCCGGGACCGCCATCACCGCGCCGGTGCCGTAGCCCATCAGCACGAAGTTGGCCACCCATACCGGGACCGGCTCGCCGGTGAGCGGGTGGATTGCGTCGATGCCGAGCGGCATGCCCCGCTTCTCCATCGTCTCGAGCTCGGCCTCGGTGGCGCCCGAGCGCTGGCACTCGGCGATGAACGCCTGCAGGTCCGCGTTCGAGGCGGCGGCGCGGCGGGCGAGCGGGTGTTCCGCCGCGACGGCCATGTAGCTGACGCCGTACAGCGTGTCCGGCCGCGTGGTGTAGATCCGCAGCGGCTCGGCGCCCTCGACCTCGAAGTCGATCTCCAGGCCCTCGGAACGGCCGATCCAGTTCGCCTGCATCAGCTTCACGCGCTCCGGCCAGCCCTCGAGGCCGTCGAGCGCCCGCAGCAGGTCCTCCGCGTAGTCGGTGATGCGCAGGTAGTACATCGGGATCTCGCGCTTTTCCACCAGCGCGCCGGTACGCCAGCCGCGGCCGTCGATGACCTGCTCGTTCGCGAGCACGGTCTGGTCCACCGGATCCCAGTTGACCGACCCGGTCCTGCGGTACGCGATCCCCTTCTCGAGCATCCGCAGGAACAGCCACTGGTTCCAGCGGTAGTACTCGGGCCGGCAGGTCGTCACCTCGCGACGCCAGTCGATACCCAGCCCCAGCGAGCGCAGCTGCCGCTTCATGTAGGCGATGTTGTCGTAGGTCCACTTCGCTGGGGGCACGCCATGGGCCATCGCCGCGTTCTCCGCCGGCAGGCCGAACGCGTCCCAGCCCATCGGCTGCAGCACGTTGTAACCCTGCATGCGGTGGAACCGCGTCAGCACGTCGCCGATCGTGTAGTTGCGGACGTGACCCATGTGCAGCCGCCCGCTCGGGTACGGGAACATGCACAGGCAGTAGTACTTGGGCCGCGATGCGTCCTCGCGGACCTCGAAGGTCCCGTTCTCGTCCCAGTACCTGCGGGCCTCGGGTTCGACGAGCGCGGGGTCGTAGCGTTCCTGCATGAGTCAATCCGGCTTCCGGGCGAAGCCGGGAAGCATAGCGGAGGGCTCGCCCGCCGGGCCAGCTTCCAGTTCAGGCCCCGGCGCGCAGGAAACGATTGACTCCGGCCGCGTCCTGCTCCCGTGCGAGTTCGCCCTCGCCATGCAGGAAATTCAGATGCGCCAGCGTTTCCCCGATGGCGAGCAGCCGGTGAAAGCCTCGCGGCACGCGCCCGAACATCGTCGGCAGCAGCTCGTCGGCGGTGCGCGGCTCATGGCACGCCTGCCGGAGCGCCTCGAGCTGCTCCAGGTGATGTCGGCGCAGCACCGCGATGCGCCGATGCAGACCCCGGAACGGGCGACCGTGGGACGGCAGCACGATCACGTCCTCGGCACAACCCTCGAGCCGGTCGAAGGAGTGGAAGAACTCGCGCAGCGGATCGGCCTCGGGGGCCGAGGACAGCACGCTCACGTTCGGTGAGATCGTCGGCAGCACCTGGTCGCCGCTCACCAGCAGGCCGCGGTCCGCGTCGTGCAGGCACAGGTGCCCGCTGCAGTGACCCCCGGTCGCGATCACGCGCCACGACCCGGGCCCGAGGCGCAGCTGCTCGCCATCCTCGGGATGCGCGGCGACGCCCGGCACGCCGTCGTACCAGTCGAAGTGATCGCCCCGGAGGTTGGCCGCGTCGAGGCCTTCGACGTCGATGCCCTGCGCGTGCAGGAAGCCGGTGATGCGCGCGGAAATCTCCGCGCGATCCGCGTCGACGAACGCATTGACCGAGCGGAACGCGTCCACGGACATCAGCACCTCGGCGCCGTGCCGGTCGCTGAGCCAGCGTGCCAGGCCCATGTGGTCCGGGTGGTCGTGGGTCAGGAAGATCCGGCCGAGCCTGCGCCCGCGCAACACGTCGCGCTCGAGGGACATCCACGCCTCGCGGCACACGGCTGCAGCCAGGCCCGTGTCGACCAGCGTCCAGTCCGTCCCACCGTCGAGCAGCCACAGGTTGATGTGACTGAGTTCCATCGGCAGCGGCACGCGCACCCACAGCAGCCCCGGGACGATCTCCCGTGCCTCGCCCGGCCCCGGCGGGACGATTGGCAGGTACTCGATGCCAGGGTCGGGCGACCGGCGCTGCCGTTTCCCGCGGGGGGCAAGACTGACATCGCGGCTCAACTGCGAATCCTGCCGGACGCGCGGAACCCGGCCAGCAGGCCCACGCCGACCAGCGCGAGCACGGCGTAATTGCCGAGCCTCATGTACGGCGTCGTGCCGGCGCGCGGCTCGATCACGCCCGTCAGCACGCCCGCCTGGAACTGGGGCAGCGTCGCGAGCAGCCGTCCGTCGTGCGCGATCAGCGCGGTGACGCCGTCGTTCGTGGCACGCAGCATGGGCCGGCCGGTCTCGAGGGAACGCATGCGGCTGATGTCCAGGTGCTGGTGCGGCGCGGTGGAGTCGCCGAACCACGCGTCGTTGGTGACGTTGACCAGCAGCGACGACTGCCGCGCGAGGCGCAGCTGCTCCGCGCCGTAGGCGTCCTCGTAGCAGATCGTCGGCGCGAGTCGCTCGCCCCCGGCCTCGAGCGGCGGCTGCTCAGCGGCCCCGGGCTCGAAGTCCGAGTACGGGAGGTTCATCAGGCGCATCCACTCGCGGACCGCGTCGGGCACCGGAAAGAACTCGCCGAAGGGCACGAGGCGGCGCTTGTAGTACCACTGCTCGGCCGGCCCCCAGGCAGCCATCGCGTTGTAATAGGCGCCGCTGGCCGGATCGCGCCTCAGCAGCCCCATGACGAGCGACGAGCCACTGAACGTGGCCCGGGCGGCGAGCGCGTCCAGGAACGGCCGCAGCTCCTGCTCCAGCGCTGGCAGCGCGGCCTCGGGCCAGACGATGATGTCGGCGCCGAAATGCGGCTCGGTGAGCTCGCGGTACAGCCGCAGCGTCTGCTCCCGCTGGCCCGGCTGCCACTTGATCGACTGCGGCACCGCGCCCTGCACCAGCGCGACGGACACGCTCCCGGCGCGGGGAGCGGTCCACTCGATGCGCTCGAGCCCGATTCCGCCCGCCCAGGCGAGCACGATTACCGTCGCCGCAACCGCCCGCTCGCGGGCGGTGCCCAGCAGCAGGCCGAGCAGGCCGCCGGCCGTCACCGCCACGGCGAGGCTGACGCCGTAGACGCCCAGCAGCGGCGCGTACCCGCTGAGCGGCGTGTCGAGCTGACTGTAGCCCAGCGCCAGCCAGGGGAAGCCGCTCAGGACCCAGCCGCGCAGCCACTCGGCCAGCACCCAGCCCGCCGGCAGCAGCACCAGCCAGCGCAGGTTGCCGGCCGCGGCGGACCAGCGCGTCACCGCGTAACCGAGCGCCGCGCTGTAGCAGGCCATGAT
Organism: uncultured Steroidobacteraceae bacterium; assembly: GCA_964553405.1. Lineage (GTDB taxonomy): Bacteria > Pseudomonadota > Gammaproteobacteria > Steroidobacterales > Steroidobacteraceae > DATIRA01. Next base: position 45,506 of record CAZKLS010000006.1, read on the forward strand.
CGCCACCAGGCCGAGCATCAGGATCGCGGCGATCCACAGCGGCGCGCCGCCGACCAGGTGCACGCTGTGATAGAGCCAGTAGGTGCCGGCGAGGAAGGTCGCGCCGGTGAACAGGAATCCGCGCCAGGCCGCCCGCCGCGCGGTGACGCCTTCCCAGAGCAGAAACAGCACCGCTGGCATCAGCAGCCCGAGCAGCCACAGCCGCGCAGGCGCGAACGCGATCGCGAGCAGCGCGCCGGCCGGCGCGGTCAGCAGGTCGCCGGAGCGTTCCGCGAGCAGTCGCGTCAGCCGCATCGGGCCGCACCCGGGCAGCCGCGGGCACGAACCCGCGGCCACGCGAAGCCGGGCGCGGTCAAGGCGACTCCGGCGGGCGCAGTTCCAGGTCGCGCGGGGTCGTCACGCGCAGCGTCTCGACGCGCCTGCGGTCCGCGCGCAGCACCTTCAATTCGAGGCCGCCGATCTCGATCGTCTCGCCACGGCGCGGCATGCGCCCGAGCTCGTGCAGCACCAGGCCGCCGATCGTGTCGTATTCCTCGTCCGAGAACCGCGTCCCGAAGGCCTGGTTGAACTCGTCGATGCGGGTCAGCGCCGGAACCGTGAAGGTCCGCTCGCCCTCCTTGCGTATCCCCTCGCCCTCGTCCACGTCGTATTCGTCGCCGATGTCGCCGACGATCTGCTCCAGCACGTCTTCGATCGTCAGCAGGCCGGACACTCCGCCGTATTCATCGACGACGATGGCCATGTGGTTGTGGGTGAGCCGGAACTCCTTCAGCAGCACGTTCAGCCGCTTGCTCTCCGGGATGAACACGGCCGGCCGCAGGCACTCGCGAATGTCGAAATGCGGATCCGGTCCCTGGGCGAAGTAGCGCAGCAGGTCCTTCGCGAGCAGTATGCCGACGACATCGTCCTTGTCCTCGCCGACCACCGGAAACCTCGAGTGACCGGACTCGATGACGACCGGGAGAATCTTGTCGGGCGGGTCCTCGCGCTGGATCACGACCATCTGCGACCGGGGCACCATGACGTCCCGGACCTGGATCTCGGCGACCTCGAGCACGCCCTCGAGCATGCCGAGCCCGTCTGCGTCGATCAGCCCGCGGTCGCGTGCGTCCGCCAGTACGTCGGAAAGCTGCTCGAGATCGCGGGGCTCTCCCGACATCATCTCGACCAGGCGGCGGAGCCAGCTCCCGGTCGACCCTGGTTGTTCGTCACTCATGCAGTGCCGGCGGCAGACGCGACATAGGGATTCTGATACCCCAAACCAGCGAGGATTTCCACCTCGAGGCGCTCCATGCGCCGGGCCTGCCGCGGCCGCTCGTGGTCGTGGCCGAGCAGGTGCAGGGTGCCGTGCACGACCATGTGGGCCCAGTGGGCGGCGAGCGTCTTGCCCTGCGCCCTCGCCTCGCGGGCCACCACCGGCGCGCAGATCACGAGGTCGCCGAGCGCACCGGTCGCGCCGGTTTCCTCGGCGGACGCGGGGAAGGAAAGCACGTTGGTCGGCCGGTCCCGGTCGCGGAACTCGCGATTGAGCCGCCTGGACTCGCCCGGGCCCGCCACCCGGATGCAGACCAGCGCTGTAGGGCCATGGCCCCGGGCTCGCGGCCGGGCCTCGCCTGTCGCGGCGGCATGCGCCGTCCGCGCCCAGCGACGCATCGCGGTGGCCGAGGGAACCCAGGGGCGACGGGCGGCGTACTGCACTTCCACGCGCAGCGGGTCGGGCGCGACGACGCGCGCGCTCACGCCGCCGGCTCCGGCTCGTCCGACTGCCGCTCGTAGGCCTGGACGATCCGCTGCACCAGCGGGTGCCGCACCACGTCGCGGGCGTTGAAAAACGTGAACGCGACGCCCTGGACGTCGCGCAGCACCTCGATCACGTGTCGCAGCCCCGAACGCTGCTGGCGGGGCAGGTCGATCTGGGTGATGTCCCCGGTCACGACGGCCTTGGAGCCGAAGCCGATCCGGGTCAGGAACATCTTCATCTGCTCGACGGTCGTGTTCTGCGCCTCGTCGAGGATGATGAACGAGTCGTTCAGCGAACGGCCCCTCATGAAGGCGAGCGGCGCCACCTCGATCACCTGGCGCTCGACGTGCCGCGCGGCGCGGTCGAATCCCAGCATCTCGTAGAGCGCGTCGTACATCGGGCGAAGGTAGGGATCCACCTTCTGTGCCATGTCGCCCGGCAGGAAGCCGAGCCGCTCGCCGGCCTCCACGGCCGGCCTGACCAGCACGATGCGGCGTACCTTGGCGGACTGCAGCGCCTCGATTGCGCTCGCGACGGCCAGGTAGGTCTTGCCGGTGCCGGCCGGCCCGATGCCGAACGTCAGGTCGTGGTCACGGATGTTCTCCAGGTACTGCCGCTGGTTGACGCCGCGACCCCGGATCGCGCCGCGCTGGGTCTGCACGACCGGATCGACGTCACGGTCGCCGCGTTCGCCGGCGGAAGCGAACCCGAGTTCCTGCACGCTCAGGTGAACCTTGTCCGGAGACAGGGCTTCGCTGGCGGACAGCTCGAACATCTGGCGCAGCACTGCCGCCGCGTTGTCCACGACGCCACCCGGGCCGAACACCTGCAGCCGGTGGCCGCGGCGCCTGACTTCCACGCCGAGCCGTTCCTCGACGTGCCGGAGATTCTGCTCCATCGGGCCGGTGAAGTTGGCGAGCCGCGCGTTGTCGGCCTCGCCGAGCGAGACCTCGCGTACCTCGATCGGGTCGCTCAAGCGGCCCGTCCCTCGGACGCCGCGAGCCGTCCCCGGAGCGAATGCGGCAGTGCCTCGGTGATCAGGACGTCCGCGAAGCGATTGATCAGCGACGCCGGGCCGTCGAAGTTGACCCAGCGATTGTTCTCGCTGCGTCCGGCAAGTTGCCGCGGGTCCCGCTTCGAGGTTCGCTCGACGAGCACCCTCTGTACCGAGCCGACCATCGCGCGACTGATCGCGAGCGCCTGCGCGTCGATCCGCTGCTGCAGCACTGCCAGCCGTCGCTGTTTCTCCGCGTGGGGCACGTCGTCGGGCAGTGCCGCGGCAGGGGTTCCCGGGCGCCGGCTGTAGATGAAGCTGTAGCTCTGGTCGAAACCGAGCTCCTCGACCAGCGCCATCGTCGCCTCGAAGTCCCGCTCGGTCTCGCCGGGAAAGCCGACGATGAAATCGGAGGACAGGCTGATGCCCGGACGCGCTTCGCGAAGCCTGCGGATGCGCTGCCGGTATTCGAGCGCGGTATGACCTCGCTTCATCAGCGCCAGGATCCGGTCCGAGCCGCTCTGCACCGGCAGGTGCAGCTGGGCGGCGAGCTTGGGCACGTCCCGGTAAGCCTCGATCAGGCTGTCGCGGAATTCAACCGGGTGTGAGGTCGTGAAGCGGATGCGCTCGATGCCCGGCACCTCGGCGACGAAATAGATCAGCGCCGCGAGATCCGCGTAGCCGCCGCGCATCTCGCCTCGGTAGGCATTGACGTTCTGCCCGAGCAGCGTGACCTCGGCCACGCCCTGCCCGGCGAGGAGTCGTACCTCGTCCATGACCTGCTCGAGCGGCCGGCTCATCTCCTCGCCGCGCGTGTACGGCACCACGCAGAACGTGCAGTACTTGCTGCAGCCCTCCATCACGGAGACGAAGGCGGTCGCGCCCAGTGCACGCGGCTCCGGCAGCCGGTCGAATTTCTCGATTTCCGGGAAGCTCACGTCCACGACGGCGCGGCCGTCGCTCTTCAGGCGGGCGATCATCTCCGGCAGGCGATGCACGGTCTGCGGGCCGAACACCAGGTCGACGAACGGCGCGCGGGAGGTTATGCCCTCGCCTTCCTGGCTCGCGACACAGCCACCGACGCCGATGATCACCTCCGGTCGGTGCTGCTTGAGCAGGCGCCACTGGCCCAGCAGCGAAAACACCTTCTCCTGCGCCTTCTCCCGGACCGAGCAGGTGTTCAGCAGCAGCAGGTCGGCGTCGGAGGGATCGTCGGTCGGCAGGTAGCCGCCCGAGTCGCGCAGCACGTCCGCCATTCTCGCGGAGTCGTACTCGTTCATCTGGCAGCCGAAGGTTCGCACGTGGACGCGGGGCATCGGCATAGTTTGCCACAGGAGGCCCCGGGCCTTCCGCTGCCCGGCCGCGACCCCCGGCGGTGTAAAGTGGGCCTGGCAGCGATGTCCGAGCCCCGCATGACCCCCCCCGCAGCGCATCACGAGACCGCGGCCAGGACGCTGGAACGTCTGGCGGTCGACCCGGCCAGCGGGCTCTCCAGCCGCGAGGCCGCGGCGCGACTGCGCGACAGCGGGCCGAACCAGCTGAAGGTGCGCGCCAGGACCCCGGCGTGGCGGTTGCTGGTTCGCCAGTTCGCGAACCTGATGGTGCTGCTGCTCGTCATCGCGGCGGCGCTGTCGTTCGTGATGGTCGACTGGGTGGAGGGCGTCGCGATCCTCGTGGTGATCGCCATCAACGTGGCGATCGGCTTCGCGATGGAATATCAGGCGACCCGGTCGATGGAGGCGCTGCAGAGCCTGGCGCGGGTGAACGCGCGCGTTCGACGCGACGGCGCGGTGCTGGAGATCCGCGCCGTGCAACTGGTGCCCGGAGACGTCGTGCTGCTGGAGGGCGGCGACGTCGTCTCGGCAGACATCCGGCTGATCGAAGCCTCCAACCTGCAGGTGGACGAATCCGCACTGACCGGCGAATCCGTGCCGGTCGCCAAGGCCATCGAGCCGGTGCCCGAGGCGGCTCCGCTCGCCGAACGCAGCTCGATGCTCTACAAGGGCACGGCGGTCACGCGCGGTGCCGGCGAGGGCGTCGTCGTGGCCACCGGGCTCGCGACCGAACTCGGCCGCATCTCGAGCCTGGTGGAGGCGACCGAGGACGAACACACGCCCCTCGAGCGTCGGCTCGAGAGGCTGGGCCGAAGACTGATCTGGCTGACGGTTGCGATCACGGGCCTGCTGCTGCTCGCGGGCATCGTCGCCGGCAGGGACCCGGAGCTGATGTTGCGCACCGCGGTGGCACTGGCGGTCGCGACCGTGCCGGAGGGCCTGCCGGTGGTCGCGACGATCGCGCTGGCGCGCGGCATGTGGCGCATGGCGCGACGCAACGTGCTGATCAACCGGCTGTCCGCCGTCGAGACACTCGGCGCGACGGGAGTGATCTGCACCGACAAGACCGGCACGCTGACCGAGAACCGCATGACGGTGACCCGCCTGGCGTTGCCGGGCGGCGACTTCGAGCTCGACGGGGAGCGGTTGCTCCGCGACGGCAAGCCGGCGGCCGCAGACCGGGAGCCGGAGTTGCGGCAGGCGCTCGAGATCGGGGCGCTGTGCAACAACGCGAGCCTCGAGGGTGAGCGATGGAGCGGCGATCCGCTCGAGGTGGCGCTTCTGGCGGCAGCCCGCGCCGCGGACATCACCCGCGACGGGCTCGAGAGTCGCCGGCCGCGCGTTCGCGTCGAGGCGTTCGACACCGGCACGCGGATGATGGCGACGCTGCACCAGGACGGCACGGGATTCCTGGTGGCGGTCAAGGGTGCGCCCGAGGCCGTGATCGGCGCCTGCCGCAGCCTGGTTTCCGCGCAGGGGCCGGTCGAGCTGAGCGATGCCGAGCGCGAGGCCTGGCTGCAACGAAACGCGGCGCTCGCGGCCGACGGGCTGCGCGTCATCGCGCTGGCCTCGAACGCCAGCCCCGATGCCCCGGACGAGCTCTACGCGAACCTCGGACTCGTCGGCCTGGTGGGACTGCTCGATCCTCCCCGGGGCGACGTGCGCGCCTCGATCGAAGCCTGCCGCGAGGCCGGGATCCGCGTCGTGATGGTGACCGGCGACCAGCCGGCCACGGCGCGCAACGTCGCCGCGGCGGTCGGTCTCGTCGAATCGGACGATGCCCGGGTGGTACACGGCGCCGAACTCAGGCCGGTCGAGGATCTCGACGAAACCGAACTCGCGCGGCTGCGGGACGTCAGCATCTTCGCCAGAGTCGATCCCGGGCAGAAGCTCGACATCATCGACCTGCACCAGAGCGCGAACGAGGTGGTCGCGATGACCGGCGACGGGGTCAACGATGCCCCGGCGCTGAAGAAAGCCGACATCGGCGTCGCGATGGGTCGCCGGGGCACGCAGGTGGCGCGCGAAGCGGCCGACATGGTGCTGAAGGACGACGCATTCGCGAGCATCGTCGCCGCCGTCCGCCACGGACGCGTGATCTTCGGCAACATCCGCAAGTTTGCGCTCTACCTGCTGTCCTGCAACACCAGCGAGGTCCTGGTGGTCGGACTCGCGACGGCAGCCAGCGCCCCGCTGCCGCTGCTGCCGCTGCAGATTCTTTTCCTGAACCTGGTCACCGACGTGTTTCCGGCGCTCGCGCTCGGCGTCGGGCCCGGAGACCCTTCGGTCATGCGGGCGCGGCCACGTCCGGCCGACGAGCCGATCCTCACGCGCCGGCACTGGCTCGGGATCGTCGGCCACGGGATCGTCATCACCGTCGCGGTGCTCGGCGCCTTCGCGCTGGCCTTCGTCTGGCTCGGCCTCGACGAGCGGCGGGCGGTGACGGTCTCGTTCCTGTCGCTGGCCTTCGCGCAGCTGTGGCACGTCTTCAACATGCGCTCACCGGGCTCGCGCCTCGGACAGGACGACGTGACGCGGAATCCCTTCATCTGGGGCGCACTGCTGCTCTGCTCGGCACTGTTGCTGGCCGCGGTCGGCCTGCCGGCGCTCAACACCGCGCTGGACCTCGCGAATCCCGGGGCCCGGGGCTGGGCGCTGGCGCTAGCGGCCTCGCTGCTGCCGCTGATCGTGGGGCAGGTCGCGCTCGCCCGGCGTCGTCTACGCGATCATTCGTAGTTGATCGAGATGCCGCACTCGGCCCCGATCCGGGCCAGTTCGTCCTCGAAGCAGCCGCCCCAGGCGCCGGGACCGCCGGTGGGACTCGCGACGCCGAGTCCCTGGGGCGTGCCGTACATCGGGCCCATGCTGGCCTGCACGACCGCGGACGGCAGCGTCGAGGCGACCTCCTGGTCGAGACGACTGGCGAGCGGCTCGCCGATCAAGGCACGCACGATTGCGTTGTCCGACGCCAGCGGCACCGGGATCAGCGCGACGCCCGGTCAGAACGGGATGTCGTCGTCGAAAGTGTCCCCAACAGGCTCTTCGCCGCGGCCGTGGCCGCCACCGCGCTCGGCCTGTGGCTGCCGCGGCTCGCTGCGGGACTCGGTGCCGGCGCCCGCCCCGCCCCGGCCACCGAGCATCTGCATCTCGCTGGCCTGCACCTCGGTCGTATAGCGGTCGCGGCCTTCCTTGTCCTGCCACTTGCGGGTGCGCAGCTTGCCCTCGAGGTAGACCTGCGAACCCTTGCGCAGGTACTCGGCAGCGATCTCCGCCAGCCGGTCGTACATCACGACACTGTGCCACTCGGTCTGCTCGCGCTGCTCGCCGGTCTGCTTGTCCTTCCAGCTCTCGGAAGTCGCGACGCGGAGGTTGGTGACCGCCTTCCCGCTGGGCATGTAGCGGGTCTCCGGGTCCTGTCCGAGGTTGCCGACCAGAATGACCTTGTTGATGCCGCGTGCCATGAATTCCACCCGCTGAAAATGTTCCTGGATTCTACGGCAAGCCGGCGTGCCTGCGGAAACCAGGATAAGTGGCTGGTTCAGCTCGAAACAGCCTGGCGCGGCCACGAAACCGCTGCGGCGAGCAGCCAGATCATTGTCATCGCCGCGGCGCCCCAGAACACGCCCGCCAGCCCGTAGCGGCCCAGCAGCACGCCGCCGAGCGCCCCGCCGAGGAAGGCGCCGAGGAACTGTGCCGTCGCGAAGATTCCCAGCGCCGCGCCGCGCTCGGCCCCGGGAGCCAGCTGCGTCAGCAAGGCCGGCAGTCGGGCCTCGAGGTAGTTGAAAGCAGCGAAGAACACCGCCAGCGCGGCGAGCACGGGCCACAGTTGCGAATGCTCCAGCCCGAGCGCGGCCTGGGCGCAGCCGAGCATCACGATGGCCAGCGCGAACATCCCGGGCCCCGGCCGGGCGCGCTCCGTCTTCAGCACCATCGGCACCGTGCCGGCCAGCGAGGCGATGAACACGCCCAGGTACACTTTCCAGTGCGCCGGCGAAGCGATGCCGAGCTCGCCCTCGAGCACCTGGGGCACGGACAGGAACGTGGCCGTCATCACGAAATGCAGCGCCAGGATGCCGAAGTACAGCGGCCACAGCTCGCGGTGCCGGAGCATGTCCCACAGCCGCGAATAACGCGTTGCGGCGCCCTGCTCCGCGATCACCGGCGCGCTGGGCACCGCGAGATGCAGCAGGGCCAGACTGCCCGCCGCGAGCGCCAGCATCAGCATGAAGATGCCCGGCACGCCGATCAGCGCGTCGAGCACCGGCCCTGCGACCAGCGCGAGCACGAAGGACAGCCCGATGCTGATGCCGATGAACGCCATCGCCCGGGTCCGCACCTCGACCCGCGTCAGGTCGGCGAGCAGCGCGGTCACGGCCGCCGATACGGCCCCCGCGCCCTGGATGCTGCGCGCGGCGATCAGCGCCGCAAGGCTGTGCCCCAGCGCCCCGACCAGCGAGCCGAGCGCGTACAGCAGCAGGCCGATGGTGATCACGGGCTTGCGGCCGAAGCGGTCCGACCACATACCGAACGGTATCTGCAGCAGGGCCTGGGTGAGGCCGTACGCCCCCATCGCGAGCCCGAGTTTCTCGGGAGAATAGTCGGGCAGGTCCCGCGCATAGAGCGCGAGCACCGGCAGCAGCAGGAACAGGCCGAGCATGCGGCTCGCGTAGACGGCCGCGAGCGCGGCCACCGAGCGGCGCTCGGCGGCGTCCAGCGCCGGCCTGGTCGGTTTGATCGCGGTGTCTACGGGCTTTGCCTCGGAGTTGAAGCGCTGCCTATATTAGCAGGCTGACGGCGAACCGCCCGCTCGGGCAGGGCATATGGAAGCGATACGGATACGCGGCGCGCGAACGCACAACCTGCAGGGCATCGACCTCGACCTGCCGCGCGGGCGACTGATCGTGTTCACCGGACTCTCGGGCTCCGGTAAGTCCTCGCTCGCGTTCGACACGATCTACGCCGAGGGCCAGCGACGCTACGTCGAGTCGCTCTCGGCCTATGCCCGCCAGTTCCTCTCGGTGATGGAGAAGCCCGACGTCGACCACATCGAGGGACTGTCGCCGGCGATCGCGATCGAGCAGAAGGCCGGCTCGCACAACCCGCGCTCCACGGTCGGCACGATCACCGAGATCTACGACTACCTGCGCGTGCTGTTCGCCCGCGCCGGTGTGCCACGCTGCCCCGAACACGGGCAGGAGCTCGCCGCGCAGACGGTCAGCCAGATGGTGGACCAGGTCCTGGCGCTGCCGGAGGGCAGCAGCGTGCTGGTGCTCGCGCCGCTGGTGCAGCAGCGCAAGGGCGAGCACCGGGAGACGTTCGAGCAGCTGCGCGGCCAGGGCTTCGTGCGCGCGATGGTGGACGGGCGCCTGGCCGAACTGGACGCCGCGCCCGAGCTGGACGGCCGGCAGCGCCATACGATCTCGGCCGTCGTGGACCGCCTGCGGGTGAGGCCGGACGCGGCCCAGCGTCTCGCCGAGTCTTTCGAGACTGCGCTTCAGCTCGCGCAGGGCGTCGCGTGGGTGAATTTCCAGGACGAGCCGGCCCGCGAGCCGCTGGTGTTCTCCAATCGCTACGCCTGCACCGAGTGCGGCTACAGCATCTCCGGCCTGGAGCCGCGCCTGTTCTCGTTCAACAGCCCGAACGGCGCCTGCGGCACCTGCGGGGGGCTGGGCAGCCAGGATTTCTTCGATCCGGCCCGGGTCGTCGCGAGCCCGGGGCTGTCGCTGGCCGGCGGCGCCGTGCGCGGCTGGGACCGGCGCAACCCGCACTACTTCCAGTTGATCCAGTCACTGGCACGGCACTACCGCTTCGACATCGAGGCGCCGTGGTCCGAACTGCCGGAGGCCGTCCGCCACGTGCTGCTCTGGGGCAGCGGCGAGGAGCGGGTCGAGTTCCGCTATTTCGACGCCCGGGGCGGCAACATCCGGCGCGCCCACACCTGGGAGGGAATCCTGCCCAACCTCGAACGCCGCTACCGGGAAACCGAGTCGCCGAAGGTGCGCGAGGAGCTCGCGAAGTTCCGCGGCACGCGCTCCTGCGTCGACTGCGCCGGCACGCGCCTGAATCTCACCGCCCGGCACGTTTACATCGGCGGGCACAACCTGCCCGGGATCTGCGCCCTTTCGATCGAGGACGCGCGGGACTTCTTCGCCGGGCTGCGCCTGGAGGGCTGGCGGGGCGAGATCGCGGAACGGCTGGTGCGCGAAGTGTCGGACCGCCTGCGCTTCCTCGGCGATGTCGGACTCGACTACCTGTCGCTGGACCGGGGTGCCGACACGCTCTCGGGCGGCGAGGCGCAGCGCATCCGGCTCGCGAGCCAGATCGGCTCCGGTCTCGTCGGAGTGATGTACATCCTCGACGAGCCCTCGATCGGCCTGCACCAGCGCGACAATCAACGACTGCTCGACACGCTCACCCGGCTGCGCGATCTGGGCAACACCGTGATCGTCGTCGAGCACGACGAGGACGCGATACGGCAGGCCGATCACGTCGTGGACCTCGGCCCGGGGGCCGGCGTGCACGGCGGCCGCGTCGTCGCCGAGGGCAGTCCCGCGGACGTCGCCGCGTCCGCGGATTCACTGACGGGACAGTACCTGAGCGGCCGACGCAGGATCGCGGTGCCTGCGCTGCGCACGCCGCCCCAGCCGGGTCGCAGCCTGCGCCTGCTCGGCGCGAGCGGCAACAACCTGAACGACATCGACGTGGACATCCCGCTGGGACTGATGACCTGCGTGACCGGCGTGTCCGGTTCCGGCAAGTCCACGCTCGTGGTGGACACGCTCTACCGGCACGCTGCGGGCTCGCTCTCCGACGGGAGCACCGATGCGGCACCCTGCCGGAAGGTCGAGGGCCTCGAGCACATCGACCGGGTGATCGACATCGACCAGAGCCCCATCGGACGCACGCCGCGCTCGAATCCCGCGACCTACACCGGGCTGTTCGGGCCGATCCGCGAGCTGTTCGCCGAGGTCCCGGAGTCCCGGGCCCGCGGCTACGGACCGGGCCGCTTCAGCTTCAACGTGCGCGGCGGACGCTGCGAAGCCTGCGAGGGCGACGGCGTCATCAGGGTCGAGATGCACTTCCTGCCGGATGCGTACGTCACCTGCGACGCCTGCCGCGGCATGCGCTACAACCGCGAGACGCTGGACATCCGTTACAAGGGCCGCAACATCCACGAGGTGCTGGAGCTCACGGTCGAGGACGCCGCCGGCTTCTTCAGGAACGTTCCGGCGCTGCAGTCCCGGCTGGCGACGCTGCAGGACGTGGGCCTCTCCTACCTGAGGCTGGGCCAGAACGCGACCACGCTCTCGGGCGGGGAAGCGCAGCGGGTCAAGCTGGCCCGCGAGCTCGCGAAGCGCTCAACCGGCCGGACGCTGTACATCCTCGACGAGCCGACGACCGGGCTGCACTTCCACGACATCGAGCAGCTGCTCGGCGTGCTGATCCGCCTGCGGGACGAGGGCAACACGGTCGTCGTGATCGAGCACAACCTCGACGTGATCAAGACCGCGGACTGGGTGCTCGATCTCGGTCCCGAGGGCGGGTCGGCCGGCGGACGGCTCGTCGCGGCGGGAACGCCGGAACAGGTAGCGGCGGTGGCCGAATCCCACACGGGCCGCTATCTCGCCCGCAGCCTCGCCGAGGCGGCGGCTTCCGCGAGACCGAAGCGCAAGCGTCGCCCGGCCTGAGCGCCCGGCCTCAGCCGGCGTCGGGAAGCACGGCCCGCGGCGTCCGGAAGCGATGACAGACCTCGCCAGCGAGCCGGGTCTCGGCGAAGCGGCCCTGCGTGTAACTGGCGATCACCCGCCGCCAGAACGCGAGCGCGGTGCGGTTGGATTCGTTCTCCAGCACTTCCCATTCCCCGGCGAAGCGGCTGAACAGCAGCTCGACGGCGATCGTGCCGACGCCGCGCCGGCGCGCGGACTCGACGATGAAGAACTCGGCCAGCCGGTAGTCGGCCGCGCTGCCGCGGGCGATGCCCGATGGACGGGACACCAGCGCGAAACCGACCGGGACGCCGCGTTGCAGGATTACGAAAGGATAGGAGCGGGAATCGGCGAACCAGCTGGCGAGAAAATCGCTTTCGCGGGTTCCCCAGTCCAGCGCCGGGAAGACGCCGCTCTGGGAGCTGGACAGATCTGACAGGTAGCCGCGGTAGACCGCGCGGATCCAGTCACGGTCCTGTGGATGATCTCGGGCGTCGCGTAGCGTGACCGGCACCGTATTCGGCTTGCCTGCGGTTTGATCCCGCGCCCACTGGTCGTGGGCGAAATCGTCAGGGCGTGAAGCCGGGCTCCGAATCGGAGCCCGGCTTCGATGCACTCGACAGCAGCTTACTGCTTGGCAGCTTCCTGCATCGCCTGACCGGCTTCCTCGACCTTCTCGCCGGCAGCCTCGACTGCCTCGCCGGTCGCAGCCGCCGCGTCAGCGGCCATCTCGCCAGCGGCGTCGGCAGCCTCTTCGGTCGCCTCGACGACGGCCTCGCCAGCCTCGCTGGCGGCGTCGGCGGCACCCTCGACGACGGCGGCGCCGGCGTCTACGGCAGCCTCACCGGCCGCAGCAGCAGCCTCGACGGCCGCATCGGCAGCCGCACCGGCGGCGGCAGCAGCCTCCGCAGCGGCTTCCTTGGCCTCGTGGGCCTCCTTCTTCGCACAACCGGTGATGGCGAGCGCGGCGATGGCGGCAGCCAGAGCAATCTTCGTGTTCATGATCGATACCCCAAGTAGCATAGAGTGGAAACAACAGACCCACGGCACCCGCGGCGGCCGACATCTGTCGCACGCGATCCGCCGATGCGTTAGGGCCAGTTTAGTGTGCTGCGCAAGCGACGGATCCCCGGGATGTGTCGCCAAATGGCGACACCGGGCCGATCTCGTGCAAGATGTCCGCCCCAACACCTCGGGACACCGGACATGAACGCGGCTCTCGATCAGCTCTATCCCGCCCACCTCGCGGAAATCCGCGGCCGGACCGAGGCGGCCCTCGAGGCCTGCGGCTACGACGGCCTCGTCGTGCATTCCGGGCAGCCCGCCATGCAGTTCCTGGACGATCGGCCGTATCCGTTCCGGGTGAACCCGCACTTCAAGCACTGGTTGCCGCTCACCGAGGCGCCGGACTGCTTCATCGCCTGCGTCCCGGGCGAGCAACCGCTGCTGTGCTTCCACCAGCCCGCCGACTACTGGCATCGGCCGCCCGCGCGGCCGGAGTCGCCGTGGACGTCGCACTGGCGGATCGAGGTCCTGCGGGACGCCGGGGCCGCCCGGAAGATCCTGCCGCTCGAAGGGCGACGGGTGGCGCTGATCGGGGAGCCCCGGGAGTACTTCGCCGACTGGGGGTTCGCCGCGATCAACCCGCCCGAGCTGCTGAGCCGCCTGCACTACCGGCGCGCGGTGAAGACCCCCTACGAGCTCGAGTGCATGCGGCAGGCCTCGGCCTCGGGCGCCCGCGCGCACCTCGCGGCGCGCGATGCGTTCCTCGCGGGCGCCTCGGAATTCGAGGTGCACCTGGCGTACTGCGCAGCCGCCGGACAGCGCGAGGACGAGCTTCCCTACGGCAACATCATCGCCTTCAACGAGTCCGCGGCGGTGCTGCACTACCAGCATCTCGACCGGCGGCGCGGCGGCCCGCGCCGCTCGTTCCTGATCGACGCGGGCACCGAGTTCCGCGGCTACGCCTGCGACATCACCCGGACCTACGCGGGCGCCGATGGCGAGTTCTCGGCGCTGATCGACGGCATGGAGGCGCTGCAGCTCGAGCTGTGCGAAGCGGTCAGGAGCGGCACCGATTACCGCGACCTGCACCTGCTCGCGCATCGGCTGATCGGCGGGCTGCTCGACGAGGCCGGGCTGATCGACTGCAGCGCCGAGTCGGCCGTCGAGGCCGGCGTGACCAGCGTGTTCTTTCCGCACGGGATCGGCCACCTGCTCGGCCTGCAGGTGCACGACGTGGCGGGGCTCGCCCGGGACCCGACGGGCGGCGAGATCCCGCGGCCTGCAGGTCACCCGTACCTGCGGCTGACCCGCAAGCTCGAGCCCGGCTTCGTCGTGACGATCGAGCCCGGGATCTACTTCATCGACCTGCTGCTCGATGCGGCACGGGACACGACGGCGGGCCGCAGCATCCGCTGGGACGCCATCGAGCGGCTCCGGCCGTTCGGCGGTATCCGGATCGAGGACGACGTGCACTGCACCGGCGGCGCGCCGGAGAATCTCACGCGCGACGCCTTCGCCGCACTGGCCTGAGGGCTCGCCCTGGCGGCGTGCAGCGGCACGCCGCCAGGCAGGCCGCCTGCTCAGCCTTTCTTCAACAGGTCGCGGATCTCGGTCAGCAGCGCGACGTCGGCGGGCGGCGCCTCAGGGGCAGCCGGCGGCGGCGGCGTCTTCAGCTTGTTGATCGCCTTCAGCGCCATGAAGATCGCAGCCGCGATGATCAGGAAGTCGAACGCGGACTGCAGGAACGCGCCGTATTTCAGCAGCACGGGCTCACCGTCCGGGCCGCTGCCGAGGTCGAGCGCGAGGTCCGTGAAATTCACGCCACCGAGGAACTTGCCGAGCAGCGGCATCACGACGTCGCCGACCAGCGACGAGACGATCTTGCCGAAGGCCGTGCCGATCACGACGCCGACGGCCATGTCGACCACGTTGCCGCGCATCGCGAATTCCTTGAACTCCTTGAACAAGCTCATCCGCCTGACTCCTCGTTTTGATCCGGGTTGATTGTGCCAGCACCGCGGCGACCGCGGGCGACGGTGGGACGGCGGTGCCGCGCGCCGCCTGAAAAAAGAAGCCGGGCACGGGCCCGGCTTCCTCGATCAGTCGACCGGCAGCCGCTCAGTCGGCGGCAGCCTTCTTCTTGCGCGCGCGCGGCTTCTTCGCCGGTGCCTCGGCCGCAGCCTCCTCGGTCGCCGGCTCAGCCGCTGGTGCGGCCTTCTTCTTGCGCGCACGCGGCTTCTTGGCCGGCTCCTCGGCGGCGGGCGCCTCCTCGGTGGCCGCGCGATCGACCAGCGCCATCAGCGCCATCGGCGCGGCGTCGCCCGGCCGGTTCGCCATGTGCAGGATCCGCGTATAGCCGCCGGGGCGCGCCTTGAAGCGCGGCCCGAGCTCGTCGAACAGCTTCTCGACGACTTCCTGGTCACGCAGGCGCGCGAAAGCGCGGCGACGGTTCGCCAGGCTGTCGGTCTTGCCGAGCGTGATCAGCGGCTCGACGTAGCGGCGCAGCTCCTTGGCCTTAGGCACCGTCGTGCGGATCGTCTCGTGACGCAGCAACGAGGCCGCCATGTTGCGCAGCATCGCCCAGCGATGCGGTGTATTGCGGCTCAGCTGCCGCCCGGTCAGTCCGTGTCTCATGTTCGCTTTCTCTGCTCAGCCGGCTCGCGCCGTCAGATGAGGTCCCGTTCCTCTTCGCGCTTCAGGCCCGCCGGCGGCCAGCTCTCGAGGCGCATGCCCAGCGTCAGGCCGTGGCTTTCCAGCACTTCCTTGATCTCGGTCAGCGACTTCTTGCCCAGGTTCGGCGTCCGCAGCAGCTCGACTTCGGTCTTCTGCACCAGGTCGCCGATGTAGTGGATGTTCTCGGCCTTCAGGCAGTTCGCGCTGCGGACCGTGAGCTCCAGTTCGTCGACCGGCCGCAGCAGCAGCGGATCGAAATGCAGCTCCATCGGCTTGACCTTGTCCTCGTCCTGGCCCTGCAGGTCCACGAACACGGACAGCTGGTCCTTCAGGATCGAGCCGGCGCGGCGGATGGCCTCCTCCGGGTCGATCGTGCCGTTCGTCTCGATCTCGATGATCAGCTTGTCCAGGTCGGTGCGCTGCTCGACGCGGGCCGCCTCGACGTTGTAGGTCACCCTGCGGATCGGGCTGAACGAGGCGTCGAGCAGCAGCCGGCCGATCGGGCGGCTCACTTCCTCGAAGGCCATGCGCTGGCCGGCCGGACGGTAGCCGCGGCCGCGCTCGACCTTCAGCAGCATCGACAGCTCGCCGGCCTTGGTCAGGTTGGCGATCACGAGTTCCGGGTTCAGGATCTCGACGTCGTGGTCGCCCTGGATGTCGCCAGCGCGAACCGGGCCCGGGCCCTTCTTGACCAGGCGCAGCTCCGACTCGTCGCGGGCGTTCAGACGGATGGCAACCCGCTTCAGGTTCAGCAGCACCTCGACGACGTCTTCCTGCACGCCCTCGATGCTGGTGTACTCGTGGAGCACGCCGTCGATCTCCGCCTCGGTGATCGCGCAGCCCGGCATCGAGGACAGCAGCACGCGTCGCAGCGCGTTGCCCAGCGTGTGGCCGAAGCCGCGCTCGAAGGGCTCGATCACGACGCGGGCGTGGCGCGGCGAGGTGGGGGTCACCTTGACGACGCGCGGACGGAGGAACTCGGCAATGGCTGAGTGCATGTAACTCACCCCGCGTGATTACTTCGAATACAACTCGACGACGAGGTTCTCGTTGATGTCCGGCAGGATCTCCATGCGCTCCGGCAGGGCCTTCAGGACACCCGAGAATTTCGCCTCGTCGACTTCCACCCAGTCGGGGAACCCGATCTGGGCACGGATCTGCAGCGCCTGCTGGATGCGGGCCTGCTTCTGCGCCTTCTCGCGCAGCGCGATAACGTCACCACCCTTGCACTGGTAGGAAGGGATGTTGACGGTCGAGCCGTTGACGGTCACCGCGCGATGGCTGACCAGCTGGCGCGCCTCGTTGCGCGTCGCGGCGAAGCCCATGCGGTAGACGACGTTGTCGAGACGGCCCTCGAGCAACTGCAGCAGCGTCTCGCCGGTGGCACCCGGACGGCCCGCCGCCTGCACGTAGTAGTTGTGGAACTGCCGCTCCAGCACGCCGTACATCCGGCGCAGCTTCTGCTTCTCGCGCAGCTGCAGGCCGTAGTCCGACA
>CAZKLS010000007.1:0-49856 GCA_964553405.1 uncultured Steroidobacteraceae bacterium
CGCGGTCGAACTGCATGCCCTCGACGACGTCGAGCTCGTTCTGCAGGCCCGAGCCTTCCTCGACCGTGATCACGCCTTCCTTGCCGACCTTCTCCATCGCGTCGGCGATCGTCTTGCCGATCGACTCGTCGCTGTTCGCGGAGATCGTGCCGACCTGGGCGATCGCCTTCTGGTCCTTGCAGGGCTTGGACAGGCGGCGCAGGTCGTCGGTGACGGCCTCGACGGCCTTGTCGATGCCGCGCTTGATGTCCATCGGGTTGGCGCCGGCGGCGACGGCCTTCAGGCCCTCGCGGACGATCGCCTGGGCGAGCACCGTGGCGGTCGTGGTGCCGTCACCGGCCTCGTCGGAGGTGTTGGAAGCGACTTCCTTCACCATCTGCGCGCCCATGTTCTCGAACTTGTCCTTCAGCTCGATCTCCTTGGCCACGGACACGCCGTCCTTGGTGACCGTCGGGGCGCCGAAGCTCTTGTCGAGCACGGCATTGCGGCCCTTCGGGCCGAGCGTGACCTTGACCGCGTTGGCCAGGGTGTTGACGCCGCGAAGCATCCGGGCCCGCGCGTCATCGCTGAAACGTACGTCTTTAGCTGCCATTTGCAGTGTCTCCGAATTCGTGTGTGGATGAGGATCCGGGCGGGCTTACTTCTCGATCACCGCCATGACGTCTTCCTCGCGCATGACGAGGTACTCGTTGCCGTCGACCTTCACTTCCGTGCCGCTGTACTTGCCGAAAAGCACGTGGTCGCCGACCTTGACGTCGAGCGGGCGAACGTCGCCGCTCTCGAGGATCTTGCCCTTGCCAACCGCCATGACCTTGCCGCGGATCGGCTTCTCAGCCGCCGTGTCCGGGATCACGATGCCGCCCGCAGACCGGGTCTCGGCCTCGAGGCGCTGGATGATCACGCGGTCGTGGAGCGGACGAATCTTCAATTTGTCTGCCATTGCTGCAAACTCCGTTGTTTTGTCAGCTGTCTTGAGGGATCGGGTGTTAGCACTCACCCGCGGTGGCTGCTAATGATAGGTTCCGAAGATTACAATTCAAGCCCCGAGGCGGGATTTTTTCGCGATTCCACCCAGGCGGGACCGGCTCCGCCCCGCCCTGGCCGTTCGCTTATTAATCTATGCTAAACAAAGACTTGCTGATCGTCTTCAGTACCTGCCCGGACGGTGGAGTCGCCGAATCTCTGGCGCGGGCGCTGGTGGAGGCTTCGCTCGCCGCCTGTGTGAACATCCTGCCGGGCCTCAAGTCCATCTACCACTGGAACGGATCCGTCCAGTCGGACGAAGAGGTGCTGCTGATGATCAAGACGACCGGTGCGTGCTTCCCGGCCTTGCGTGAGCGGCTGGTGGAGCTGCACCCCTACGAGGTTCCGGAGGTGGTCGCGTTGCCGATCGTCGACGGGCATCATGCGTACCTTCGCTGGATCGAATCCGCCGCCGCTTCGAAGGGCGACTGATCCCCGGCTGGCCCGAGAGTTGTCGAGAATGAGACGCAGCAGCGCATTGTTCCTGCGAAATCTGGCCCTGTGCGCCGCGATACTGCTGCCTGCCTCAGGCGCCTGGGCGCAGGAATTCCTGAAGCCACAGGAAGCCTTCAGGTATTCGGTCGAAGCCACCGACGGCCGGCTCGCCGTCCGCTACCAGATCGCGCCCGGCTACTACCTCTACCGGGAACGGATGGGCTTCGAGTCCGGCACCGAAGGCGTCTCGGTCGGCCCGGCGGAGTTGCCGGCCGGCGAGGACCACGAGGACGAGTTCTTCGGCCGCCAGCAGGTCTACCGCGGTGAACTGTTCGTCCCGCTTGGACTCACGTTTGACGGCCCGCCGCGCGATTTCGACCTGCGGCTGAAACTGCAGGGCTGCGCCGACGACGGGCTCTGCTACCCGCCCCAGAACTGGATCGCGCGCGTCAGCGCACCGGCAGCCCCGGCAACCCCAGCACCGGCAGCAACTGGGACCGCCGCGGACGACCCGGGCCGGCCGGGCTTCAGCCTGAGGCGCCTGCTCGGCGGGCAGCCGCGGGGCGGCGACGGCGAGTTCCTGCCGGTGGACGAGGCATTTTCACTGTCCGCCGAAAGCACGAGTCGCGACCGGATCACGGTGCGATTCGTGATCGCAGAGGACTACTACCTCTACCGGGACAAGCTGCGGGTCGACACCGACGCCGGCGACGCCCGGCTGGGGCGGCCGCAGATGCCAGAGGGGCGACTGCAGCACGACGAGTACTTCGGTGACCAGGTCGTCTACTACGACGAGCTGCAGTTCGACGTCCCGGTGTCTGCCGGCGCGGAGACGACGGAGCTGCCGATCTCGGTGAGCTTCCAGGGCTGCGCGGACGCGGGCCTGTGCTATCCGCCGACGACCCGGCCACTTTCGGTGCGGCTGGCCGCGACGACTTCGCCCCCGGATGCCGGTCCGCCGCCGCGCAGCGGCGCGATGGTCTCCGAGCAGGACCTGCTGGCGGAGCGGATCCGCAGCGGAAACCTGCTCGCGGTGCTGGCCACGTTCTTCGGCGCCGGACTGCTGCTCGCATTCACGCCCTGCGTGCTGCCGATGGTGCCGATCCTCTCCGGGATCATCGTCGGGGCGGGACGCGACCGCCCCGTTTCCCGCGGCCGCGCGTTCTCGCTGTCGCTCGCCTACGTGCTGGGCATGGCGTTCACCTACACCGTGGCCGGCGCGGCGTTCGCGGCCGTCGGCCAGCAGGCGCAGGCGTTCTTCCAGAAACCCTGGATCATCGTGCTGTTCGCCGCGCTGTTCGTCTGGCTCGCGCTCGGCATGTTCGGGGTGTTCAACCTGCAGGTTCCTCCGGCGCTGCAGGCGCGTCTCAACGAATTGTCGAGCCGGCAGAAGCAGGGCAGCCTGCTCGGCACGGCGATCATGGGCGCCCTCTCCTCGCTGATCGTCACCGCCTGCGTGGCCCCGCCGCTGGTCGCTGCGCTGGCGGTGATAGGGCAGTCCGGCGACGTGCTGCGCGGCGGCGCGGCGCTGTTCTCGCTCAGCCTCGGCATGGGCGCGCCGCTGCTGCTGGTCGGCGCATCCGCGGGGCGCCTGCTGCCCAAGGCCGGCCCGTGGATGGACGCGGTCAAGGCGGCGTTCGGGGTCATGCTGCTCGGCGTCGCGATCTGGATGCTGGGCCGGATCCTGCCCGGGCCGGTCACGCTCGCGCTCTGGTCCAGCCTCGCGTTCGTGACCGGCTACGTACTGATGACGATGAGCGGCCAGGGTGAACGCCGCGCCGTCGATGCGGTGCGGCGCGGGATCGGCGCACTGGTGCTGGTTTACGGCGTGCTGATGCTGATCGGCGCGCTCGCCGGCCGCAGCGACCCGCTGCAGCCGCTGGCAGGACTCGTCGGCCACGGAGCCTCGCAGCCTGCGGACGCACATCTGGAGTTCCGGCGCATCAAGACCGTGAGCGACCTCGAGCAGGAACTCGATGCCGCGAAGCGTTCAGGGCGCCCGGTGATGCTCGATTTCTACGCAGACTGGTGCGTGTCGTGCAAGGAGATGGAGCGCTACACGTTCACCGATCCGGGTGTCCAGGCGGAACTCGACCGGGCCGTGCTGCTGCAGGCGGACGTGACCGCCAACGACGCCGAGGACCAGGCGCTGCTGCAGCACTTCGGGATCCTCGGTCCCCCGACGATCGTCTTCTTCGGACCCGACGGCGAGGAGCGGCGCGAGTTCCGGCTGGTGGGATTCGAGCCGGCGGAGGAGTTCCGCCGGCACGCGGCCGAGGCGCTCGCCGGAGAGTCGGCATGAACCTGCGCTGGCCCGCTTTGATCGCGGTCGCGGGGCTCGCCGCCGGGCTCGGCTACCAGCTCTATCAGCAGCGCTCGCCGCAGACCGAGGGGTCGGCGCCGGTGGACGCGGGAACCGCAGCTCCGACGCTGGTCGACGCCCTTCCCGTGGTCACGCTCGCCGACCGCGACGGCGAGTTGCGTTCATTGTCGGACTGGCCGGACCGGGCGCTGATCGTCAATTTCTGGGCGACCTGGTGCGCGCCCTGCCGCCGCGAGATCCCGCTGCTGCAGCAGATCCAGCGCGAACGCGGCGAGGACGGATTCCAGGTGATCGGGATCGCCGTGGACTTCCGCGACAAGGTGCTGGCCTACGCAGAGGAGATGTCGATCGAGTACCCGCTGCTGATCGGCGAGCAGGACGCGCTCGACGCAGCGGCCGCCTTTGGTCTCGATGCGATCGGCTTCCCGTTCACCGTGTTCACCGACCGCTCGCACCGGGTCGTCGCCGCGCACCTCGGGGAACTCGAGCCGGCCGAGGCCGAGGTGATCCTCGCCGCGGTCGAAGCCGTGGATGCCGGGCGCCTTACTCCGCAGCAGGCCCGCGCCGACATCGAGACCGGTCTCGCCGCGCTCCCGCACGATTCGAACTGAGCCGGCTCGCCATCTGGACTGAGTCTCGCGATCTGTCGCAATCTGGCAGGGATTGGCGTTAAACTGGCCGGCATCTTCCGGGTTATCCACCTACGATGTCGCACATCCTGTTGTTGAACGGGCCTAACCTGAATCTGCTCGGGCTCAGGGAACCCGGCGTCTATGGGAGCGTGACGCTGGAGCAGATCAACGAGCGCGTCACGAAGCTCGCGGCCGAGGCAGGCCACAGGCTGACCGCGTTCCAGAGCAACTCCGAATCGGAGCTGATATCCCGCGTCCACCAGGCGCCGGCCGGGCACGTGACCTTCATGATCCTGAACCCTGCCGGATTCACGCACACCAGCGTCGCGCTGCGCGATGCGCTGCTGGCGGTGAAGACGCCCTTCATCGAGGTGCATCTCAGCAACATCCATGCCCGGGAGCCCTTCCGGCAGCACTCGTATTTCTCCGACATCGCCGTCGGGACGATCACGGGGCTCGGGGCCGTGGGCTACGAACTCGCAGTGCGCGCAGCCGCGCACCACCTGGCCGCCGGCGTCGCCCGGTCCGGCTGAGCGGACAAGAATTTCGGGGGTTCCACAGATGGACATCCGCAAGGTCAAGAAACTGATCGAGTTGCTCGAGGAATCGGGCGTCTCCGAGATCGAGATCAAGGAGGGCGAGGAATCGGTCCGGATCAGCCGGCATCCGTCCGGCGTCGCGCAGGTCGCCGCACCGGCCGCGAGGCACGAGGTAGCGATCACCGGGCCAGCGGCGCCGGAGCACGCGGCGGCTTCGGCGATGCAGGCTCCGACGGCCACGGGACTCGGCCATGCCTCGGACAAGGTCGTCACGGCACCGATGGTCGGCACGTTCTACGCGGCCCCGGCGCCCGGCGCGGACGCGTTCGTCGAGGTCGGCAGCGAAGTCAAGGCGGGCGACGTGCTCTGCATCATCGAGGCGATGAAGATGATGAACCAGATCGAGTCGGACAAGGCCGGCAAGGTCGTCGCCGTGCTGGTCAAGAACGGCGACCCGGTCGAGTTCGGGCAACCGCTGTTCGTGATCGAGTAGGCCAGGGCGGGCCCGCCTCGATGCTGGACAAGGTCGTCATCGCGAACCGCGGCGAGATTGCGCTCAGGATCCTGCGGGCCTGCCGCGAACTCGGCATCAAGACGGTAGCCGCGCATTCCACCGCGGATCGCAACCTCAAGCACGTGCTGCTCGCGGACGAGAGCGTCTGCATCGGGCCGCCGGCCTCCCGCGACAGCTACCTGAACATGCCGGCGATCATCAGCGCGGCCGAAGTCACCGATTCGGTGGCGATCCACCCCGGCTACGGCTTCCTGTCGGAGAACGCGGACTTCGCCGAGCGCGTCGAGAAAAGCGGCTTCACGTTCATCGGTCCGCGTGCCGAGACGATACGGCTGATGGGCGACAAGGTCTCCGCGATCCGCGCGATGAAGGCCGCCGGCGTGCCCTGCGTGCCAGGCTCGGACGGGCCGCTCGGCACCGAGCCGGACGAGTTCTTCCGCATCGCCCGCGAGATCGGCTACCCGGTGATCATCAAGGCTACCGGCGGCGGCGGCGGGCGCGGAATGCGCGTGGTGCACAGCGAGGCGACGCTGCTGCACTCGGTCAACGTGACCCGGGCGGAGGCCCAGGCGGCCTTCGGCAACGACGAAGTCTACATGGAGAAGTTCCTCGAGAAGCCGCGGCACATCGAGTTCCAGGTGCTGGCCGACCATTACGGGAACGTCATCTGCCTCGGCGAGCGGGACTGCTCGATGCAGCGACGCCACCAGAAGGTGATCGAGGAGGCGCCGGCCCCGGGCCTCACCGCGAAGCAGCGTCGCGGCATGAGCGAACGCGTCGCGGCGGCCTGCGCGGACATCGGCTACCGCAGCGCGGGCACGCTCGAGTTCCTGTACGAGGACGGGGAATTCCACTTCATCGAGATGAACACGCGCATCCAGGTGGAGCACCCGGTCACCGAGCTGATCACCGGCATCGACCTGGTCAAGGCGCAGCTGCGCATCGCGGCCGGCGAGCGCCTGCCATGGACGCAGGACGAGGTGCAGATCCGCGGGCACGCGATCGAGTGCCGCATCAACGCCGAGGACCCGCAGAACTTCACGCCGTCGCCCGGCCCGATCAAGCTCTGGCACGCGCCCGGCGGCCCCGGCATCCGTGTCGACAGCCACCTGTACACCGGCTACAACGTGCCACCGTACTACGACTCGCTGGTCGCCAAGCTCGTCGCCTACGGCGAGGATCGCGATGCGGCGATCGCCCGGATGCGCAACGCGCTCGGCGAGATCGTGATCGAGGGCATCAAGACCAACGTTCCGCTGCACCAGGAGATCTTCCAGCATGCCGCGTTCCGCGCGGGCGGCACGGACATCCACTACCTGGAGCGGCGCCTGGGGCTCAAGTAGTTGCCGTTCCTGCAACTGACACTGGAAATCGGCAGCCAGGACCCGGGGCCCTTCGAAGATACGCTGTTCGAGCTCGGCGCCACGGCCGTGACGCTCGAGGACGCATCGGACGATCCGGTACTCGAGCCTGCGCCCGGCGCGACGCCGCTGTGGCCGACCGTCAAGGTCAAGGCACTGTTCGATGCCGCACTGGACCCGGCTGCGCTCGGCAGGCAGATCACGGCGCGCCTGGGTGCAGCGGTGCAACCGCAGACCGAACTGATCGGCGACCGGCCCTGGGAACGCGAGTGGCTGCGCGACTTCCGGCCGATGCGCTTCGGCCGCAGGCTCTGGGTCTGTCCCGGGGGCCAGCCGGCCGGCGATCCCGACGGGATACAGGTCGAGCTCGACCCCGGACTCGCCTTCGGGACCGGGACTCACGCGACGACCGCGCTGTGCCTCGAGTGGCTGGATCGGCGCGACCTGTCGGGTCTGACCGTCGTCGACTATGGCTGCGGCTCCGGGATCCTGGCGATCGCGGCGCTGAAGCTCGGCGCCGACCAGGCGATCGCGATCGACATCGATCCCCAGGCCCTGATCGCCACCCGCGAGAACGCGGAGCGCAATCGCGTGTCCGCGAGGCTGCGCATCGGCGACGAATCGCTGCTCGGCGACTGCCGGGCCGACGTGCTGATCGCCAACATCCTGGCCGCACCGCTGATCGAGCTCGCGCCACGACTGGCCGAGGCGGTCAGGCCCGGCGGGCAGATCGCCCTCAGCGGCCTGCTGCTCGAGCAGGCCGGGCCGGTGGCAACGGCTT
Organism: uncultured Steroidobacteraceae bacterium; assembly: GCA_964553405.1. Taxonomy (GTDB): domain Bacteria; phylum Pseudomonadota; class Gammaproteobacteria; order Steroidobacterales; family Steroidobacteraceae; genus DATIRA01. The sequence continues at coordinate 7,609 of CAZKLS010000007.1, forward strand.
ACCGGGCGTGGTTTGATATCGGCACGGCCGAGGTGCGCGACGGCTGGGCCCTGCTCGGCGGACCGCGCCGGAGCAGCTGAAGAGAATTAGAATCCACCGATGTACTCCCAGTGCCCCGAATGCCAGGCACGCTTCCGCGTCACGGCGGCCGCGTTGCGCGCAGCGCACGGCACCGTTCGCTGTGGCCGTTGCGGCAGCGCATTCGATGCGCTCGAGCGGCTGAGCGACGACATCCCGCCGGTCGAGCCGCCTGCCTCGGCCGTCATCCGGGAAGCAGCGGCGGCCGAGGAGCCGCTGGCTCGGGTCGAGCCGGTCCCTGCCGAGTTCCACTTCACGACCGAGGACCTCGAGAAGGTCTTCATCGACGCGCAGGACTGGCAGCGACAGTTCGCACCCGCGCCGCCCGCCGCCGAGGAGCCGGGCCCGGATGAGGCCGGCGACGGCGCGCCGGTGGTCGTCGTCGAGGAACCCGCGCGAATCGAGGACATCACGCTCGAGGGTGAGCGCATTTCGCTCGACGACCTCCCGCCGCAGGACGAGGTTCCGCCCTCGATCCGGGTCGAGCAGGACGACGAGGCACCGGAGCCCGAATCGGCATCAGTTGAGCCACCGTCGCCCGTCATCGACGCACCGGAACCGGCGCTGCGCGAGAAACCTGCGCCGCCCGCGCCTGATGACTGGCGGCACGGGCCGGCGGTCGAGGAAGTTACCGCTGAAGCCCCGGCCGAAAGCCCGCGCACGCGGCTGCGAGTCTTCGCCTGGTCGGTCGGCTGCCTGCTGCTGGTGCTGGCGCTCTCGGCGCAGCTGGTGCATCACTATCGCCAGCAGCTGGCCCGCAATCCGCAGGCGGGTCCGGTGTTGCGGTCGCTGTACGAGCGTATCGGACGGCCGCTCGAGCCGCAGTGGGACCTCGGCGCGTTCGAGCTGCTGCAGTGGGGACGCGCACAGGAGCCCGCGGAGCCGGGACAACTGCGGGTTCGCGCCAGCCTGCGCAACCAGGCCGACTTTGCGCAGCCCCACCCGCTGCTGCGCCTGGAACTGGAGAACCGCTTCGGCGCGCCGGTGGCGGCGCGAGCATTCGAGCCGGAGGAATACCTGAAAGACCCCGCGCAGGCCGCGCGACTGCTCGATGCGGGAGCCGTCACCGAGGCGGAACTGCTGATCGCCGATCCCGGCCCGGATGCGATGGGGTACAGGCTCGACGTCTGCGTCCGCGAATCGGCCTCCCGGCTGCGCTGCGCCCAGGGCCCGGGCTGAGTCAGGCAGCGATGCTCTCGATCGGCCCTTACCGGCTGGACGGCCGGGTCCTGCTCGCCCCGATGGCCGGCGTCGCAGACCTGCCTTTCCGCAGGCTGTGCCGTCGCTACGGAGCCGCGCTCGCTGCCGGCGAGATGATCTCCGCCGACCCACGGCTCTGGGAGACCGACGAGTCGCGCCGCCGTCGCGACCACTCCGGCGAGCCCGGGCCCCGGATCGTGCAGATCGCCGGCGGCGACGCCGAGACCGTCGCGCTGGCGGCACGCCGCAACGTCGATGCGGGCGCCGAGATCATCGACATCAACATGGGCTGCCCGGCCAAGAAGGTCTGTCGCAAGGACGCAGGCTCGTCCCTGCTGCGCGACGAGTCACTGGTCGCGGACATTCTTGCCGCGACGGTACGGGCCGCGCAGGTACCGGTCACGCTGAAGATCCGCACGGGCTGGTCGACGGATCGCCGCAACGGAGTCACGATCGCCAGGATCGCCGAGGACTGCGGTATCAGCGCGCTCGCGGTCCACGGCCGTACCCGCGCCTGCCGCTTCACCGGCCAGGCCGAGTACGAGACGATCCGCGCGATCAAGGCCGCGATCCGCATCCCGGTCTTCGCCAACGGCGACATCGATTCCGCGCAGAAGGCGGTCGCCGTGCTCGCGCTGACCGGGGCCGACGGCGTGATGATCGGACGCGCCGCGCAGGGACGCCCGTGGATCTTCCGCGAGGTGCAGGCTGTGCTCGCCGGCGAGCCGGTCCCGGCCCCGCCGTCCGACGCGGAACTGCGTGATATGATCCTCGCGCATCTGCGCGATTTGTACGTCTTCTACGGCGTGGAAGCGGGGGTCAGAATCGCGCGTAAGCACTTGAACTGGTACTTCCGGGGGCGACCCGAGGCGCAGGCTTCCGTTGCAGAAGCGCTGCAGGCGACGTCTCCCGAAACGCAGCTTGCGCTGGTGCGGGCCTCGCTCGAGGCTTCGCACTCCTCGACGGCGGAGGCCGCCTGAGCAGCAGCGCGCAGCGGGGCCCGAGTGGCCGGGGATATTTTCGATGGCATTACGCAAGAAGAGCAGGAGCCGCCGCGAGCAGAAGTCCGCCGGCGCGGCGGCCGGTCGGAACATCACGCTCAGGAGCCAGACCGAGACTGCGCTCGAGAACTACTTCACGAGCCTGAACGGGCACCGCCCGGGGCACCTCTACGAACTGGTGCTGCGGGAGGTCGAGGAACCGTTGTTCCGTGCGGTCCTCGACTACACCGACGGAAACCAGAGCCGTGCCGCCGACATTCTCGGCATCAATCGCGGCACGCTGCGCAAGAAACTCAAGGAATACGGCATCTCCGCGGACTGAGGACCGAGCGTGAATCCACCGATCCGGCGCGCGCTGCTCAGCGTTTCGAACAAGGAAGGGCTGCTCGAATTCGCCCGGGCGCTGCGTGAGCGCGGCGTCGCGCTGCTGTCGACCGGCGGCACGGCATCGCTGCTGCGCGCCGACGGCATCGAAGTGACCGACGTGTCCGCGGTGACGGGCTTCCCCGAAATCATGGACGGGCGGGTCAAGACGCTGCACCCGACGATCCACGGCGGCCTGCTCGGCCGCCGCGACGTCGACGAAGACGTGATGCGGGAGCACGGCATCGAGCCGATCGACCTGGTGGCCGTCAACCTGTATCCGTTCGCGGCGACGATCGCCCGGCCCGGCTGCAGCTTCGAGGAGGCCGTGGAGAACATCGACATCGGCGGACCCGCCATGGTCCGCGCCGCGGCGAAGAACCACGACCGCGTGGCGGTCGTAGTGGATCCGCTCGACTACGGCACCGTGACCGCCGAGATGGACCGTGGCGGCGGCGGCATCCCGGACGAGATGCGACTGCGACTGGCGACCAAGGCATACGCCCACACGGCACAGTACGACGCCGCGGTCGCCGCGTACCTGGACCGGGCGGCGCGTCCCTCGGTGGGCGAGTTTCCGGAGCTGCTTTCGCTGCAGTTCCGCAAGCGCATGGACCTGCGCTACGGGGAGAATCCGCACCAGAAGGCCGCTTTCTACGTCGCGAGCGACGTGCAGGGCGCGGGCCTCGGGTCGGCCTCCCAGCTGCAGGGCAAGGAGCTCTCGTACAACAATCTCGCCGACGCAGACACGGCGCTCGAGTGCGTCCGGCAGTTCGAGCAGCCCGCCTGCGTGATCGTCAAGCACGCCAATCCCTGCGGCGTGGCGGTCGCGGCGACGACCCGCGAGGCGTACGACCGCGCGTTCCGCACGGATCCCACCTCGGCCTTCGGTGGCATCATCGCCTTCAACCGGCCGCTCGATGGCGAAACGGCGCAGGCCATCCTCGAGCGGCAGTTCGTCGAAGTCATCATCGCGCCGAGCGTGGACGCGACGGCGCGGGAGGACTGCGCGAAGAAGGAGAACCTGCGGCTGCTGGTGACCGGCGGGCTCACCCAGAGCAACTCGCGACTCGAGCTGCGCAGCGTGAACGGCGGCCTGCTGATACAAACGCGGGATGCCGGAATGGTCGCGCGCGGCGAGCTCCAGGTCGTGACGCGCCGGGGACCGACCGACGCCGAGTTCGCCGACCTGCTGTTCGCCTGGCAGGTGTGCAAGTACGTCAAGTCGAACGCCATCGTGTTCGCCCGCGACGGCCTGACCGTAGGCATCGGGGCGGGCCAGATGAGCCGGGTCGTCTCGAGCCGCATCGCGGCCATGAAGGCCGCCGACGCCGGGCTCGACACCCGGGGCGCGGTCATGGCCTCGGACGCGTTCTTCCCGTTCCGCGACGGGCTCGACGCGGCGGTCGAGCACGGCATCGGCGCCGTGATACAACCCGGCGGGTCCAAGCGCGACGCCGAGGTGATCGCAGCGGCCGACGAGCACGGCATCGCGATGGTGTTCACCGGCATGCGGCACTTCCGCCACTGAACGGTGCCCTGAACGGCGTCGTCGAAACGCTGAGGTAGCGAAATGAAGGTCCTGATCATCGGCTCGGGTGGCCGCGAGCACGCGCTGGCCTGGTGCGTTGCCCGCTCACGGCGCGTGACCGAGGTCTTCGTCGCGCCCGGCAACGCCGGCACGGCGTCCGAGCCGCGCTGTACCAACGTCGACGTCGCGTCCGACGACATTCCGGCGCTACTGCGCTTCGCCAGCGAGCACGGCATCGACCTGACGATCGTCGGCCCGGAGGCGCCGCTCGTGCTCGGGATCACGGACGAGTTCAGCGCCGCGGGCCTGCGCTGCTTCGGACCGAGCCGGGCCGCCTCGCAACTGGAAGGCTCGAAGTCCTTTACCAAGGACTTCCTGGCCAGGCACGGCATCCCGACCGCCGCCTACGGGACGTTCACGCGCCAGGACTTCGACCCGCAGTGGGTCCGGCGCCAGCCGACGCCGCTGGTCGTCAAGGCCGACGGCCTGGCCTCGGGCAAGGGCGTGATCATCTGCGCGAGCCACGACGAGGCGATCGAGGCCGCGCAGGCGATGTTCGAGGGCCGCTTCGGTCCCGCCGGCGAGCGAGTCGTCGTCGAGGAGTTCCTCGAGGGCGAGGAGGCGAGCTTCATCGCGATGGTCGACGGCCAGCACGTGCTGCCGCTGGCGACCTCGCAGGACCACAAGCGGCTGCTCGACGGCGATGCCGGCCCGAACACCGGCGGCATGGGGGCCTACTCCCCGGCACCGGTCGTCAGCCCACAGGTTCACGAGCGCATCATGCAGCAGGTGATGCTGCCGACCGTGCGCGCGCTCGCGGACGAGAACGCTCCGTACGTCGGTTTCCTGTACGCCGGGTTGATGATCTCAGCGGACGGTCAGCCGAAGGTGCTCGAATTCAATTGCCGTTTCGGCGACCCCGAGACCCAGCCCATCCTGGCGCGCATGCGCTCCGACCTCACCGAGCTCTGCGACGCCGCGCTGGACGGGCGCCTCGCCGAAGCCAGCGTGGACTGGGACCCGCGGGCGGCCGTGGGCGTCGTGCTCGCCGCAGCAGGCTACCCGGACAGCGTTCGCAAGGGCGACGTGATCCACGGGCTCGAGGACGTCACGTCCGTCGCGGGCAAGGTGTTCCACGCCGGCACGGCCCGCCGCGGCGACGCAGTCGTCACGAACGGCGGCCGGGTCTTGTGTGCGGTCGGGCTCGGCGGCACGGTCGGCGAGGCCCGGCAGCAGGCCTACGCGCTGGTGAGCGCGATCTGCTGGGACGGCATGCAGTTCAGGCGCGACATCGGCTACCGGGCAGTGGCCCGCGAGGGCGCGGCCGCACGGTCTCAGCGGCAGCCGTCCACATAGCCGACGGAGGGCTCGACGCCGGCGCGGATCGCGACGATCTTGTTGCCCACCGCCTCCATGATGATGGCGTGCCGGCCGTCCCCGGCCGGAAAGAGCAGGTAGACGCCGTCGAAGATGTTCTCGTTGTTGCGGATCAACACGTCCGGATAGAGCCGTACGACCGAGTCCATCGTATCGCCGATCTGCACGCCGAGTTCGGTACGCACACCGGGGCTCGTATCAGCCCGGGTGATCACGCCGTCCTCGACCATGAAGCGCAGGCCGGGCAGCGCGTCGAACTCGACGAACTGGCACGCGGTGTCGGTGATCCGGCCCGCGACGCTCTCGCCGAGCAGCACCTCGGTCTCCGCGAGCGATCCACCGAACGCCACCGCGCCGACGCCGTTGTAGCGCAGCACCGGCGCCGTCGAGGAGCAGCCCGTGACGGCGGCGACCAGCAGCAGCACCAGGGTCCTCATGTCAGCCACTCGAGTCTTCCCGTCCGGATCCGGCCGCTAGCATAACCTGCCCCAGCGCGGGCCGGGGACCGCGCAGCGACGGCTCAGGCCGACGTGGCACGGCGCTCGCGGGCCAGCAGGTACAGTCCCGCGCTGGTCACGATCGCGCCACCGAGCACCGTCACCCCGTCCGGCAGCACGTTCCAGATCGCGAGGTCCAGCGCGACGCCCCAGATCAGCGCCGTGTACTCGAACGGCGCCACGACCGAGGCCGGTGCCGCGCGGAAGGCCTCGGTGATCAGTTGCTGCCCGAGCGTGCCGGTCAGGCCGATGCCGAGCAGCAGCCAGCCGTGCTCGAGGCGCAGGTCCTGCCAGGCCGGCAATGCCAGCAGCCCGGCGCCGACCGCGAGCGCGGCCGTGAACGAGAACACCATGCTCTCGGTCGTGTCCGTGCGCGCCAGCAGCCGCAGGCTCACCGCGGCGAGGGCGTAGCAGCACATCGCCACGACCGCGGCCAGCGACGCGGCAGACACCCACTGCCCGCCCCTCGGCCGCAGCATCAGCAGCACGCCGGCGAGGCCCACCGCGATCGCGACCCACTGCGCCCGGCTGACGCGTTCGCCGAGGAACGGAATCGACAGCGCCACGATCAGCAGCGGGGCGAACATGAATATCGAGTAGGTGACCGCGAGCGAGGACTCGCGCACCGCATAGACGAAGCTCGTCAGCATCAGCACGGCGAGCACGCCGCGCAGCGCGTGCAGCGGCAGGTTGACCGGGCGCAGCCGCGCGAGCCGGCCCCGCAGCAGCACCGGCAGCAGTATGAACGGCAGCGAGGTCGCGCCGCGCAGGAAGCTCACCTGCATCGGCGGATAGTGGGCCGCGAGCAGCTTGAGCTGCGCATCCATGGCCGAGAACGCGGCCACGGCCAGCGTCATCGCGAGGATGCCTTTCAGGTTTCCTGGCTGCATCTCGAACCGGGCGGACGACCGGTCCCCGCTCACCGGGGCCCGCGCTGCCGGACCCCGTGGCCTGCCCTAGCGCTTCATCGAGTCGAAGAACTCGGCGTTCGTCTTCGTATCGCGCATCTTGTCGATCAGGAACTCAGCAGCGGCCAGCTCATCCATCGGGTGCAGCAGCTTGCGCAGGATCCAGATCTTCTGCAGCTCGTCGGGCGAGGTGATCAGCTCCTCGCGGCGGGTGCCGGAACGGTTGATGTTCAGCGCCGGGAACACGCGCTTCTCGGCGATGCGCCGGTCGAGGTGGATTTCGCTGTTGCCGGTGCCCTTGAACTCCTCGTAGATCACGTCGTCCATGCGCGAGCCGGTATCGATCAGCGCGGTGGCGAGGATCGTCAGGCTGCCGCCTTCCTCGATGTTGCGCGCCGCGCCGAAGAAGCGCTTCGGGCGCTGCAGCGCGTTCGCGTCCACGCCGCCCGTCAGCACCTTGCCCGAACTCGGCACGACCGTGTTGTAGGCGCGCGCGAGCCGGGTGATGGAGTCGAGCAGGATCACGACGTCCTTCTTGTGCTCGACGAGGCGCTTGGCCTTCTCGATCACCATCTCGGCGACCTGCACGTGGCGGCTGGCCGGCTCGTCGAAGGTCGAGGAGACGACCTCGCCGCGCACGGTGCGCGACATCTCGGTGACCTCCTCGGGCCGCTCGTCGATCAGCAGCACGATCAGGTAGACCTCGGGGTGGTTGGCCGTGATCGAGTTCGCGATGTTCTGCAGCAGCATCGTCTTGCCGGCCTTGGGCGGCGAGACGATCAGGCCGCGCTGGCCCTTGCCGAGCGGCGCGACCAGGTCGATCATCCTCGCGGTCAGGTCCTCGGTGCTGCCGGTGCCGCGCTCCAGCCGGAAACGCTTGGTCGGGTGCAGCGGCGTGAGGTTCTCGAACAGCACCTTGCTGCGCGCGTTCTCCGGCGAGTCGAAATTGATCTGCCCGACCTTCAGCAGCGCGAAATAGCGCTCGCCGTCCTTCGGCGGCCGGATCAGGCCGGAGATCGTGTCGCCGGTGCGCAGGTTGAACCGGCGGATCTGGCTCGGGCTGATGTAGATGTCGTCCGGGCCCGCGAGGTAGGAACCTTCCGGAGAACGCAGGAACCCGAAGCCGTCCTGCAGGATCTCGAGGACGCCGTCCCCGTAGATGTCCTCGCCGTTGCGGGCGTGGGCCTTCAGGATCGCGAAGATGATGTCCTGCTTGCGCGAGCGCGCGAGGTTCTCCAGGCCCATCTGCTGCGCGAGCTTCAGCAGCTCCGGGATCGGCTTGTGCTTCAGCTCGCTCAGGTTCATCGAGCGGCGGCTGGCCTCGAGCTCGGCCGGACTGATGACGTCGAGGTCCTCGCCGTCATGGAAGTCGTCCTGGGGCAGCTCGTCCTGGCGCGGCCCGCGGTTGCCGTCCTGGCCGCCACCGCCGCCGCGTCCTCGCTTGCCGGACCTGCCTCGTCCCTGGTTGCCGAGGTAGCCTCTCACGGGGGGGCCTCTCACAGCTTGCTGTCGAGAAAGGCGGCTACGTCGGCCTTGCGGACCGCGCCGATCTTCTGACCCTCGGCCTGACCGTTCTTGAACAGGATCAGCGTCGGGATTCCCCTGACGTTGAACTGCATCGGCGTGCGCGGATTCTCGTCCACGTTCATCTTGGCGACGACCAGCCGGCCGGCGTACTCGGCGGCGACCTCGTCGAGAATCGGGGCGATCATCTTGCACGGGCCGCACCATTCGGCCCAGAAATCGAGCAGCACGGGCTGCTCGGACTTGAGCACGTCCTGCTCGAAGCTCGAATCGGTGACATGAACGATCTGCTGGCTCACCAGAGACTACCTCCGCTGGCGTCTAGAGTGTTTGGGTATCGGGTGTCGTCGGGGATGGGTTGATGGGGAAACGGCGCGGGATATCGAGTGACGGCGCGTTCCGACTGAGGCAAACTACTTGGATTGCTGATAAGTACCCTGAATTCTGGAATCCCGGTGCGCCGGCTCGGAAAGTCGGGCTTCGGTACCCGACGGGACGGCGTTCACTTCTGGCGGGAGCGGATTGATCCGCGGTCAGGCGTGTATTTCAACCCGCTTTGGAGCAATTTGCAAGACCGCCGACTGCGGCTACCCAACTGATGTCTGAAACCCACCTCACAGAAGTCTCCTTCACCAACCTGCACCTGCCCGAGGCCCTGTCGCGCGGCATCGCCGACGCCGGGTTCGAGCGCTGCACCCCGATCCAGGCCCAGACGCTGCCCAAGGCCCTGGCGGGGTTCGACATCGCCGGACAGGCCCAGACCGGGACGGGCAAGACCGCGGCATTCCTGATCGCGCTGTACGCAGCCCTGCTGCGGCGCGAGGTACCGCCGACGCGACGGACCAACGCCCCCCGCGCGCTGATCATCGCGCCGACCCGCGAGCTGGCCGTGCAGATCCATCATGACGCGGAGATCCTCGGCCAGTACACGGGCCTGAGCCTCGGGCTGGCGTTCGGCGGAGTGGACTACGAGAAGCAGCGGCGCGAACTCGAGCGCGGCGTGGACGTGCTGATGGGCACGCCGGGCCGGCTGATCGACTTCTACAAGCAGCGCGTAATCGACCTGAACTCGGTGCAGGTACTGGTGCTGGACGAGGCGGACAGGATGTTCGACCTCGGCTTCATCAGCGACATCCGCTACATCCTGCGGCGGCTGCCGGCGCCGGGCGAGCGCCTGAACATGCTCTTCTCCGCGACGCTCTCCCAGCGCGTGCTCGAACTCGCCTTCGAGCACATGAACGACCCGGAACTGGTGCAGATCGAACCCGAGAAGCTGACCGTCGACCGCGTCCGGCAGGTCATGTACTTCCCCTCGATGGAAGAGAAGCCGCGCCTGCTGGTGGGCCTGCTGCGCTCGATGGACCCGACGCGGACCATGGTCTTCGTCAACCGGCGCACGGCGGCGGACCACCTGGCGAACCTGCTGCGTGCCAACGGGTTCAACGCCGAGGCGATTTCCGGCGACGTGCCGCAGCGCAAGCGATTGCGCATGCTGCAGGACTTTCACCGCGGCGAGCTCGCGATCCTGATCGGCACCGACGTGGCCTCGCGCGGACTGCACATTCCGGACGTCAGCCACGTCTTCAACTACGACCTGCCGCAGGACCCCGAGGACTACGTCCACCGGATCGGCCGCACCGCGCGAGCCGGCGCCGAAGGTGAAGCGATCAGCCTCGGTTGCGAGGACTACGTGGCTTCGCTGCCGGACATCGAGGACTACATCGCACAGAAGATCCCGGTGGCGCCGGTCACCGAGGAACTGCTCGCCGAGATCACGGTCCCGCCCCGGGAACGCAGGGGTCCGGCCCGCGGTGGCCCGGGTGGCCGCCGCGACCGGCACGGCGGCGAGCGCGGTGCCGCGCGGGGCCGCGACCGTGGGCCGCGGCGAAGCTCCTCGCGGCCGGGCCCGCAGCCCTCGACCCGCTCGTCGGGACCGGCGGCCGCGGAGCCGCACAAGGCCGAACCGGGCGGCGGAACCGAGGAAACCCCATCCCCGGCGCCAGCCAAGCGACGCCGACGCCGGCGCAAGCCGGCCGGCGCGAAGGGTTCGCCCGGGCAGACGCCGCCGCCGGCGGAGAGCTGAACGCCGGCTTCAGGGTGCGAGTTCCGACAGCGAGCGAACGCCGCGGAACTCCGCCGCGGGACGGACCGGCGGGCGCGTAGAGTCCGGCCAGGTCAGCTGGTACAGCCAGGCGATTCCGGCCTCCCGGGCGGCGCGCAGCACGGCGGGGCTGTCGTCCACGAACAGCGCCTTTTCCAGGTCCACGTGGTGCCAGTCCCGCAGCCTCTGCCAGAAGAGCGGCGATTCCTTCGGCGCACCGTAGCCGTGCGAGGACACGAGTTCATCGAAGTGATCGGCGAGCGCGGTCCGGCGGTTCTTGATGTCGAGGCTGACCGGGTGCGCATTGGTCGTCAGCAGCAGTCGCCGGCCGGTGGCACGGACCGCGTGCAGGAACCCGACCGCCCCGGGGAGGTAGCGAACATGACCGCTCATCCGGCGCTTCAGCCCGGCGACGTCGAAACCCAGTTCCTCGCTCCAGTGATCGACGCAATACCACTCGAGCGTGCCGCGGAGCGCGTCGAAGCGGGGCTTCAGCTCGGCCCAGGCCTCTCGCTGCGTCAGCCCGCGCGACGCACCCCAGGCGCGCGGCAACGCCTCGAGCCAGAACAGGTTGTCGAAGCGCAGGTCGAGCACGGTGCCGTCCATGTCCAGGCAGACCGTCTCGATCCGGGCCCAGTCGGGCGGAAAGCGCGTGGCCGATTCGAGACGGGCTTGCACGGGGCGCAGCGGCGGGATTCGTGGCGGGGCGGCTATGATAGGCGCTTCCCCCGCCAGCCGAGGATCCCGCATTGACTACCCGCGTTCACGCCGACCCGGCGGCACTTCTCCCCGCGGTGCTGGAACTCGTCCGCGACGCCGCCACCGCCATCCTCGGGATATACGCGTCACCCCAGCAGGTGGAGTACAAGGCCGACGCGTCTCCGCTGACCGAGGCCGACCGCGCGGCGCATGAGATTCTCGCGCATGGGCTGTCGCGACTGGAACCGGCGATCCCGGTGCTCTCCGAGGAGGCCGCCGACCTGCACCGGTACGAGGCGCGTCGCGGACTCGACGAGTTCTGGCTGGTGGACCCGCTCGACGGCACGAAGGAGTTCATCAACCGCAACGGCGAGTTCACCGTCAACGTCGCGCTGATCCGCAGGCACCGGCCGGTCCTCGGCGTCGTTTCGGCGCCGGCGCTCGGGTTGACCTACTACGCCGCCGAGGGACACGGGGCCTATCGCCAGGCCGACGGATCCGCGCCGGAGCCGATCGCGGTGCGGCCGGCGGCGAAGCCGCCAGTGGTCGTCGGCAGCCGTTCGCACCGCGGCGACTCGCTCGACGCGCTGCTCGGGCGGATCGGACCCTGCGAAATGCGCCCGATGGGCAGCGCGTTGAAGTTCTGCCTGGTGGCCGAGGGGACGGCGGATTTCTACCCCCGCCTCGGCCCGACCTCGGAATGGGACACGGCAGCCGCGCAGGCCGTGCTCGAGGTCGCCGGCGGCGCGGTGACGACGCTGGACGGCGCCCCGCTGCGGTACAACGAGCGAGACACGCTGCTGAACCCGCACTTCATCGCCTTCGGCGACAAGACCCGCAACTGGCGGCAGTACTTCTAGCGCATGGAACCCGGATGGCCGATCCTCGCCTGGCTCGGTGCCATGCTCGCGGCCGCATGGTTCTGGCACGACAGCCTCGGGGCCCGCGAACGGGCCAACCTCGCTGCGGAAGAGGCCTGCCGGGGGACCGGCGCCCGGCTGCTGGACGGAACCGTCGCGTTCCGTGCGCTGCGACCGGTGCGGCTCGCCGGCGGGTCGCTGATCCTGCGCCGCACCTATGTGTTCGACTACACGACGGACGGCGTGACGAGGCAGCAGGGCTTCGTGGTCCTGACCGGTCAGCAGGTCGACGCAGTGGGGCTGCAGTGAGTTCGCCTACCCTCCCGGCTCGTACAGGGAGTAAGCTTGGGCCCCGGTTCCTGCAGCGCCGATGCGTATGCCTCCCGCCATGACGGAAGTTGACGACAACGTCGATACCGAGACCTTTCGGCACGTCGAGCGACTGCGCCAGCTGCGCATCGAGCACCGCGATCTCGACGACGTGATAAACCGGCTGCAGCTGGACCTCTACGTGGACCAGGTCCAGCTGCGACGCCTGAAGAAGCGCAAGCTGCTCCTCAAGGATCAGATCGCCCGGCTGGAAAGCCAGTTGATACCGGATCTCAACGCCTGACCCGATGCGGGATAAGCTCCAAGCCGTCAGCGAGGTGACCGAACGCCTCCTGCAGCCGGCGACGCTCGCGCAGGTGGCCATCGTCGCCGTGATGGTGATCCTCGGCTGGTGGATCGCCGGGCTGCTGCGCCGCCAGTACCTGAACGACGACCCGGCTCCCGACTCGATGCAGGGCCGCGTGCGCGCGGGCGGCTCGATCATCGCGCCATACGCGCTGGCGCTGCTGCTGGTCGCGATGGCGGACGGGCTGATGCACGCGATGGGCGTGCCGGCCGGGTTCGTCGACGTCGCGGTGCAGCTCGCCGGACTGTTGATGCTGATCCGCGCCGGGGTCTACCTGCTGCGCCTGTCGCTGGGCAGCCGCGCCCGCGTCAAGGGCTGGGGCACGCCGATCACGTTCGTGATCTGGGGCTTCCTGGCGCTGCACCTGCTGGGCTGGGGCGACACGGTGGTCGCGGCGCTGGACGGCATCGGCATACAGGCCGGCAAGACGCGCATCTCGGTGTGGTCGGTCATGAAGCTGCTGGTGACGGTGAGCCTGTTCGTCGTCGCGGCGGTCTGGGCCTCGCGCTGGCTCGAGCGTCGGGTGCTGAAGCTCGAGGGTCTCGCGCCGAACATGCGGATCGGCCTCGCGAAGTTCACCCAGGCGTTCCTGATCGGGCTGTCGGTGCTGGTCGGGCTCAACGCCGCGGGGCTCGACCTGACCACCTTGAACGTGCTGACCGGCGCGATCGGCATCGGCCTGGGTTTCGGACTGCAGAGCATCGCTGCGAACTTCGTCAGCGGCTTCGTGCTGCTGATGGACCGCTCGATCAAGCCGGGCGACGTGATCAGCTTCACCGGCACGACCGGCACGAGCACCGAGGGCTTCGGCTGGGTGCAGGCGCTGCGTGGCCGCTACGTCGTCGTGCGCGACCGGGACGGGGTGGAGACGCTGGTGCCGAACCAGAACCTGATCACCAATTCCGTCATCAACTGGAGCTACACGGATCCCCGCGTGCGGCTGAAGCTGCCGGTTCGAATCAGTTACCGCGACGACCCGGAGCTCGCGATGGCGCTGCTGCTGCGCGCGGCCGAAGGTCATCGACGCATCATCCAGGATCCGGCGCCGGTCGCGCGACTGATGCATTTCGGTGATCACGGCATCGAGCTGGAGCTTCGGTTCTGGATCGCCGACCCCCACGAGGGCGTGAACAACGTGCGCTCGGACGTCAACCGCGCGATCTGGCGCCGCTTCCGCGAGCACGGCATCACGATCCCGGTCGCCCAGCGCGAGGTGCGCCTGGAGATGGCGGCTGCGCGGCCCGAGGACCCGTCGCCGGCCCGCGACGACTGAGTCGCAGCGGACGGCCCGCCACGGAGCTCAGCCGATGCCGATCCGGGTCACGCCTACGCTCGCGATCCCCGACGAGCTGCTCGAGTTCCGCCAGGTCCGGGCATCGGGCCCGGGCGGCCAGAACGTCAACAAGGTCTCGAACGCGACCGAGCTGCGCTTCGACTCCGCCGCCTGGACCGAGCTGCCGGACGCAGCGCGGCAGCGCCTCGGGCGCATCGCCGGCCGGCGAATGAGCAGCGAAGGCGTGATCGTCATCGACGCCCAGCGGTTTCGCTCGCTCGAACGCAACCGCGAGGATGCGACCGGGCGGCTGGTCGCGATGATCCACCGTGCCCTCGAGGAACCCCGGCCCCGGCGTCCGACGCGGCCGACGCGCGCGTCGAAGGAGCGGCGACTCGCCGGCAAGAAGCGCGACGCCCGGGTCAAGCAAATGCGCGGCCGGGTGCGCGGCGACGACTGAGCGCACGGCGCCGGCCGCGTAGCTGACCGGCTCGGTCGATGGCGACGACGGGCCTCCGGGCCCTGGCATCCACCGCCGGGACGCCACGAGCACGTCCCTGTGGGCTCCGCGCGCGACATCCATGTCGCGCGACGGCCCGGCCGCGGATGCCAGGGCCCGGAGGCCGGACGTCGCAGCCGGCGCGTGCGCCGACGTCAGCGGCGTCTCAGCGGTGCACCACCTGCAGGATGCTGTTGCGGATCTGCTCGGCGAGCACCAGCTGCGCATCGGCGACGATTCCGTCCAGTGTCTCCGGCTCGAAGGCGAGCCGGCCCTCGGGCGTCTGCGAGAGCACGCCGTTCTCGGTCAGCGCCGCGACGAAGCGGTCGAACAGGGCGCGGTCGAAGAACTCCGGCGACTGCAGCTCGTACAGCAGCGCCATGCGCTGGGCCGTCAGCTGGCACTGGCGCACCAGCGCTTCGCGGGTGATCCGGCCGCTGCCTTCGCGCAGCAGCAGTGCGACGGTGATGTAGTAGCGCTCGAGGATCGAGACGGTCGCGCGGGCCAGCAGCGAAAGCTGCACCGCCTCGCTCGACTCCGCCGGCGGTCGCCGCCATTCGGAGCGGTCCTCCGAGGCCGTGAGCAGGCCGTGGTTCAGCAGGTCCTCTAGCAGCTCGTCGACCACGCCGGGCAGCTCCGCGTCCGTCCAGCGCAGGAAGTACTCGTCCGCGACGTACGGATACACGCGACGCGCCAGTCGGTACAGGTCGCCCCTGCCGATCACGGAGTTGTTCAGGAACGCGCAGGCCAGCAGCGAGGGCAGCAGCAGCAGGTGCAGGACGTTGTTGCGGAAATAGCTCGTCAGCACCGACTCTTCCTCGGTCATGTGCACGATCTCGCCGAGCTCGTGCCCGCGCCGCTTCAGGATGCCGAGCGACTCGCCGTAGCGGATCATCGATGCGCCGTCGCTGCCGGTCACCCAGACCCTCGGGGAATACGGGGCCTGCCGCAGCAGCGATGCATACAGCTCGAGCTGCCGGCAGAGGTCCGCCTCGCCCATGCTCTGTCGCGGCGTGGCCAGCAGCGCGAGGCCGATCAGGTTCACCGGCGTCACGCAGGCGGCCGCGTTGATCCGGGACATGATCGCGGTCGCCAGCTCGTCGGTGAGCGGCTTGAGCCAGTCCGGGCGGGAGTCCGAGCTCGAGGGCTCGCGCGTCCACTGCGGCGCGTGCGCACGGATCATCGGGTCCAGCGGCAGCGGCTCGCCGAAGCTCACGTACACCTTGCCGAAACGGCTGCGCAGCGCGGGCAGCGCGCGCAGCATTCCGAGCACGCTCTCCTTCTCCTTCGGGCGCCCGGACAGCTCGCCGATGTAGGTGCGCCCTTCGACGAGTCGCTCGTAACCGAAGTACACCGGGACGAAGACCAGCGGCCGCCTCGGCTCCCAGAGATAACTGCGGATCGTCATTGACAGCATCCCGGTCCGGGGCTGCAGCAGGCGCCCGGTGCGACTGCGGCCGCCCTCGATGAAGTACTCGAGCGAGTGCCCGCGGGCCATCATCAGCCCGAGGTACTTCATGAAGACCGCCGTGTACAGGTCGTTGCCGGCGAAGCTCCGCCTCAGGAAGAAGGCCCCGCCGCGCCGCAGGAACGAGCCGATCACGGGCATGTTCAGGTTGATGCCCGCGGCGATGTGGGGCACCGCGAAGCCCTTGTGGTAGACCACGTAGGACAGCAGCAGGTAGTCCATGTGGCTGCGGTGGCAGGGCACGTAGATGATCTCGCTGCCCTCGTCCACGGACTCGAGGCTCGAGAAGTTGGCGAGCTCGACGCCGTCGTAGAGCCGGTTCCAGAGGCGCCCGAGCAGGCCGGACATGAACACGATGAACGGGTGGGAGTAATTCGCCGCGATCTCGTACGCGTAGGAGCGCGCCACCTTCAGCGCCTCCCGCCTGCTGAGCCCGCGCGTCTTCATCTCCTGGCGCACCGCGTCGCGCACGGTCTTGGTCCGCATCACCTGGGCGACGATCGTGCGGCGATGCGAGAGGTCCGGGCCGATCGTCGCGGCCCGCTGGTTGCGCAACTGCGTGCGGAGCTGGCGCCACAGCCGGCGCGTCGCGCGCTGCGTTCCGCCCGCCTCGCGCAGCGACGCCTGCAGTTCTATCGCGTCGCCGAAAAGTATCAGCAGGTTGCGGCCGTTCAGCAGCAGCGAGAGCAGCTTGCGGAACCGCCCGCCGATGTCCCAGTCCTCGGCGATCATCAGGCGGAACCAGGAGCGCTCGCGCCCGGGTGCGCGGCCGAAGAACAGGCTGACCGGCACGAGGTCCGCGTCGAAGCCGGGGTCCTCCAGCCCTTGCTGTGCGAGCTGCCGCAGCGGCTCGGACAGGCGTCGATCGACCCTCAGGCCGAGGAAGCCGGCACGGCGCTCCAGGAACACCGTGGAGATCTGCTGCCCGGCGCCGGAGCCGAGCGGCTGCAGCGGAGCGGGCAGCCCGTGCTCGCGGCAGACGTACTCCAGCACCGCCATGTCGACGATGCTGCGCTTCTCCAGCGCATAGACGATCGGCCGGCCGCGCTCGAGCCGCGCGGCCACATCGTCCGGCAGCACCGAGGGACGCACCCAGAATGCGACGAAGCGGCGGACGACCGGCAGCAGCAGCCGCTCGAGCGCCGTGTAGCCGCTCATCCCGGCAGGTGCCCGACGACCAGCAGGTGACGGTCGGAGACCGTCCTCACCTCGAGATCACCGAGGCCGCTGGCGCCGAGCTGGGCGAGGACTTCACCGGGCTCGAAGGCGGCCAGCAGCGAATTGTGGAAATCGCGCCGCAGCACCTCGGGCTCGCCGGCTGCGTAGGTCTCGACGATGTCCAGGGCGGCCTGCGGCGACGGCGGCCGGAACAGGTCCATCACCAGCACCGCGGCGCCCGGTCGGCCCATCGCGCGGATGCTGCGCCACAGCACCTGCGGGTCGTGCAGGTGGTGCAACAGGCTGTTGCTGACGATGGCGTCGTAGGCCGGCAGCGGTACCTCGCAGCCCGGAAGCAGTCCGCGCAGGAACCGCACCCGCGGCGCGAGCGCCGGGCTCAGCGCCAGGCGATCCCGGGCGCAATCGAGCATCGCCTGCGATCCGTCGAGCCCATGCACGTGCACCTCCGGCAGGCGCGCGGCGAGGCGCAGTGCGATGTCGCCGGGTCCGCAGCCCAGGTCGAGGATCGTGCCGCGGTCGAACACGGGGAACCTGCCGAGGAACAGTTCCACGAAGCGCTCGTTCGGCTCGGAGAAATCCGCGGCCGCGTACGCTCGGGCCTGGTCGAACTCGTCCATGAGCTCGGGTTCGGGAATTCGCTGCATCGGCGTGCTGCGCTGGTGGCGGGGCCGGGCGTGTTCGCGTTACTCGGACCGGTTGCCTTCGGACTGCTCGATCGCGGCGTCGAGCTCGCCCTTGCGGCCCAGCGTCAGGTCCTCGACCGCCCGGGCCCTGTCCTGGGTCTGGATCATGTCGTCGAACACGGTCTCGTCGGTGTCGCGGCCCTTCTCGCGCGCGGCCTCCTTGTCCTCGGCGGCCTCGGGCACCGGGGCGCCGCAGGCCGCGAGGACGACCAGCGCCAGGCCGGTCGTGGTCAATCGAGTGATCTTGCGCATGCGCATCCCCGCAGAAGTCCCCGGCGGATCTTAACCGATCGCCGGGCGGGGATTCGGCGTCTCGCGCGGGCTATTTCCCGAGTTCGTCGATCGAGAACAGGAAGTACGCGAAATAGTGGTTGATGGCGCGGATCTGGTCGAGCAGCCTGTGGTCGGAGTCCAGCACGTGCAGCGTCGCCTTCTGCTCGCGGGCGAATCGGAAGCTGTTCTCGACCGGGATCACCTCGTCACGCCAGCCGTGCACGATCGTGGTCGGGCAGTTCGCCGGGCGGGGGCTGAACGTCTCGTACCCGGGCATGTACAGCGCCGGTGCGAGCAGGAACATCCCCCGCGCCTGCAGCAGCGACGAACCGGCGACGGACACGTATCCGCCGAGACTCGAGCCGACCAGCACCAGCGAGCCGCGCAGGTCCTTGCAGAAAGCCAGCAGCCGCGACATGCGCGCGTGCGGATCGTCGATTCCCCGGTAGTCGACCGACTCGACCGTATAGCCTTCCTCGCGCGCGATCTCGGCCATCGCGGCGATCTTGCTGCCCCAGGGCTCGCTGTCCCGGCCGTGCGAGAACACGACGTAGCGATCGGTCATTTCGATTCCCATCCCTCGCGTTTCGCCACTTGCACGCATGATAGCCGCCGGCGAGGCGGCTTTCCGGTAACAGTTCTCAACGCAGGACGGACCGGCCGGTTCCGTCCGGCGGCCTCGCCCCGCAGGCGTCGTACCGGTCGTTGCCGCTGCCCGCCGCTCCGTGCGA
The DNA here is from genome assembly GCA_964553405.1 of uncultured Steroidobacteraceae bacterium. Classification (GTDB taxonomy): domain Bacteria; phylum Pseudomonadota; class Gammaproteobacteria; order Steroidobacterales; family Steroidobacteraceae; genus DATIRA01. The sequence continues at coordinate 26,530 of CAZKLS010000007.1, forward strand.
GAGTCCGTCGATGCACGCAGGTCCACGGTCAGCCGGCTGGCGTTTCGCGATAGACCGGGGAGGCACGTTCACCGACATCGTGGCCTGGGGTCCCGACGGCTCGCTGCACACCCACAAGGTCCTGTCCCGGGATCCCGGTCACCCGGGGGACCCGGCGCTGCGCGGGATGCAGGTCCTGCTCGATCGCGTCGGCGACGGCGCGCCGGTCCTGGCCGTGCGGCTCGGCACGACGGTCGCGACCAACGCGCTGCTCGAACGCAAGGGCGAAGCGACGTTGCTGGTGACGACCCGCGGCTTTCGCGATGCGCTGCGGATCGGCTACCAGAACCGGCCCGATATCTTCGCGCGCCGGATCCGGCTGCCCGAGCTGCTCTATCGCGGCGTGGTCGAGGTCGACGAACGCATCGACGCCCACGGAAACGTACTGCTGCCGCTGGACGCCGGACCGTTGCGAGCCGAGTTCGCTCGACGCCGGGCGGAAGGCTTCCGGTCGGTCGCGATCGTGTTCCTGCACGGTTTCTCGCATCCGGTGCACGAGCAGCGCGCGGCGGCCCTGGCGCTGGAAGCCGGCTTCGAGGAAGTCGTGGCGTCCCATGCCGCGGTGCCGCTGCCCGGTTTCATCGCGCGCGGGGATACTGCCGTCGCGGATGCCTACCTGACACCGGTGCTGCGACGATACATCGGTCGCTTCGCCCGCGAGGTCCGGACCCGGTTCGGCGTGGCCGACGTGAGCTTCATGCAGAGCAACGGCGGGCTCGTGGACGTCGACGGCTTCCGCGGCGTGAGCGGCGTGCTGTCCGGGCCGGCCGGAGGCGTCGTCGGGCTTGCCGCTGCAGGCACAGCGGACCGGCCGCGCCTGCTGATCGGACTGGACATGGGGGGCACGTCAACCGACGTGAGCATCTACGCGGGCGAGTTGCCGCGTCGCTTCGCTTCCGAAATGGACGGCATCCGCCTGCAGGCACCGATGATGGACATCCACACGATCGCGGCCGGCGGTGGGTCGATCCTGCATTTCTCGGGTGGGCGCCTGCAGGTCGGCCCCGATTCGGCGGGCGCGGATCCCGGTCCCGCCTGCTACCGCCGGGGCGGTCCGGCCACGATCACCGACTGCAACCTGGTGCTCGGCCGCATCCAGCCCGGGTTCTTCCCCAGGGTATTCGGCGCCACGGGCGCCGAACCGCTCGACCCGGGCGCCTCCCGCGCCCGCCTCGACGAGATCGCCGAGCAAATCCGGCTCGATGGCGGACCGCAATTCACGACCGAGTCGCTCGCGGCCGCCTTTCTCGGCGTGGCCGTGGCGCGCATGTCGAACGCGATACGCGAGCTGGCGCTGCGCCGCGGCCAGGATCCGGCGCGCTTCACGCTGCTCGCCTTCGGCGGTGCCGCCGGGCAGCACGCCTGCGAGGTCGCGACGGCGCTGGGCATTCGCGAAGTGCTGCTGCATCCTCTCGCGGGCGTACTGTCGGCTTTCGGCATCGGACTCGCGACCCGGCGACACCTGGTTCGACGAGGGATCGAGCGCGCACTCGCGGCGGACGGTCTCGAGGCGGCAGCAGGCGCGCTCGAGGATCTCGCCGGGGAGGCGCGCGGCGAACTGCTGCGGCAGGGCGTCGCAGCAACCGGCATCGCACTCGAGCAGAAGGTCCAGCTGCGGTTCGCCGGGTCGGACACGACGATCGAGGTTCCGTGGCTCGAACGCGATGCGCTGCTCGGCGAGTTCGAGTCTCGTCATCGCAGCCTCTACGGCTTCCATCACCGGGGTGGCGAGGTGATCGTGGCTTCGGCGTCGGTCGAGGCCGTCGAGCAGCAGGACCCCGTCCGCGGGACCGTGCCGGCCCGGGAGCCGGACGGTGCCGCCGCAGGTGGCCGCGCCCGCGTGTGGATGGCGGGCGAGTGGCTGGAAGCGCCCGTGCTGGACCGGCACTCGGTGCCGCAGCGAGGCGCGATGGCAGGACCGTCGCTGCTGGTGGGCGGCGGATCGACCGGTCTGATCGCGAGCGGCTGGACGGCCCGGCCTGCCGCGGACGGGATGCTCGAGCTGACGAGAGCGAGCCCGCCGTACGACGACGCGGCCGGCGGCAGCGCCGGCGTCGACCCGATGCGGCTCGAGGTCATGAACGGCCTGTTCATGCACGTCGCGGAACAGATGGGCGTCGTGCTGCAGCAGACAGCCAGCTCCGTCAACATCAAGGAGCGGCTCGACTTCTCCTGCGCGATATTCGACCACGGCGCCAACCTGGTGGCGAACGCCCCGCACATGCCGGTGCACCTCGGATCGATGGGGGCCAGCGTCACCGCGGTGCTCGCGGCGCACGGCACCGACATCCGGCCCGGGGATGCGTTCCTGGTCAACTCGCCGTACGACGGCGGCACGCACCTGCCTGACATCACCGTCGTCAGCCCGGTGTTCGACGAATCGGAGGCGGGCATCGATTTCTTCGTCGCGTCGCGGGCTCACCATGCCGACATCGGCGGGGTCACGCCCGGCTCGATGCCGCCCGACAGTCGCTCGATCGATGAGGAGGGCGTGCTGCTGCCCCCGACCCGGATCGTGCGCGACGGGGTGCTGGACGAAGCCGGGGTGCTCACGCTGCTGCGATCGTCGCGCTGGCCGGCGCGCAACCCGGAGCAGAACCTCGCCGACCTGCGGGCCCAGCTGGCAGCCAACGCCCGTGGTATCCGGGAGCTGGCGCGCGCGGCCCGCGAGCAGGGACGCGATGCGCTGCTCGCCTATATGGGTCACGTGCAGGACAACGCCGAGCAGTGCATGCGCGCCGTGCTCCGCCGACTCGAGGGCGGAAGCTTTCGTTACGAACTCGACAACGGGCAGGTCGTCGCTGTCAGCGTCGCGATCGACCGGCAGTCGGGAACCGCCTCGGTCGACTTCTCGGGGACCTCGCCCCAGCAGTGGAACAACTTCAACGCCCCCCGGGCGGTGACCGTGGCCGCGGTGCTGTACGTCTTCCGCACGCTGATCGAGGAACCGCTGCCGCTCAACGCCGGATGCCTGCGACCGCTGCGGATTCTGATCCCCGAGGGCTCGCTGCTCGACCCGACGCCGCCGCACGCGGTGGCAGCCGGCAACGTAGAGACCTCCCAGTGTGTCGTCGACGCGCTCTACGGCGCGCTGGGCGTGCAGGCGGCCTCGCAGGGCACGATGAACAACTTCACTTTCGGCAACGAGCGTCACCAGTACTACGAGACGATCGCCGGTGGCGCCGGCGCCGGACCCGACTACGATGGAGCCAGCGGAGTGCAGACGCACATGACGAACTCGCGGCTGACGGATCCCGAGGTCCTCGAGAGCCGCTTCCCGGTCCTGGTCAGGGAATTCTCGCTCCGGGCCGGGTCAGGTGGGGACGGAAGGCATCGCGGCGGGGACGGCCTGCTGCGTCGCATCGAGTTCACCGCGCCGGTGACCGCGGCCATCCTCTCCAACCATCGTCGCATCGCGCCGTTCGGGCTGTCCGGCGGACTGGACGGGTTCCCCGGACTCAATCGGCTGCGGCGCCGGGACGGCTCGATCGTAGAACTGGGGGCGACCGCCGAAGTCGCGGTGGAAGCCGCCGACCAGATCGAGATCGCCACGCCAGGGGGTGGCGGATTCGGCGTCCCCGGCCGGCGTCCGCGGTGACACCGCGAGCCGCGGGTCCCGCTCGCGACGAAACGGCTCCCCGACCCGCTTGCCCTGCAGCCGGCCAGTCACCGCGCCGACGGACATCCGCGTGCCGCGCGGCAGCAGGCGGGTCTTCACGCTGCGGATGCGGCTGCCCTCCGACGAGTGCGTGATCAGGAAGGACTGCTGCTCGCCCGCGCGCGGCGGGGAGAGCGTCACCAGCAGATTCACGCGAGCAGCCGCGACGTCCTCCTGGGAGTTGATCCGCTCGTCGCAGATCACCCGGTTGCTCGCTTCGTTCTGCGAGTCCCCGAACAGGCCCGCCGCAGCCAGCGGACGCAGAAACGCCTCGACCTGCCGCACCAGCCGCAGCCTGATCGACGGGTCGTGCGCCTCCAGCGCGGCCCAGCGCGTGCCGCGGTCGATGCTCTTGACGACGGCCAGGCTGCGACGCCGCCAGCCGAGCAGGTCGCTGGCCGCGCCGCGTCCCGAACCGCCGGCAAGCGTTCGCAGTGCCGGCAGCCGCGGGTTGGCCGAGCGCAACGACTGGATCGGGTTGACGCCGTGGGCGATCAGCCGGCTGCGCTCCGCCTCGCTCAACACGCGCGCCGGCCGCGTGCCCGGTCGCAGCAACAGCTCGTCATCGGGTCCGGCCTGCCACAGCGATCTGTGCTGCTCCATGCGACACAGCGCGGCGGCCACGGCGCCGCAGTTGGCGAAGCGCTCGTAGCGGCCGCGAAGCCGGTCGTAGGCCTGGATCCGCGGGAAGCACATCACCGCCTGTTCGCTGTAGAAAGCGAGCTCCCGCAGGCCGGTCAGCACGTCGCCGCAGGAATCCCATTCCTGCGGCGGGTCGACCAGCAGCAGCAGGTGGTTGTCGCGGCAGAACTGCGCGGCCACCAGCAACGCGCTCGCCCCCACGTCCCGGTCACGCTCGAGCGGCGGCAGGCAGAGGAAATCGACGTCTTCCGCCGCACCCAGCGCAAACAGGCCGGAGCGACGCTCGGGTGATCCGATCAGGTCATAGTCGGTCAACGGCGCGCCGTCGTTGCCGTCGGTGTTGCAATCGACGTAGCCGATCGGGTGCCGGGCACCGGGCCGGAACGTCCGGTTCGGGCGCGCGCCGGGCAGGTCGCCCGCGAGCCGCACCAGCGTCGATTCCATCAGCGCGCTGCGGACGCAGCGAGCGGTTCCGCCCCGGATGGAGACCCGGCGGAAGATCTCCTGGTCCTCGATGAACTCCGAGCCCCGCGTCCGGACCCGCTGCACGACCAGGTTGAAGCAATCCTCCTCGTGCGCGGCGACGTTGTCGTAGTCGACGGATGCGCGCAGCGCCTCCCGCGAGCCCGGGCTCAGAGCCTGCAGCACGAGTTGTTCCCGGCCGGCCGGCAGCGCGATCGTGGCCCTGGCGCCTCCGTTCACCACCCGGACGACGACCGCCTCCCGGCCTCCGCCGTCGAAGAACTGCTCGACCGAATAGGACAGCGGGCTCGGCTGCCAGAGTCCGCCGAACACCTGCTGGTATTCCGCGAAGCTCTTCAACCTGACCGGCCGGTTGACGGGTCCGCGCAGCGTGCGACCGACGAAGGCGGTCACGGCGCCGGAAACCCGGGCGATGGCAGTGTCTGCGCCCGGCCCGACTGCCGCGTGAACACCCGTGTATGCGCTGCCCGGCAATCCGCCTCCCCAGCTGGCCGCAGCGAAGATAGCACAACTTATCGTGGCTGCCGGCGCCCACCAACCCAAGTGCTTGCGATTCGAGGCTGAGGACCGGCTCGCTTCGGGCAGCGCTCAGTGTCCCGTCGTCCCGGCGAGCGGGTCGCCTGCATCGGCGTCCTGTTCATCGTGACCGTGCCGGTTCGAGCCCACCGGGACGGCGTTCTCCACCCGTCGTGCCGACGCGAGGAACGCGTCGTAGGTCTGTCCCGCAACGGTGACGGGAACGGCCACCCCGCGCCCCTCATCGATCACCTGCTCGATCAGCACCGGATCGACCGCGCCGCCGGCGTCCGCCAGCCGCTGCAGGGTCCGCTCGTCCTCGAGTTCTTCGAGCAGCGCGCTCTTCGCCCGGTCGGCGTCGTGCTCGTGATCCTCGAACGGCGGATACGACTGCACGTACAGGCGATTGTCCTGCCAGCGATACAGCAGGGGCTGGTTGACGACGGTCACCCGCGTGCCGGTGGGCAGTTCATCGTAGAGCGCCTCGACGTCCTCCGGATAGAGCCTGATGCAGCCGTGGCTCGCACGCATGCCGACGCCGGCAGGCTTGTTCGTGCCATGAATCAGGTAGCTGGGCCAGCCGAGGTTCATCGCGCGCGTGCCCAGTGGATTGTCCGGACCGGCCGGCACCCGCGCGGGCAGCGGGTCGCCGGCCGCGGCGTGTTCCCTGCGCACCGAGGCAGGCGGGGTCCAGACCGGGTTCTTGCGCTTCGCGACGATCTTCGTGCGACCGAGCGGCGTCGCCCAGCCGACCTTGCCGATGCCGATCGGGTAGGTCGTGACGACCCGTGGCTCGCCGGGAGCGGCTTTCGGAAAGTAGAACAGCCGCAGCGCCGCGACGTTGATCACGACGCCCTCCGGCTTCGCGTCGGGCAGCACGAACTGCGTCGGCAGCACGATGGGAGTTCCGCCGCCGGGCAGCCAGGGATCCACGCCGGGATTCGCGTGCAGCAACTCGTCGAAGCCCAGGTTGAATCGCCGCGCGATGTCGGCGAGCGTGTCCTCCTCGCGCGCCACCGTCACCTGCAACTCGCCGACCACGCCGGTCGTTTCGGGATCGAACGTGAATGTCTGGGTTGCGATCGGGGCATGCACCTCGGGCTCGGGCGGCGGCGGCGGCGCGGGCTCCTCGCGTACGAAGGTGCTGCAGCCGCCCGCGAATGCGAGCGCAGCCAGGCACAGCGCGCGCAGAGTGAACCATTGCTTCATCCGGCCCTGCTGCTGCAATTCGCCACCCTCCTCGGCCCGATCCGGCATGCTCTCAGAGCAGCGTCGGGCGGTTCGGCAGCTCGTCCCGACTTCTGCTGCCTTCCTGCAGCGGGAAATGCCGCGTGACGATCCCGCCTACGCCGTTGACGCCGGCGATCGAGCCTTCCTCGAAGCGACCCTCGCGAAAGTGACGCTCCATCTCCACGCACACCGCCTGCCAGTCCTCGAGGGAGACGCGGCCGTTGTAGCCGCGATCCGCGACGATCTCGACGTCGTGGTCGGCGAGCAGCACGTAGATCAGCACGCCGTTGTTCGACTCCGTGTCCCAGACACCGAGACCGGCGAACACCTCCAGCGCACGCTCCCTTGGCGCCATGTCCCGCCGGATGTCACCCGGCTCGAGCGCATTCTCGACGGCGAAGCGAAGCTCGGCGCCGTGACTGCGCTCGGATTCGACGATCGCCCGCTCGATCGCATCGAGCGTCGCGGGCGGAAACGCCCGGTGCAGCGTACGGCGGGTGGCGAACAGATGCCGGAACCAGCGTGACCAGTCCATGCCACTCACCATCCACCGGAGGCGCCGCCGCCCCCGAAACCGCCGCCGCCACCACTCCAGCCACCGCCGAAGCCGCCACCACCTCCGCCCCAGCCGCCGTAGCCGCCCGGGTATCCCCAGCCACTGCGGTGCCGCGAGCTCGCCCAGCCACTGCCGCGCCCGCCGCCCGGACCGCCGCCTCCCAGAGAGAAAATGAAGGCAAGGAATCCGGCGAGGATTGCGAGTCCGAGCACGCCGATCATCAGCCAGGTGAGGAAGCCGATCAGCCCGCCGGTCGCCAGCGCACCTCCGACGCGACCGAAGATCCGGCGCAGCACCGAGCCGCCCACCAGCGCGAAGATCAGCAGGAACGGCAACAGGCTGAACAGCCCCGGCACGTCACGTGATGGCGGGCTCAGCTCCGGCTCCGGCAGGGGCTCGCCCTCGATCACGCGCAGCATCCGGTCCACGCCGGTGGCGATGCCGCCGTAGTAATCGCCGCGCCGGAACTCCGGGACGATGTCCTCGTCGATGATGCGGTTGGCGATCGCGTCCGGCATCGCGCCCTCGAGACCGTAGCCCACCTCGATGCGCAGCTTGCGGTCGTTCAACGCGACGATCAGGATCGCGCCGTCGTCCACGTTCTCGCGTCCGAGCTTCCAGGCTTCGGCAACGCGGATCGCGTACTGCTCGATCGCCTCGGGCTGCGTGGTCGGCACGACCAGCACGGCGACCTGGCTGCCTTTGCTGCGCTCGAACGCGCGCAGCTTCGCCTCCAGCGCAGCCTTCTGGTCCGGCGACAGCGTGCCGGTCAGGTCGGTGACCGGTGACTGCAGCGGCGGCACGGCGGCCAGCTGCTGGGCCGCGGCCGGAGCGCCCACGAGCGCGCCGGCGGCGAGCAGCGCCGCCGCCGGAGAACGCAGCCAACTGGGAAGGCCTGCAATCATCGACTGATGGCCGGCCGCATCAGCCTGCGGCCGGCCACCCGGTCAGTTGCTGGTCGTGCCGGTGGCCGGCTGGTTGAAGTCCACGACCGGCGGCCTGGAAATCGCCGCTTCGTTCTCGACGCTGAAATTCGGCTTCACCTTGTAGCCGAACAGCATCGCGGTCAGGTTGGTCGGGAACTGGCGCACGGTCACGTTGAAGTCCTGCACCGCCTGGATGTAGCGGTTGCGGGCGACCGTGATCCGGTTCTCGGTGCCCTCGAGCTGTGCCTGCAGATCGCGGAAGTTCTGGTCCGACTTCAGGTCCGGGTAGGCCTCGACGGTCACGAGCAGCCGGCTCAGCGCGCTGGTCAGCTCGCCCTGGGCCGCCTGGTAGGCGGCCAGCGATGCCGGATCATCCGCGTTCACCTGGATCGACGACGCCTTGGCACGCGCCTCGGTGACGGCGGTGAGCACTTCCCTTTCCTGGGACGCGTAACCCTGCACGGTGGCGACCAGGTTCGGAATCAGGTCGGCGCGGCGCTGGTACTGGTTGAGCACCTCGGACCAGGCGGACTTCACCTGCTCGTCCTGGACCTGCAGCGTGTTGTACCCACAGGCGGAGAGCATCAGGCTCGCCGCGGCGATCAGTAAGACTCTGAAGGTGCGCATTGGACACTACACTCCCGTAGCAGCGTGGACGCGAAGCGTCATTATCGTGAACATTCAGTAGAAAAACAGCATCCGGGCCCGCTCCGGCAGCCTACCAGACGCGGACGCGCTGGTCGGGCGGGAGGTACAGGCCATCACCCTGCTCGACGCCGAAGGCCTGCAGGAACGCGGCCATGTTGCGGACGATGCCGTTGACCCGGTATTCGCTGGGGCTGTGCGGGTCAGTGAGCAGCCGGCGCCGCAGCTCGTCCTCGCGGTACTTGCGTGCCCATACCTGGGCCCACCCGATGAAGAACCGCTGGTCACCGCTCAGGCCGTCCATCTCCGGTGCGCTCTCCCCCGCCAGCGAGATCCGGTACGCCTTGTGCGCCACGGCCACGCCGGACAGGTCGCCGATGTTCTCTCCCAGCGTCAGCTCACCGTTCACGTTGAGCCCGGGCAGCGGGCTGAACGCGGAATACTGCTTCACGAGTTCCTCGGCGCGCGCCTGGAAACGCCGGTCGTCCTCGGGCGTCCACCAGTCGCGCAGCGCGCCGGCGTCGTCGAACTTGCGTCCCTGGTCGTCGAACCCGTGGCTGATCTCGTGGCCGATCACTGAGCCGATGCCGCCATAGTTCACCGCATCGTCCGCGCGGAGGTTGAAGAACGGCGGTTGCAGGATCGCCGCCGGGAACACGATCTCGTTGGCCAGCGGATTGTAGTAGGCGTTGACTGTCTGGGGCGTCATGAACCACTCGCCGCGATCGACCGGCCGGCCGAGCTTGGCGACCTCGCGACGATAATTGGCCTCGCGCGCCCTGAACACGTTGCCGACCAGATCGTCGCGCCGCACCGCGAGGCCGGGGTATTGCTTCCACTGGTCGGGGTAGCCGATCTTGACCGTGATGGCCGCGAGCTTGCGATGCGCCTCGGCGCGGGTGTCCCGGCCCATCCACTCGAGCTCGTCGATCGAGGAGCCGAACGCGCGGATCAGGTTCGCGACCAGCTCGTCCATCCGGCGCTTGGCCTCGGGCGGGAAGTGACGCTCGACATAGGCCTGGCCGAGCACCTCGCCCATGACGAACTCGACCTGCTGCAGCGCGCGCTTCCAGCGCGGACGCAGCTCGGTCGCGCCGGTCAGAACCCCCTCGTTGAACGCGAAGTGCCGCTCGACGAACTCGCGTGAGAGCAGCGGCGCATAGTCGTCGATGCGACGCACGCGCAGGTAGTCCTTCCAGGTCTCGAGCGGAATCTCCCCGAGCATGACGGCCAGCGCCTCGAAGTAGCTCGGCTGGCTGATGATCAGCCGCTCGACCTCCGGCAACCCGGCCGCCGCGAGCCACGCCTGCCAGTCGAAACCGGGCATCAGGCGGTCCGCGTCCGCGACGGCGTAGGGGTTGTAGGATTTCTCCACGTCACGCAGCTGGACCTGGCTCCACTGCGCCTCGGCGAGCCTGGTTTCCAGCTCGACCACGGCCGCTGCGGATCCGGCGGCACCGTCGCGGCCGGCCATGCGCAGCAGGTCGGCAAGGTAGTCCCGGTACTGCCGGCGGATCTCCGCGTAGCGAGGTTCGTCGCCGAGGTAGTAGTCGCGATCCGGCAGACCCAGCCCGAACTGGGTCAGGTACAGCGCGTAGCGGTCCGGCTGCTTCGCGTCCGGCAGGACCGCGAGCCGCAGCGGCGCGGCCGCACCGAAATCTGCAACACCAGGCGGCGCCGAAACGAAGTGCCGCTGGGTGCGTCCGAAGTACTCGACCAGCGCCTTGCGGTCGGCGAGCGCGTCGATCTCCCGCAGCGGCTGCTCGAGCGGCGCGGCACCGACCCGCTCGGCGCGGGCCTCGTCCATGAAGCTGGCATAGAAGTCGCCGATCAGCTGCTCGCTGCTGCCCGGCGCGGGCGAGTCGGCAGCCGCCGCAGACTCTGCGACGACCTTGAGGTTCTTCTCCACCGCGTCCTGCAGAACCTGGAACATGCCGAAGTTGGACTTGTCGGCCGGTATCTCGGTCCGTGCCAGCCAGCCGCCGTTTACGTAGCGGTAGAAGTCGTCCTGCGGCCTGATGCTGCGGTCGAAATTGTCGAGCATCACGCCGGAAGGACCGGCCTCGCCAGCCGGCACGGCAACGGGCTGGTCCGTCGCGGCAGCGCTCGTGCATGCTGCCAGCAGAGCAAGGCCGGCGAGCAGGTGTCGCATGGTGTTCATCGGGACACTCCGTGGTCTGGTCGGCCACCGCAGCGGCGGGGCCCGGGGAACGGGCCGCGAATTATAGATGCTTCAGCGCCGTCCGAGTCGCAGCTGTATCGGCCAGCTGACGCGCTTCTGCGTTCCCGGCGGCCACAGCGGTTCGAGCGCCGCGCGCAGCGCGACCAGCGGATCGTCGTCGTTCGCGTCCCGGTACCGCTGCACCGCGGACCAGCTCGAGACGTAACCGAGGAACTCATCGAGGCCCCAATCCTCCTCGAGGGTGAACTGCGGCGCGGGAAGCTCTCGCCAGGGAAACGGGATGCTGCGGTAGCCATCCTCGACGTGGCGGCGTTCCGCGGGCCAGCAAGGCCCAAGCGTTCCGTAGTAGAACCGACCCACCCGCCGGTCGACCTCCGGCTCGATGCGAAACGTCTCATAGGTCCAGACCGCGAGCACGCCGCCGGGTACCAGCACGCGACGGCACTCCTGATGGAAACGCTCGAAATCGAACCAGTGCAGCGCCTGGGCCACGACCACCAGTGAGGCCGAAGCGGCCGCTACCGGCAGCCGCTCGGCGAGCGCCGCCACCCGGTACATCGCAGGTCGCGGACGCGCCTGCCGGAGCTGCGAAAGGCTCGCGTCCAGCGCCAGCACGGCATCGAACCGGTCGGCCAGCGGGATGGCCGCCTGACCGCTGCCCGCCGCGCAGTCGATCGCCAGCCGGCGATCGGGGGCCAGCGCTGCAACGTGGTCGATCAGCAGATCGGGGTAGCGCGGGCGAAACCGGCCGTAGGCCGCCGCCTGGCGGGAGAAATGATCCTTGAATGACACGCGCGACTCCGGCGGCATGGTGCTCGCGCGGCGACGGCGTCGCAAGTCGGCGACGACCGGCCCGGCGCGTCGCAAAAAAAAGACCCCGGGTTTTGGGCCCGGGGCCGAGGTAGCGGACTTTGGTCGAAGGGAAGGGAAAAAGTCCGCTAGGGGATGAACGGTTCAGCCTCTCAGTGGAGCCTGGCCCACTGCAGCACCTTGACGTCGCGGGACCGGCGCCCGAAGTTACGGGCGATGATCGCGACAGCCTCGCGCAGGTCCCGGCCGAGACGCGGCTGCTGGTCCAGTTCGACGACGCCGCGGTACTCCTGCAGGCCGCGGGGATCGGGCTCGTCCACCAGGAAATGCGCGTAGTACTTGACGGCCATGTGCGGCAAGTTACCGACGGCAAGGGCGGGCTTTCCGTGAACCGGACCACATAATCCGCGCGGGACCGAATCGAGGCCAGGAACCATGACCCGATACCGAAAACCGGCGCCTCAGGGCTCCAAGTACGTGACCGCGGAGGGCGCGCGCAGGCTGCGCGAGGAACTCGACTACCTGTGGCGGATCGAGCGCCCGGCCGTGACACGGGCCGTGGCCGAGGCGGCGGCCCAGGGCGATCGGTCGGAGAACGCCGAGTACGTCTACGGCAAGAAGCAACTGCGTGAAATCGACCGGCGTCTTCGCTTCCTGCGCAAGCGACTGGAGGGGATGGTCGTCGTGAGCCGGCCGCCCGACGACACCTCGCGCGTGTTCTTCGGCGCCTGGGTCAGGCTCGAGGACGAGGAAGGCGGCGTGATCGAACTGCGCATCGTCGGGCCCGACGAAATCGACCCCGCCCGGCGCTACGTGAGCATGGACTCGCCGCTGGCGCGAGAACTGATGGGCAAGCACCGGGACGCCGAGGTCACGGTCGAGGTGCCGGGCGGCAGCCGCAGCTTTCTGATCACCGGGATCCGCTACGGGCCGGACGCCGAGGACGCCCTGTAGCACGCGCGGGCCGGGGGCGCCGGCGCTCGCCCGGCCGCCGCGCGTCAGACGACGCGGACGTTCTTGAACTGCCAGGGATCGGTCTGGTCGGTGTCCTCCGGGAACAGCCGTCCGCGGTCCACCAGCGGATGCCACTCGGAGTACTCGCCCACGACCAGGCCGAGATACGGCCTGCAGATCTCCAGCATGCGGCGGAAATCGAGCTCCTCCGGTTCGACGATGCCCGCGTTCGGGTTTTCCATCGCCCAGACCATGCCCGCCAGCACGGCCACCGTCACCTGCAGCGAGGTCGCGTTGTTGTGCGGCACCAGCTGCCGCGCCTCCTGCACCGAGAGCTGCGACCCATACCAGTAGGCATTCTTCTTGTGGCCGGCCAGCAGCACGCCGAGCTCGTCCACGCCCTTGACGATCTCGTCCATCAGGATGCGCTTGCGCTCCTGCAGCACCCAGCCGCGACCCGCGAACTCGTGCACGGAGAGCACGGCGTCGTCGCAGGGGTGATAGGCATAGTGCACCGTCGGGCGGTAGGCGAGCCGATCACCTTTCTTGACGGTGAGGTAGTCGGAAATCGAAATGGACTCGCCGTGAGTGATCAGGAAGCCGAGGATCGGTCCGGCCATCGGCGTCCAGGTTCGCACACGCGTGCCCGCGCCCGGATGCATCAGGTAGATCGCGCTGCCACGGCCGAAGTCGTGCTTCTTGCCGTCACGAGGCCAGTTCTTCTCGTGGGAGCCCCAGCCCAGCTCCGCGGGCTGGCATCCCTCGCTCACGAATCCGTCCACCGACCAGGTATTGACGAACTCGCCCGGCTCCTTGGCACAGGAGGCGACCTGCGTGTCCCGCTCGGCAATGTGAATCGTCTTCACGCCGAGCTCCTGGGCCAGCGCCGCCCATTCCTCGCGGGTATTCGGATCGCCGCTTTCGACCCCCGTGTCCCCGGCCAGGTTCAACAGTGCCTGCTTGACGAAGTGGGAGACGAGACCGGGGTTCGCGCCGTGCGTGATGACCGCAGTCGGCGCCCGTTTCTGGGATTCCCGCAGCGCGAGCGCCTCCTCGCGCAGCGCGTAGTTCGTCCGCCGCGAAGGCGGAATCGTCGGGTCGGTGTACCCGCCGGGCCAGGGCTCGATGCAGGTGTCCAGGTACAGCGCGCCTTTCTCCCAGCAGAACTTGATCAGCGCGAGGCTCGAGACGTCGACCGAGAGGTTCAGCAGGAAGTCGCCGCGACCGACCAGCGGGTCGAGCACGTTCTTGAAGTTCTCGCGGGTGAGGGGGTGCCGGATGAAGCGGATGCCGTATTCGGCCGCGACTTTCTGCCCGAGCTCGTCCGCGGTGACGATCGTGATCTGATCGCGTGGTATCGCGATGTGCCGCAGGATCAGCGGCAGTACGCCCTGGCCGATGCTGCCGAAGCCGACGAAGATCAGCCGCCCGGGAAAGGCGACATGTACCGGATAGTTGCTCATTTTTCAGGAACCAGCAGGCGAGGTGTCAGTAGAGTCGCATCGAGTGTACCGCGAAACGCATTGCAGTCACTTGCGCGATCCACTGCGCACTCAGCCACGGGGCGCGCCATCCCGCCAGTGCGGCGGATAGGTTCGATCATAGCCCGGCAGCGATTCCATCCTGCGAATCCAGCGCGCAATGCCCGGATACGTGGTTTCCATCGGCAGGAAACGCGAGCGCAGCTCGCCTGCCTCCCGCTTCTCCATCGCGCGCAGCAGCAGCATGATCCCGGGGAACATCACCATGTCGGCGGCCGAGACCTGCTCCCCGACGAGCCAGTCCGAGTCGCCCAGCCGGCCCTCGATGGTCCTCGCCTCGCCGGCGAGCAGGTGGATCGCCTTGGTGAACTCGTCGACCTGCTGGTCCACCTTCTCGAAGAACACGGCCGAGACCACCCGCATCAGGTGGCTTTCGACGTAGGCCTGGTACTCGCTTATCACGCGCATGATCGTGGCGCCTTCCTCGGGGCTGCGGCCGAAAATCGGCGGCTCCGGGTACTTGCGGTCCAGGTAGTACAGGCAGGCGAGCGACTCGAAGACGACGAACTCCCCGTCCCGGAGCACTGGAACCCTGCCGCGCGGATTCATGCGCAGCATCTGCGGCGACTTGTGCTCCTGCTTGGAGAACTGCAGCAGGTGGGATGCGTAGGGCAGCCGCTTGAATTCCAGCGCGAGCAGCACGCGCCAGGCATAGGGACTGCCGCTGCCCCAGTACAGTTCGAGCGCCATCGAGTGTCCTCCGGCTGCCGGACGTCTTCACGAACGGCCCACGGGGGATTCTAATGACTGCTCATTCCGGACGATACTGCACGCATGACGGGACGGATGGATCGAGGCACGCTGATCGAGGCAGAGGCGCTCGCGCCGCGGCTCGACTCGCCGCGGCTGCGTGTGTTCGATTGCAGATTCGACCTGGCTCGGCCGGACCACGGCTCACAGTGCTACCGCGAGGCGCACCTGCCGGGCGCCGCGTATGCCGACCTGAACCGGGACCTCTCCGCTCCGCCGACGCCCTCCAGCGGGCGCCATCCGCTGCCGGACCCCGGGTCGTTCGCGGCGCGGCTGCGCGCCTGGGGCGTCGATGAGGATTCCGAGATCGTCGTTTATGACGACGCCAGCGGCATGTATGCGGCCCGCCTCTGGTGGATGCTGCGCTGGCTGGGGCACGACGACGTTGCGGTGCTGAACGGCGGACTCGGGCGCTGGCGTCAGCTCGGGTTGCCGCTGACCGGAGAAGTGCCGTGCCGCAACCCCGGTAGTTTCCGTGCGAGACCGCGTCCAGGCATGACCGCGGCGATCGAGGACGTCGCGACCGTCGCGACCGACCCCGGCGCACGTCTGCTCGATGCTCGCGGCCCGCAGCGGTACCGGGGCGAGACTGAACCCATCGACCGCGTCGCGGGCCACGTGCCGGGAGCGCGCAATCAGCCCTATACGGACAGCGTCGGCCGGGACGGCCGTCTGCTGCCGGCAGCCGAGCTGCGCGCGTTGCTGGCCTCGGGCCTCGCGGGGATCGCGGCTGACCGGACGGTCGTGATGTGCGGCTCCGGCGTCTCGGCCTGCCACCTGCTGCTCGCGATGGAGCACGCAGGGCTCGGCGGCGCAAGACTGTATCCGGGCTCCTGGAGCCAGTGGTCCAGCGACCCGGCCCGGCCGGTCGCGACCGGGGAGGAGCCCTGAACGCGCGGCGCCGGCGAGGCTTCCGCTACGGGAGGCTTCTGTTATCTTTCGCGCCTCGTTTTTCTGCCGGGACCGGGGCCAGCGTCCAGTGACGGAGTCAGTTCGCAGCGCAGCGCCGGGCGGCGCCTGGATGATCGAGGATTCGCTCGAGCTCTACGCCGTGCAGGCCTGGGGCGGCGGCTACTTCGGCATCAATGCCGAAGGCCACGTCGTGGTTCGGCCGGACCAGACGACGGAGCACGAGATCGACCTGTACGAGGTCGTCCGCGGACTCGAGGCGCGGGACCTCGCGGCTCCGGTCGTGCTGCGCTTCTCGGACATCCTGCGCCACCGCCTGCGGCGCCTGCACGAGGCTTTCGCCGCCGCGATCGCCGAGAACGAATATCGCGGTCGCTACGCCGCGGTGTTCCCGATCAAGGTCAATCAGCAGCGCCTGGTCGTCGAGGAGATCTACAGCTACGGGCGTGAGTTCGGCTTCGGCCTGGAGGTCGGCTCGAAGCCGGAGCTGCTGGCGGTGATGGCGATGATGGAGGCCGAGCCCGAGCGGATGATCATCTGCAACGGGTTCAAGGACGACGCCTACATCGAGGCCGTGATCCTGGCCACGAAGCTCGGCCGCACCATCATCCCGGTGGTGGAGAACTTCGGCGAGCTGCAGCTGATCCTGCGACACGCGCGCGACTACCAGGTGCGGCCGCGAATCGGCGTGCGCGTCAAGCTGGCCAGTGAGGGCGCCGGCCGCTGGCGGGAGTCCGCCGGCGAGAAATCCAAGTTCGGCCTGTTCATCACCGAGATCCTGGAACTGGTCCGGATCCTGAAAGAGCACGGCATGGAGGACTGCCTGGAGCTCGTGCACTGCCACCCCGGCAGCCAGCTGCAGGACATCCGCCGGGTCAAGGACGCCGTCAACGAGCTGGCGCACGTGTATGCCGAGCTCAAGCTGATGGGTACCGGCGTCCGCTACATCGACATCGGCGGCGGGCTGGGCGTGGATTACGACGGCAGCCGCACCAACTATCCCTCGTCGATGAACTACACGCTCGCCGAGTACGCGAGCAACGTGGTCTATCGGATCGCAAGTGTCTGCAACGCCCGCGGCATCGACCACCCGGTCATCGTCAGCGAATCGGGACGGGCGATCGCCGCGCACCACAGCCTGCTGGTGTTCAACATCCTGGGATCATCGAGGCTCGACAAGTTCCAGGTCGGCGAGACGCTGGAGCGGGACCCGGCGCCCGCGCCGGGCGCGCCGCAACCGGTGCTGGACCTGCTCGACGCCTATCACTCCGTCTCGGAACGGCGCCTGGTCGAGTGCTATCACGACGCGCTGCAGGCGCGCGAGCAGGCACTGCAGATGTTCAACCTCGGCTACCTCGACCTGGAGGCCCGCGGCCTGGTGGAGCGGCTCTACTGGGCGACCTGCTCCAAGGTCCGTGCGTACTGTCGCCGGCTGGGCACGGTGCCGGAAGAACTGAGCGGCCTCGAGGCGATCCTGAGCGACATCTACTTCTGCAACGTGTCGGTGTTCCAGTCCCTGCCCGACGCCTGGGCGATCGACCAGCTGTTTCCGATCATGCCCATTCACCGGCTGGACGAGCGCCCGGTCCGCAACGCGGTGCTGGCGGACATCACCTGCGACTCGGACGGGAAGATCGACCGCTTCGTCAGCCTGCGGGAAACCAAGCGCACGCTGGAACTGCACGAGTTGCGCCCGGACGAACCGTACTGGCTGGCTGCCTTCCTGGTCGGCGCCTACCAGGAGACGCTGGGCGACCTGCACAACCTGTTCGGCGACACGCATGTGGTGCACATCAAGCTGCACGACGAGGGCGGCTGGTGGATCGAGGAGACGGTCAAGGGCGATACGGCGGCGGAAGTGCTGCGCTACATGCGCTACGACGTCGAGAAGCTCTACCCGCGGCTCGCCCGGGACTGCGAGCGGGCGGTTCGCGACGGCCGGCTCTCGCTGACCGAGAGCCAGGCGCTGAAGCGCTTCTACGAGTCGGAGCTGAACGGGTACACCTACCTCGAGCCAGGTTGAGGCTAATCGCGAGGCGACCGGCGCCCGCGCGAGCCGCGACCGGCGACACCGGCCGCGCATGCGTCGGGAGCACCTGGACCTTTGACGGGAGACTTCGGTGGACTTGAAGACACTGATCGCAATCTTCGGGACCGTGTTCCTCGCCGAGCTCGGGGACAAGACCCAGCTCGCGACGGTCCTGTTCGCCTCCAACCGGCAGAACGCCGCGCTCTGGGTGTTCATCGCGGCTTCTGCTGCGCTGGTCACCTCGACGGCCCTGGGCGTGCTGGCGGGAAACCTGCTGTCGCAGCACGTGAACACCCGCTACCTGGCGATCTTCGCCGGCATCGGTTTCATCGCGATCGGGCTGTGGACGCTCTGGGGAGCGCTGCGCGCCTGACCTGCCGCGCAGTCACGGGCGCTTAACCTGTCCTTCACCGGACGGTAACCATGCTCGCGTTCAATCGAGCTTCCTACCGACCCCGGGGACAGAAGGAATGCTCGAGGAAACGATCGACCCCCGTCCGCCGCTCCCGCCGTTCGCCGAGCGACTGGCAGTGCTGGCTCGCAGTCGCGGCGACGAGCCGGCGCGGCTCGACTGGATGCGCTGCTGGAACGACCGCGAAGACGCCTGGACGAACCTGCGCAGGATCGAGCACTGGCTCCATCTGTCGTCGCGCTGAGCAGTCCGGGCGGCCTGGTTCTCCGCCGCGCCGCCGCCCGGCGTTGCTGCACCGCGTCAGCGATTGTTGTTGCGGCGGGGGCGTCAGCTGAGTAGATTTGGCGCCCATGCCGTTCGACTTGTGCGTCCGGCGGAGACATGGTAAGGGCAGACGACGGAATCTAGAGCGTCACGCATTCCCCTCCCCGGGCAATCATCCGCCTTACTCCCGCGCCTTCACCGATTCCTCTGATGACAACCCTATACGTAGGAAACCTGCCCTTCAGCACGGACGAGGCCGAACTGCGCAGCCTGTTCGAGCAGCACGGCTCGGTCGAGTCGGCCAAGGTCATCAGCGACCGCGAAACCGGGCGGTCCCGGGGCTTCGGCTTCGTCGACATGCCGGCCGCGGACGCGCAGGCGGCGATCGCGAAGCTGAACGGCCATGAGTTGAACGGCCGGGCGCTGCGCGTCAACGAGGCCCGCGAACCCGCGCCCCGCGCGCCGCGCGGCGGGCCCGGCGGCGGCGGTCGCTGGTAGGTCACAGGCCAGGCCTCAGGTCCACGAGCCGCAGCGCCATGCAATTTCCCGCGATTGCCTGCAGGGCTTGGGGTAGACTATTCAATGGATCGTTGCGCTTCCGTGCCTTGCAGGACGCCACACGGCGTCTCGTTTTGCCAAGCCGAATCGTCTGCGATCAGGTGACAGGATCGACTGCTCGAGCGTTGGCCTGCTGCAGGTGAACGCCTCTTTGACGACCTCGGCTGCGAAATCTCCTGTTGTGCTTTTCTTGAACCGAGCCATGTCCTGAACGGGCCTCTGGCCGGATGTGTGTAACCCTCGAAGGATGTTCGAATGACCAAGATCTATGTGGGCAATCTGCCTTTCAGCGCGACGGAGAGCGAGGTTCGCGACCTGTTTGCTCAGCACGGCACGGTTGAATCCGTGGCGCTGCCTACCGACCGTGACACCGGCCGTCCGCGCGGCTTCGGCTTCGTCCAGATGCCGGACGCCGATGCTCAGCGGGCCATGGAGGCGCTGAACGGCTTCAACCTCGGCGGTCGTCCGCTGCGCGTCAATGAGGCGCAGGATCGTCCGCGTTCGCCGGGCGGCGGTGGCCGACCGGGCGGCGGTGGACGTCCGGGTGGCGGCGGCGGCGGCTACGGCGGCGGCGGCGGCGGACAGCGCCGCTGGTGATCAGCCGTCCGGCCGGGTCGCTGCCCGGCCGTTGATCGCTTGATTCAGGAAGGCCCGGGACACTTCCCGGGCCTTCTTTGTTTGTTCAACACGGCCGCGGCCGGCCGTGCTCACCACATGCTGCGCAGCCGCGACGCGACGTCCACCCGGGCGCCGCTGCCGGCGGCCCCGGACGCAGCCCGCCCGTCGTCCGGTTCCGCGGGCCAGGTCACCGACTCGAACCGGGCGAGCACCGCGTCGGTCAGGAAGCGACTCCTGGCCCCGTGCACGTAACGGTCGCCGGTGGCCGCCTGCTGAACGACGTAGAACCGCAGCGGCGCGAGCAGGTGCAGCTCGCTGCGCGCGCGCGTCAACGCGACGTACAGCAGTCGCCGCTCCTCTTCGATCAGCTCCGGCCGTCCCGTCGAGAATTCCGACGGGAAACTGCCGTCGGTGACGTTCAACACGTGGACGCACTCCCACTCCTGCCCCTTGGCCGAGTGCACGGTCGACAGCACCAGGTAGTCCTCGTCCAACAGCGGGTCGCCGGCGAGGTCGCCGCTGGCCTGCGGCGGGTCCAGCGTGAGATCGCTGACGAATTGCTCGCGGGTCGCGAACTGCACTGCGAGGCGTTCGAGCTGGTCGAGGTCGCCCCGGCGCGGCCCGGCCTGCGGGTAGAGATCCTCGAGCAGAGGGTCGTACCACTTGCGGACGCGCGCGATCTGGCCTTCCCACGGCGCGCCCGGGGCGCCGACATCCTCCATCATCCGGACGAAGCCGGGCCAGAGTTCGCGCGCCGCAGCGGGGGGACGGTGGCCCGCCAGCGCACTCCAGCGACAGCCTGACGCCTCGAAGGCCTCGCAGCCGCGCTCGGCCAGCGCCGGACCGATGCCTGGCAGCAGCTGCAGCACGCGGAAGGCGGCGATCCGGTTGCGGGGATTGTCAGCCCAGCGCAGCAGCGCGAGCAGGTCCTTGACGTGCGCCGACTCGAGGAACTTCAGTCCGCCGTACTTCACGTAGGGGATGTTGCGTCGCATCAGCTCCAGCTCGAGCACGTCGCTGTGATCGGAGTTGCGGAACAGCACGGCCTGGCGCCGCAGCTCGATGCCGCGCTCGCGGGCCTCCAGCACACGCTCCACGACGTAGCCTGCCTGCCCCTGGTCGTCGAGCACCGTCACGAACATCGGCGGAGCACCGGCGCCCCGCTCGCTGCTGAGCTCCTTGCGGTGCTGCCGCTGCGCCCCGGCCATCAGCGCATTGGCTGCATCGAGCACCGACTGCGTCGAGCGATAGTTCCGCTCGAGTGCCACGACCCGTGCGGGCGGGTCGAACTGCGCCGGGAAGCCGAGGATGTTCTCGACGGTTGCAGCGCGGAACGAGTAGATCGACTGGGCGTCGTCGCCGACCACGGTGACGCCCTCACCGTCCGGCTTCAGGCACCGCAGGATCTCGGCCTGCAGTGCATTGGTATCCTGGTACTCGTCCACCAGCACGTGGTCGAAGCGCGAGCCCAGCTCCGCGGCCAGCGACGGCTCGAGCATCATCGCGTGCCAGTAAAGCAGCAGGTCGTCGTAGTCGAGCAGTTGCTGCTCCAGCTTGGCCTCGACATAGCTGCGGAACAGCCCGCCCAGCATCTCCTCCCACTCCAGGCACCAGGGGTAGGCGACCTCCAGCGTGTGCCGGAGCGGCTGCGCGGTGTTGACGCGGTGTGAGTAGATCCCGAGGCAGGTGTCCTTGCGGGGGAAGCGTCGCTCGGTGCGCGACAGGCCCAGCCGCTGTCGCAGCACGTCCATCAGGTCTGCCGCGTCGCCGCGGTCGAGGATGCTGAAACCGGGATCGAGTCCGAGCCGCGGGGCGTATTCGCGGATCAGCCGGTTGCCGACGGCGTGGAAGGTCCCGGACCACGGCAGGCGAAGGCTGCCGAGCGCGCCGCGCGCCGTCGTGTTGCTCCCGGCGACTTCAGCTACCACGCGCTGAGCGCGACGGGTCATCTCCAGCGCCGCCCGGCGAGTGAAGGTCAGCAGCAGCAGCCGCTCCGGCGTGACGCCCTGCAGCAGCAGGTGCGCGACGCGGTGTGCCAGCGTTCCGGTCTTGCCGGTACCCGCGCCGGCGATGATCAACAGCGGACCCGCGGCGAAGCCGCGCTCAGGATCGGGGTCGCCGTGGGTCGCCGCAGCGAGCTGCGCGGCGTTCAGGCGCTCGAAGACCGTCGGGTTGCTCATCGGTCGGACCAATATAGGCAAGACCTGTATGGATATCCAGTAGCGTGGGCGGACGCACCGCGGCCTGTAAGATGCGTCGGACCTTCAACCCGGGAGTCGAGCATCGCATGGACGAATTCAAGCTCAGCGACCTGCTGTGGCGCATGGCCTTCTCGGTCGCGCTGGTCTTCCTGACCTTCAATCCCTCCGGCGTCTCCTACTACCACTGGCTCGCGGACGGCTTCCCCTCGGTCACGCCGGCGGAGGCGATCGCCGGCATCGTGCTGCTGGGACTGTGGATCTTCTTCGTCCGCTCGACGCTGCAGGCGATGGGCACCGTCGGGCTGGTGCTGCTGATGGGCCTGTTCGCCGCCATCGTCTGGTGGATGGTGAGCCAGGGCTGGCTGGAGATCGCAAACCGCTCGACGCTGGCCTGGATCGTGCTCGCGATCCTCGGGCTCGTGCTCGGGTTCGGGATGTCCTGGGCGCACATCCGGCGGCAGATCTCCGGACAGGCGTCGGTGGACCGCGTGGACTGAGCCTCGGTGGCCGGCCCGGACGGGCCGGCCTGATATCCGGCTCAGCCCAGCATGCGCATGATCTTTTCCTTGCCCTCGGTGTAGGGCGGGTAGCGCAGCGGCGCGTCGAGCCGGAAGCTCCGGTGCATGATCGCCTTCATGTGGCTGAAGGTCTCGAAGCCGAAGTATCCCTGGTAGCGGCCCATGCCGCTGTTGCCGACCCCGCCGAACGGCAGTTCCGGCGAAACCATGAAGATCACCGCGTCGTTGATGCAGACGCTCCCGGCGCTGACGCGCTCGACGACCGCATCCTGCGCCGCGCTGCTCTTCGAGAAGACATACAGCGCGAGCGGTTTCGGGCGCGAAGCGGCGAACTGTATCGCCTCGTGCATCTCCGCGACCGTGATGATCGGCAGGATCGGGCCGAAGATCTCCTCCTGCATCAGCGGCGAATCGGGCGCGGGATCGAGGACCACGGTCGGCTCGACGTAGCGGTCCGCGACGTCGACGCGCCCGCCGGTGTGCACCTGCTGTCCCTCGAGCAGCTTCGCCAGACGGTTGACGTGACGCTCGCTGACGATACGCGCGTAGTCCGGGCTCTTCGCCACGTCCTCGCCGTAGAACTCGCGGATCTTGCGGCCGATCGCGTCGGCGAGCTGCGGGGCGACCTGCCGATGGGCCAGCACGTAGTCCGGGGCGACGCAGGTCTGCCCGGCATTGATGAACTTGCCCCAGGCGATCCGCGCGGCCGTCACCTCGATCTCGGCGTCCTTGTCCACGATGCAGGGGCTCTTGCCGCCGAGTTCCAGCGTCACCGGCGTCAGGTGCTTCGCGGCTGCCGACATGACGATGCGCGCGACGTTCTCGTTGCCCGTGTAGAGGATGTGGTCGAAGCGCTGCTCGAGCAGCTCGGTCGTCTCCGGGATCC
>CAZKLS010000008.1:0-3615 GCA_964553405.1 uncultured Steroidobacteraceae bacterium
CACGGCGTGCTGGTGATGATGAACAACACCGGGCAGAGCTGTAACGCGCCGTCGCGGATGATCGTGCCGCGCATCCACCTGCCCGCGGTCGAGGCGATCGCGGCGGCGGTCGCCGCGCAGGTCGTCACCGGTGATCCGCAGGACTCGACGACGACGATGGGGCCGCAGTCGAGCGAAGCGCAGTGGAACCGCGTCCAGAGCCTGATCGAGAAGGGCATCGGGGAGGGCGCGAAGCTCGTGGCCGGCGGTCCGGGCCGGCCGGAGGGCCTCGAGCACGGCTACTACACGCGGCCGACCGTTTTCAGCGAGGTCGGCAACGACATGACGATCGCCCGCGAGGAGATCTTCGGGCCCGTGCTCTGCATCATCCCCTACGATTCCGAGGAGGAGGCGATCCGCATCGCCAACGACACGCCCTACGGGCTCTCATCCTACGTCTATGGCAAGGATGCGGCGGATGCCCGGCGCGTGGCTGCGCGGATCCGCGCCGGCAACGTCCACATCAACGGCGCCGGCCTGGACGTGTTCGCGCCGTTCGGCGGCTACAAGCAGTCCGGACTCGGTCGCGAGTGGGGTGCCTTCGGGCTCGAGGAGTTCCTCGAGGTGAAGGCCGTGTTCGAGAACGCCGAGGCCTAGCTGGCGCCGCCGACCCGGCCCGCGCGGGGAATCACTCCGGCGCGGGGCCCGGGAACTTCTCGCGCAGCAACCGCTTCAGGATCTTGCCGGACGGGTTGCGCGGCAGCACGTCGATCAGCTCGAAGGCCCGCGGCTGCTTGTAGCGCGCGAGCCGCGACTGCACGAAGGCCTTCAGCTCCTCGATGAGCTCGGCATCGCTGCGCTGCCAGTCCTCGGCCCGCACGATCACCGCGCACGGACTCTCGCCCCAGCGGTCCGAGGGCTGCCCGATGACGCCGACCTCCCGGACGCCCGCGTGGCCGAGCAGCACGTCCTCGACCTCGGCCGGATAGATGTTCTCCCCGCCCGAGATGATCATGTCCTTCGAGCGGTCGCGGATGTAGATGAAGCCGTCCTCGTCCACCTCGGCGATGTCCCCGGTGTAGAACCAGCCGTCGCGGATCGACTCGCGAGTCGCGTCGGGGTTGTTCCAGTACCCGGAGAACAGGTGCGGCCCCCGCGTGATCACCTCGCCGGGTATCCCCGGGGGCACTTCCTCCCCGGCCTTGTCGACGACCTTGACGTCGAGGCCGAAGTAGGCGCGGCCCGTCGATCCCAGCCGCGAGCGGGCGTCCTCCGGGCCGAGCAGGCAGATGCCGCCGTGCGTCTCGGTCAGGCCGTACACCTGGTTGATGTCGATGCCCATCCCGGTGTAGGCCTCGATCAGCCGCAGCGGCACCGGCGCCGCGCCGCAGACCACCGCCCGGAGCGAGGAGTAGTCGGTCTCGCCGCGCTTCGGGTGTTGCAGCATGAAGTTCAGCATCGCCGGCACCAGGAAGCAGATGTTGATGCGCTCCCGCTCGATGACATCCCACATCTGGCCGGGCTCGAATGCACGCAGCAGCACGGTCGTGACGCCGCGATAGGCCGCGCACATGACCATGCCGAGGCCGCCGATGTGGAACAGCGGTGCCACCGTGACCTGCCGGTCGCCGAGCCTCAAGTCCGAAGTGGCGAGCATGCTCGCCAGCCAGGCGATGTTCGCCTGGTGCGACATCGCGGCACCCTTGGGTCGCCCGGTCGTGCCGCTGGTGTACATCATGTACAGCACGTCGCTGCCGCTGGCGCCGATCGGGGGCTCGTGCGTCGAGGCCGCCGCGATCCTGGCGGAGACGTCCTCGTCGTCGACCTCGAGCCAGCGCAGCGCCGGGAACTGCTGCTTGAGCGACTCGACGACCGGCCGCTGCTCGCGCCCGTACAGCACCGCCGACGCGCCGCAGTCGGAGAGCTGGTAGGAGAGTTCCGCGGCCGTCAGGCGCCAGTTCAGCGCGACGAACACGAGTCCCGACTTCGCGCAGGCGTAATAGGCTTCCACGTAGCGCGGGCAGTTCGACATCAGGCAGCCGACGCGCTCGCCGGGGCTGAGTTTGAGTCCCAGCAGCGTGTTCGCGACCTGGTTGGCCCGCGAGTTCGTCTCCCGGAACGTGTAGCGCTCGCCGGTCTCCGGGTCCACCAGGGACTCCATCTCCGGACTGATCTTGGCCCGCTCCGTCAGTACCTGCCCTGAATTCACCAGCATCGCGTCACCATGGGTCTGTTCGTGATCCGGCATGCCCGGCGCCGGCGTTCCGAGGGGCGAACGCTAACCGGCTCTGGACAGGAAGGCCAGTTTCCGGTTCTGATGGGTCGTTTATCATTGCAGTGCAACAACAACCGGCGCCCCGGGGCGGGCGCTGCTGCTGCCCGGAGGCGAAGCCGTGAGCGACTACCGATCCCCGTGGATGGACGACGAACTGGAGATGTTCCGTGATGCGGCCCGCCGCTTCGTCGAGAACGAGATCCTGCCGAAGGACGCCGGCTGGCGCGAGCGGCACCTGACCGATCGCGAGATCTGGAACAAGGCCGGTGAGTTCGGGCTGCTGTGCACCGACATCCCGGACCAGTACGGCGGTGTCGGCGGAGACGTGCGGCACGAAGCCGTGCTGGTCGAGGAGCTCGGGCGCCGCGGCCTGACCAGCTTCGGCCACAACGTGCACAGCATCCTCGCGCACTACGTGCTCAACTACGGCAGCGAGCAGCAGAAGCTCGACTGGTTGCCGCGCATGGCCAGCGGCGAGCTGGTCGGCGCGATCGCGATGACGGAGCCGGGCGCGGGATCGGACCTGCAGGGCGTCAAGACCCGCGCGGTGCGCGACGGTGACGACTACGTGCTGAACGGGTCGAAGACCTTCATCTCGAACGGCTTTCACGCCGGTCTCGTGGGCGTCGTCGCGAAGACCGATCCGGGCCGGGGCGCCAAGGGCATCTCGATCATCATGGTCGAGACGAAGGACCTGCCCGGGTACAGGGTCGGGCGCGTACTGGAGAAGATCGGGCAGCACGGCTGGGACACGGCCGAGATGTACTTCGACGACTGCCGTGTGCCCGCCTCGTCGCTGCTCGGGCCGTCCGAAGGCCAGGGCTTCATGCAGCTGATGCAGGACCTGCCCTACGAGCGCACTTTCCTGGCGCTCGGCGGCGTGGCGGCGATGGAGTACGCGCTCGAACTGACGGTGGACTACACCCGCACCCGAAAGGCCTTCGGCCAGTCGTTGCTCGAGATGCAGAACACGCGCTTCAAGCTGGCGGAGGCGAAGACCAGCGCGCACGTCGCGCGGGTGTTCATCGACGATTGCATCGCGCGACTGCGGGACGGGACGCTCGACACCGTGACAGCCTCGATGGCCAAGCTCTGGATCACCGAGACGCAGTGCAGGGTGATGGACGAGTGCCTGCAGTTGTTCGGCGGCTACGGCTACATGAAGGAATACCCGATCTCCCAGCTGTACGTGGACTCGCGCGTGCAGCGCATCTACGGCGGCGCGAACGAGATCATGAAGGAAATCATCGCGCGTTCGCTGTGATCGGGATGGGACCACTCGCAGGAATACGCATCGTCGAGCTGGCCGGGATCGGGCCGGCTCCGTTCTGCGGCATGCTGCTCGCCGACCTCGGCGCGGA
>CAZKLS010000008.1:3715-44698 GCA_964553405.1 uncultured Steroidobacteraceae bacterium
CTGGTGTACGGCCGGCTCACCGGCTGGGGCCAGAGCGGCCCGCTGGCACAGGCTGCGGGGCACGACATCAACTACGTCGCGCTGAGCGGCCTGCTGTTCCACGGCGGTCACCGCGATTCGGCGCCGTCGGTCCCCCCGACCGTGGTCGGGGACATCGGCGGAGGCGCGCTGTTCATGGCCGTCGGGATGCTGGCCGGCATCCTGAACGCGAGGGCGAGCGGCAGAGGCCAGGTCGTGGATGCGGCGATCACCGACGGCTGCGCGCTGATGAGCACGCTGCTGCAGGGCCTGCGCGCCCAGCGCCTGTGGGCCGACCGGCGCCAGGCGAACGCACTCGACGGAGCCGCGCACTGGTACGACTGCTACGAGTGCGCCGACGGGAAGTGGATCTCGATCGGCGCGCTCGAGCCGCAGTTCTACCGGCTGCTGCTGCAGAAGTGCGGTCTCGAGGGCGAGGGACTCGAGGAGGTGCAGTTCGACTTTCCGGACTGGCCGAGGCACAAGCAGCGAATGACAGAATTGTTCCGCAGCCGAACGCGTGCCGAGTGGTGCGAGCTGCTCGAGGGCACCGACGTCTGCTTCGCGCCGGTGCTGAATTTCCCGGAAGCCGCCGCCCATCCGCACAACCGCGCCCGCGGCGCCTACGTCGAGCTCGGAGGCATCACGCAGCCGGCGCCCGCGCCCCGGTTCGGCGGCACGCCGGCCGAGCTGCGCCGGCCGCCACCGCAGATCGGTGCCGATACGCAGCAGGTGCTCGAGGCGGCAGGCTACTCGGAAGGGGAAATCGTCGGACTCGCCCGCGCCGGCGTCGTCTGAACCGACAGGTGAGGCCGCGCCGGGCCGGCGGCGCGCTCAGTCCTCGCGCTTCGGGATGGTCGTGCGCAGGTCGGACCTGGATCCGGCGATCTGCTCGATCGCCCGCAGTACGTCGCTGCGGCTGATCTGCCCGACGAGCCGCGCATCCTCGACGATCGGATAGCGACTGTAGGGCTTTTCGGCGAACAGCTGCGCGGCCTCGACCAGCGACGTGTCCGTGTCGAGCGTCGTCACCGGCGAGCGCATGTACTCGGACACCCGCCCGCCCCACTCGCCGTAATAACCCGCGTTCAGCACGATGCGCATGCAGTCCTTCTCGGAGAGCATGCCGACCAGCGTGCCGAAACGATCGACGACCGGAGCGCCGGAGATCTGCTTCTCCACCATGATCTTGACGGCCGCCATGACTTCCATGTCCGGGGAGAGCGTGATGATCCTGCGGGTCATGTAGTCGCGGACCTTGGCGCCGTGCTTGACTGTCATGCCGGTCGATCCTCCTGTCGCGTCGGGCGCTCGCGCTCGATCTCGCGCAGGCGCCGCGGGCAGGGTCGCTCGCAGGCGCAGTCGCGGTCGATGCCCGGGATGCGGTTCAGTCCGCCGCAGCTGCCGCTGATCGGGCTGCGTCCCGCCAGCACGCCGAGCGCGAGCCCGAGGAAGGCGAGCGCGAATACCAGCACGCTGGCGGCGATCGTACCCACGTCAGAGTCCGAAATCGTCCAGCAGGATGTTCTCGCGGTCCACGCCCAGGTCCTCCAGCATGCCGATCACGGCGTTGGTCATCAGCGGGGGGCCGCAGAGATAATACTCGCAGGCCTCCGGAAACGGGTGCTTGCCGAGATATTCGTCGAGCAGCACCTGGTGGATGAACCCAGTGTAGCCCCGCCAGTCGTCCTCCGGCTGCGGTTCCGACAGCGCCACGTGCCACTCGAAGTTCGGGTGCTCGCGCTGCAGCCGGTCGAAGTCCTCCGCATAGAAGATCTCGCGCTTCGAGCGCGCGCCGTACCAGAACGTGATCTTGCGCTTGCTCCCGAGGCGCACCAGCTGGTCGAAGATGTGCGAGCGCATCGGCGCCATGCCGGCGCCGCCGCCGACGAATACCATCTCGGCGTCGGTCTCGCGCGCGAAGAACTCGCCGAACGGGCCGGAGACCGTGACGGTGTCGCCCGGCTTCAGGCCGAAGATGTACGAGGACATGATGCCGGGAGGCACCGAGTCCGGCGCGTTCGGCGGCGGCGTGGCGATGCGGACGTTCAGCATGATGATTTCCCGCTCGAGCGGGAAATTCGCCATCGAATATGCGCGGGTGACGGGCTCCTGCACCTCCGAGGCGTAGTGCCACAGCTTGTAACGGTCCCAGTCCGGGCGGTACTGGGGCTCGATGTCGAAGTCCTTGAAGCTGAGCTTGTGCGGCGGGCACTCGATCTGTATGTAGCCTCCGGCGCGGAAGTCGAGCGTCTCGCCCTGCGGCAGCTCGAGCACCAGTTCCTTGATGAAGGTCGCGACGCTGCGGTTCGAGCGGACCTTGCAGAGCCACTTGCGCACGCCGAAGACTTCGCGGGCCACCTCGACCTTCATCGGCTGCTTGACCGCGACCTGGCAGGCGAGGCGCGTGCCCTGGGCAGCCTCGCGCTTGGTCACGCGGGACGCCTCGGTCGGCAGCAGCGAGCCGCCGCCCTCGAGGACCTTGACCTTGCACTGCGCGCAGGTGCCGCCGCCGCCGCAGGCCGAGGAGACGAACAGCCCCGCCTCGGCGAGCGCGCCGAGCAGCTTGCTGCCGACCGCCGCGTGTATCGTGCGCTGCTCGTTGACCAGGATGTCCACCGAGCCCTGCGCGACCAGCTTGCGGCGCGCGCCCAGGATCACGCCGACCAGCGCCAGCACGATGGCCGTGAACAGCACGACGCCGAGCACGATTTCGATCATTTGCCGACCATCCGCAGCCCCGGGCTCACAGCTGTATCCCGGCGAATGCCATGAACACCAGCGAGATCAGGCCTGCGGCCATGAACGTGATGCCGAGTCCCTGCAGGCCGGCCGGAACGTCGCTGTACTTGAGTTTCTCGCGCACGCCTGCCAGCAGCACGATCGCGAGCGCCCAGCCGGCGCCGCTCGAGAAGCCGTAGACGACGCTCTCCGGGAACGTGTACGCACGCTCGACCATGAACAGCGTGCCGCCGAGGATCGCGCAGTTGACCGTGATCAGCGGCAGGAAGATGCCGAGCGCGTTGTAGAGCGCCGGGACGTAGCGGTCGAGGAACATCTCCAGGATCTGCACGATCGCCGCCACGGTGCCGATGTAGGTGATCAGCCCGAGGAAGCTCAGGTCCACGTCCGGCAGGCCGGCCCAGGACAGCGCGCCGGCCTTCAGCAGCCAGGTGTAGATCAGGTTGTTGACCGGCACCGTGATCGTCTGCACGACCACGACCGCGATGCCGAGCCCGAACGAGGTGTCGACCTTCTTCGAGATCGCGAGGAAGGTGCACATGCCGAGGAAGAACGCGAGCGCGAGGTTCTCGACGAACAGCGCCTTCAGCGCGAGGTTGACGTAGTGCTGCATCACTGCGTCTCCGTCCGGTGCACGACCTGGATCTGGTAGTCAGGCGCCTCGATCTGGTCCTTCTTCCAGGAACGGACCCCCCAGATGATCAGCGCGACGAGGAAGAAGGCGCTCGGCGCGAGCGGCAGCAGCGAGTTCGGCCGGTACCAGCCGCCCTCGGTCACCAGCGGCAGCACCGTGTAGCCCCAGAGCGTGCCGAAGCCGAACAGCTCGCGGATCGCGGCGACGACGACCAGGATGATGCTGTAGCCGAGACCCTGTCCCAGCCCGTCCAGGAAGCTCGGCCAGACGGGGTTCTTCATCGCGAACGCCTCGGCGCGGCCGAGCACGATGCAGTTCGTGATGATCAGTCCCACGAACACCGAGAGCTGCTTGCTGATCTCCGGGGCGAACGCCCGCAGCACCTGGTCCACCAGGATCACCAGCGAGGCGATGATCGTCATCTGCACGATGATGCGGATGTTGGTGGGTATGTGCTTCCTGATCGCGCTGATCGCCACGTTCGAGACGGTCACCACGAACAACAGCGCGAACGACATCGTCACGGCCGGAGCGAGCTTCGAGGTGATCGCCAGCGCGGAGCAGATGCCGAGGATCTGCACGATGATCGGGTTGTTGACGATCAGCGGCTCGAACAGCGTCTTGCGGGACTCGCTCTTCATCGCGTTCAGCCTCCACCGCTGCGCAGCCGTGCGAGGTAGGGCCCGAAGCCCTGCTCGCCGAGCCAGAACCGGATCATGTTGTCCACGCCGTCGCTGGTGAGCGTGGCGCCGGAAATCGCGTCGACGTGATAGTCGGCCTGCCCCGGCGACGGGCTGCCCTTCGAGACGGTCAGCAGCACGCTGCCATCCTCGCCGAGCGTGCGTTTGCCCGGCCACTGGGCCTGCCAGCCCGGATTCTCGATCTCGGCGCCGAGCCCGGGCGTCTCGCCGTGGGAGTAGAAGGTGATGCCCTTGACCTGCTCGCCGCGGCCGTCGAGCGCGACGTAGCCATACATCGTCGACCAGAGCCCGTAGCCGTGGATCGGGAGCACCACCGTCTCGATGCCCTCGTCGCCGCGGACCAGGAAGACGGGCATCGCGTCGGGACGTCGGTGGATCTTGGCCAGGTCCTCGTCGGGACCGAGCGCGCGGCTCGCGCCGGGCTCGCGGCTGGCCCTGGCGATGTCGAAGGCGACCGCGTCGCCGGACTCCAGGTACTCGCCCGAGTCGAGCTCGACCAGGTGCGGCTCGATCTGCGCGAAAGCCTGTTCGACGTTCCGGCCCGGCTGCAGCGGCAGCCCGGCGACCTCGAGGATGTAGCGTTGTCTCGCCAGCAGCGCGTTGCGCTCCTGGATGGGTCGCAGCAGCACCGCGGCGGACGACACGAGCACGGCGCACACGATGCACACCGCCGTCGCCACGACCAGGATCTTGGCCGTGCTGTCGTTCGGCAGGTCGCGGAAGCGGATGCGCCCGCCGCGTTCTGCGCCAGTGGGCTCAGGCGGCTTCAATGCGTCGCCTCCGCCTGCGCACGTTGACCTTCGTGACGCAGTAGTCGATCACCGGCGCGGTGACGTTGCCCAGCAGGATCGCGAGCATCATGCCCTCCGGGTAGGCGGGGTTCAGGACCCGGACGATCGCCACGGTCAGGCCGATCACGATGCCGTACACCCACTGGCCGGCGCGGGTCATGCTGGCGCTGACCGGGTCGGTCGCCATGAACACCAGCCCGAACGCATAGCCGCCGATCACCGCGTGCCAGTACCAGGGGACCGCGAGGTACGGGTGTCCGTCGCGGCCGAGCACGTTGAAGACGAGCACGGTCGCGACCATCCCGATCAGCACCGAGAGCATGATCCGCCATGACGCGATCCGCGTGTAGACGAGGAATGCGGCGCCGATCAGGCAGGCGAGCACCGAGGTCTCGCCGATCGAGCCCTGCAGGTTGCCGATGAACGCGTCGGTCCAGGTGAGTCCCGTCGAGGTGATGCCGGCGAGCCCGTCCTGGGCCGCGCGGGCCAGCGCGGTCGCGCCGGTATAGCCGTCCACCGGGACCCATACGGCTTCGCCCGACTGGGAGCCCGGATAGGCGAAATACAGGAAGGCGCGGCCCGTCAGCGCCGGATTCAGGAAGTTCTTGCCGGTGCCGCCGAACACTTCCTTGCCGATCACCACGCCGAAGCTGATGCCGAGCGCGACCTGCCACAGCGGCGTCGTGGCGGGCAGGATCAGCGCGTACAGCATCGACGTGACGAGGAAGCCCTCGTTGATCTCGTGGTTGCGCACGCCGGCGAACAGCGCCTCCCAGAAGCCGCCCGCGGCCATCGTCACCAGGTAGATCGGCAGGAAGTAGAGCGCGCCGTGCCACAGGCAGGCCCAGATGCTCGACGGGTCGAAGCCGATGCCCAGCGAGACCAGCAGGTCGCCGCGCCAGCCCGCGGCGGCCTCCAGCCCGAGCTGAGCCAGCGCCAGGTTGGCCTGGTGCCCGACGTTGTACATGCCCATCACCGCGCAGGGCAGCACGGCCAGCACCACGGTGGTCATCACCCGCTTGACGTCTATCGCGTCGCGGATGTGCGGCGAGCCGCGGGTCACGTCGCCGGGCCCGAACGCGAACGTATCGGCCGCCTCGTACAGCGCGGCGAAGCGCTCCAGCCGGCCGCCCTTTTCGAACAGCGGCTGGATGTCGTCCAGGAACCTGCGCAGCGCCCGAATCATCAGCCCTCCTTCTCGATCCTGGTCAGCGCCTGCCGCAGCAGCGGGCCGTAGTCGTACTTGCTGGGACAGACGAAGGAGCAGAGCGCGAGGTCCTCCTCGTCGAGCTCCAGGCAGCCGAGTTCCTGCGCCGCGTCGGTGTCGCCGACCGCGATCGCCCTGAGCAGTTGCGTCGGGAGGATGTCGAGCGGCATCACGCGCTCGAACGAGCCGATCGGCACCATGGCCCGGGGACTGCCACGCTGGTTCGTGTCCAGAGGAAACAGCCGGTCGGGCAGGAAACCGGATAGAAAGGTGCGTGTCAGCGAGAACTTGTCGCGCCCCGGCAGCGTCCAGACCAGGAATTCCCGCTCGCGGCCCTCGGCAAGCACCGTCACCTGGTTGTGATAGCGGCCGAGGAAGTCCGACCAGGCATGCGCTTCGCGGCCCGACAGCGCGGACCCGGAAATCACCCGGCACTCACCGCCGCCGAGCTGTCCCTCCACCAGATCCTCGGTGCTCGCGCCCAGCTGCGTCCTGAGCAGGCGCGGCTCGAGCACCGCGGGTCCGGCCAGCGAAATGACGCGCTCGGTGGAGATGCGTCCCGTCGTGAACAACCTGCCGATCGCGATCACGTCCTGGTAGCCGACGTACCAGGCGGAGCGCCGGGCGGAGACCGGGGCGATGAAATGTATGTGCGTGCCGGGCAGGCCCGCGGGATGCGGGCCCGAGAACTCCGCGACCTGGATTCTCGGATCGTCGGGCAGCTTCAGCTCGGGACCCGGGCCACAGCAGACGTACACCTGCGATGACACCAGCTGCGCCAGCACGGCGACGCCGTCGGCGAAATCGCGGCTGTACTCGCCGATCATGATCCGCGGGTCCGGGGCCAGCGGCTCGGTGTCCGTCGCGGTGACGAACAGCGCATGGGGCGTGGTGTCCGGCAGCGCGATGCGGCCGTACGGGCGCGCGCGGATGGAGGTCCACAGCCCGCTCTCGAGCAGGCGCTCGCGGACGGTCTCGGGCGACAGTCCGGCGAGCTTCTCGGCCGGCAACGGCTCGAAGCTGATCTGGTCGTCGCCGTCGAGCTGCACGACGACCGAGCGAAGCGCGCGCTTGGCCCCACGGTGAATCGTCTTGACGACCCCGGCGCCCGGCGAGACGAGCCGCAGCCTCGGGTCGGCACGGTCCTGCATCAGAGGTTCGCCGAGCCTGACGCGGTCGCCTTCCTCGACCATCAGCACGGGCTTGATCGACGGGTAGTCGCCGGTGAGCAACGCAACGCTCTCAACCTGCGGCGCGGCGTGGATCTGCGGTCGCGGCGGGCCGGCGAGCGGGATGTCGAGCCCGCGATGAAGATGGAATCTAAGCTTCGGCACGTGCAGTCGCATCGGCTCGGAAATTGTCCGGGGCCCAGACTATCCACAGCCCGCAGCGCGCGCAACGACGACCGATCGCTGCGGAAAACACCTATGGTCTATCTCGACCGGCATCGCTCGAAATGGCCGCCTCCAATTCATCGATCAATGGTGGGATCACGATGGGCACCGGTGCCACAGGGTCTTCCATCCTCGCCACGCCGCTCGGGGCCAGCCGATGGCCCGCCCGCCTCGACGTGCTGCAGAGCGCGACCGGGTTGCTGCTCGGCCTGTTCATGTGGGTGCACATGTTCTTCGTCTCGTCGATCCTGCTCGGCAAGGATGCGATGTGGACGGTTGCGCGGTTCTTCGAGGGCTACTACATCTTCGGGCGTGCGATGCCCTGGCTCGTGTCGCTGCTGGTCGCGACGATCTTCGCGCTGTTCATCGGCCACGCGATGCTGGCGATGCGCAAGTTTCCGGCCAACTACCGCCAGTACCGCAGCCTGCGCGAGCACGTGCGCGGGCTGCATCACGCGGATACGACGCTCTGGTACTGGCAGGTGGTCACGGGCTTCGCGCTGTTCTTCATGGCCTCGGTGCACCTGTACATCATGCTGACGCGGCCCGAGCGCATCGGCCCGTACATGTCGGCGGACCGCGTCTGGAGCGACCTGATGTGGCCGCTGTACCTGCTGATGCTGTTCGCGGTCGAGATCCACGGCGGGGTCGGGCTGTATCGGGTCGCGCTCAAGTGGGGATGGTTCGAGGCCGGCGACCCGGCGGCGACCCGCCGTCGGCTCAGCATCTTCAAGTGGACGCTGACGGCGTTCTTCCTGCTGCTCGGGCTGGCCACGCTGGCCGCGTACATGAAGATCGGCATCGAGCACGCGCCGCACTACGGGCAGCCCTACCTGCCCGCCAGCCTTACCGGGGTGCACTGATGAAAGTCGTCTATACCGACGTGCTGGTGATCGGCGGCGGGCTCGCCGGGCTGCGCGTCGCGATCGGCGCCCGGCGCCGCGGCCACGACGCGATCGTGCTGTCGCTGGTCCCGGCCAAGCGCTCGCACTCGGCGGCGGCGCAGGGCGGCATGCAGGCCAGCCTCGGCAACGTGATCAAGGGGCAGGGCGACAACGAGGACGTCCACTTCGAGGACACGGTCAAGGGCAGCGACTGGGGCGCCGACCAGCAGGTCGTGCGGATGTTCGTGAACACCGCCCCGAAGGCCGTGCGTGAGCTCGCGGCCTGGGGCGTGCCCTGGAGCCGGGTCCGCCAGGGTGACCGCGAGGTGATCATCAACGGCCAGAAGGTCACGATCACCGAGCGCGGCGAGGCCCACGGACTCGTCGCGCAGCGCGACTTCGGCGGGACCAAGAAGTGGCGCACCTGCTACGTCTCGGACGGCACCGGCCACGCGATGCTGTTCGCGGTCGGCGACCAGGCGATCGCGCAGGGCGTGCCGGTGCACGAGCGCAAGGAGGCGATCGCGCTGATACACGACGGCTCGCGCTGCTACGGGGCCGTGGTGCGGGACCTGATCACCGGGGAGCTGACCGCCTATGTCGCGAAGGCCACGACCATCGCGACCGGCGGGGCCGGACGCGTCTACCGCGTCACGACCAACGCAGTCATCTGCGAGGGCATCGGCGCCGCGCTCGCGCTCGAGACCGGCGTGGCCACGCTCGGCAACATGGAGGCCGTGCAGTTCCACCCCACCGGCATCTTCCCGGCCGGCATCCTGGTGACAGAAGGCTGCCGCGGCGACGGCGGCCTGCTGAAGGACGCGAACGGACACCGCTTCATGCCGGATTACGAGCCTGAGAAGAAGGAACTCGCCTCGCGCGACGTCGTGTCGCGGCGAATGGAGGAACACATCCGCAAGGGGCTCGGCGCGAAGTCGCGTTTCGGCGAGCACCTGTGGCTCGACATCACGCTGCTCGGGCGCGCCCACATCGAGCACAACCTCCGCGAGGTCAAGGAGATCTGCCAGTACTTCCTCGGCGTCGATCCGGCCGTGGACCTGGTGCCGGTGCGGCCGGCCCAGCACTACACGATGGGCGGCATCCGGACCCGGCATACCGGCGAAAGCCCGACGCTGCGCGGCCTGTTCGCGGCCGGAGAGGCGGCCTGCTGGGACATGCACGGCTTCAACCGGCTGGGCGGCAACTCGGTCGCCGAGACGGTCGTCGCCGGCATGATCGTCGGCGAGTTCGTCTCGGACTTCTGCGAGAGCCCGGAGGGCGAGCTGAACGTGCCGACGGCGCTGTTGCGCGAAAGCCTCGAGGCCGAGCGGGCCAGGCTCGACGCGCTGCTCGGCTCGAGCGGCACCGAGCGCGCCGATGCGCTGAAGGCCGAGATGCAGCAGGTGATGACCGACAAGGTCGGCATCTTCCGCCGCGGCGAGGATCTCGAGGAGGCGGTGCACCGGCTGCAGGACCTGCTGCGGCGCAGCCGCGACATCGGCCTGCGCCAGCACGCAGACGGTCCGAACCCCGAGCTCGTGACCGCCTATCGCACGCAGAAGATGCTGAAGGTCGCGCTCTGCATCGCCACCGGGGCGCTGGCGCGCACCGAGAGCCGCGGCGCGCATTTCCGCGAGGACTTCCCCGCGCGGGACGACAGCGCATGGCTCAAGCGCACGCTCGCGAGCTGGCGCGACCCGGCGGACACGCTGCCCTGCCTGGCGTACGAGCCGCTCGACGTCATGTCGATGGAGCTGCCTCCCGGCTGGCGCGGCTACGGCGCGAAGAACTACGTGGACCATCCCGACACGCCCCGGCGCGCCGAGGAGATCTCCCGGATACGTGAACGCATGCAGGGACAGGACCGCTTCGCGCAGCAGTCGGAGCTGATGCCATACCAGCACCTGTTGCCGGAGTGCTTCCGCGGCCGCAACGAACGCATCGACGAGAGCCTGTCATGAGCGACCCTGCCCAGAACACGCCCCCCGTGCAGACCGCGACAGCGCCCCGCCAGCTGCGCTTCCACGTGCTGCGCCACGATCCGCGCGACCCCGCCAGCGTGCCCCGCGTCCAGACCTTCGAGCTGGAGGAGGCTGCGGGCATGACGCTGTTCATCGCGCTGAACGAGATCCGGGAGACGATGGAGCCTTCGCTCGCGTTCGACTTCGTCTGCCGGGCCGGCATTTGTGGCAGCTGCGGGATGCTGGTCAACGGGCGCCCGGGGCTCGCCTGCCGCACGCTGACCAAGGACCTCCCGGCCGACATCAGCCTGGCGCCGCTGCCGGTGTTCGAGTTGATCGCGGATCTCTCGGTGAACACCGGAAAGTGGATGCGCGAGATGAGCGAGCGGCTCGAGACCTGGGTTCACGCGAAGCAGCAGGAGGTGGATCTGCGCCGCATCGAGGAGCAGATGGACCCGGACCTGGCCGACCAGATCTACGAACTCGACCGCTGCATCGAATGCGGCTGCTGCGTGGCGGCCTGCGGCACGGCACGCATGCGCAAGGACTTCGTCGGCGCGGTCGGGATCAACAAGGTCGCGCGCTTTCGTCTGGATCCCCGGGATGCGCGCAGCGACGACGACTATTACGAGCTGATCGGCACCGACGAGGGCGTGTTCGGCTGCATGACGCTGCTCGGCTGCCACGACGTCTGTCCGAAGAACCTGCCGCTGCAGACGCAGATCGCGTTCGTGCGCCGCAAGATGGCGCGGATGGGCTGGGGCTGACCGGGCGCGGAGAGTTCCCCACGCGGGTTCGAATCCGGTAAATTCGACGCCGGGGACGCCGGCGCGGCCGACTGGCTGCGCAGGGCGTTGGTCGAACTCGGGGCGGGAGGGAATCCCTGTGTCAGAGGCTGTCGCGCGCCCGGACGGGCTGCTCGTGGACTGGAAAGCCGTGTTCTGGGCCGGACTGGCCTCCGGGACGGTGTTCCTGCTGCTCAACCTGTTCGTCGTTCCGCCGCTGATGGACGGCAAGCTGTGGATCAGCGTCCGCCTGGTGGCCTCGATACTGATGGGCCAGGAGGTCCTCGCGCCGCCCGCGACGTTCCACGGTGGCGCGTTGCTCGCCTGCATCGTGACGCACTACGTGCTCGCCATGCTGATGACCGCCGTGATCGCGCTGGTGGTGCACCTCGGCGGACTCGCGACCGGCATCCTGGGCGGGGCGATCCTGGGCTTCGCCTTCTATTTCATCGACTACTACAGCTTCACGTACTTCTTTCCGCAGTTCTTCGCCATCAAGCACTGGTCCGTGATCGCCTCGCACGTGGTGTTCGGCGCGGTGGCCGGTGGGCTCTACGAGTGGCTGGAGAGTGACGCATACGAGCTCGCCCAGGGCGAGCTCGGGGGGGAATGAAGATGCCGGTGGTCAGGCGACGGGGGCCGATGCCCTATGGATACCGGGGTGGCGGGATGCGCGGGCGCGTGCCGCAGCAGCGGCGCAGCCTGTTCGGGCCGCGGATCTGGATCGGGCTCGGGCTCGTCGCGTTCGCATTCCTCTCCTACCAGTGCTCGACCGAGTACAACCCGGTGACCGGCGAGGAGCAGCACATCGCGATGGCGCCGCAGCAGGAGATCGCGCTCGGGCTGAAGGCCGCGCCGCAGATGATCCAGCAGTACGGGGGCCTGCATCCGGACCGCGAGGCGCAGGCGCTGGTGGACCAGGTCGGGAACCGGGTCGTGCAGCAGAGCGATGCCGCGCAGACTGGCTGGCAGTTCGACTTCCACCTGCTCGCGGATCCGCGCACCGTCAACGCGTTCGCGTTGCCCGGCGGGCAGATTTTCATCACCGCGGCACTGCTGTCGAGGCTCGAGACCGAGGGGCAGCTCGCCGGCGTGCTCGGGCACGAGGCCGGCCACGTGGTGGCGCGTCATTCCGCGCAGCGGATGGCGAAGGAGCAGCTGACCCAGGGCATCACCGGCGCGGTGCTGGTGGCGGCCGGCGGCGGAGGCGGCGAGGCGCAGCTCGCGCAGATGATCGGCCAGATGGTCAACATGAGCTACGGCCGCGAGGACGAGCTGCAGTCCGACCGGCTCGGCGTGCGCTTCATGTCGCAGGCAGGCTACGACCCGCGTGCGCTGATCGGGGTCATGCGCATCCTGGACGAAGCCGCGGGCGGGCAGTCGCCGCCGGAGTTCCTCAGTACGCACCCGAGCGCGCCGAACCGGGTCGCCACGATCGAGGCCGCGATCGCCGAGGTCTATCCGGGCGGCGTACCGGCCGGCCTGGAGCCGTGACGCGCGGCGCGACCATGCGCTCCCGCCCGATTCTCGCGTTCGGGCTCTGCCTCTTTTCACTCGTGGCCGGACCGCAGTCGCCTGCGGTGGCCGGCGAGTCCGGGGATTCCGTCGCCGCGCTGGTCCGCGAGCTGGGACTTCAGGAGTCCGCGGAGCCCGTGTCTGCCCGGCCGGGCTGGGCACGTCCGGAACGCGTGCTGGTGTGGAACCTGCAACCGGAACTGCTCGGGCCGCTGCGCGCGGCGGTGCCCGGCGTCGAGATCGTCCCGGTGGCTTCGGCCGAGGAGGCGCTGGGCGAGGTGGCGACGGCCGATGCGATCCTCGGGCTGTGCTCGGAGCAACTGCTCGAGGCCGGCCCCCGCATCCGCTGGATACAGACCTACAGCGCCGGCGTCGAGCGCTGCGTCTCGATTCCGGCCGTGCGCGAGCGCGACCTGCTGGTCACGAACATGCAGCGCGTGGCCGGCCCGGTCATGGCCGAGCACGTGATGGCGATGATGCTGGCGCTCGCGCGGGGGCTGAACTTCTACATTCCCGAGCGCGCCGCGGCGCGCTGGACGCGGCAGCTCCCCGAGCCGGCGCAGATGCTGACACTGTCCGGCAAGACGCTGCTGGTGGTCGGGCTCGGCGGCATCGGGGTCGAGGTGGCGCGACGGGCGCACGCCTTCGGCATGAAGGTCGTCGCGACGCGCGCGAGCAGCCGGGAAGGGCCGGAGTTCGTCAGCTACGTCGGGTTGCCGGGCGAACTCGGCAGGCTCGCGGCCGACGCGGACTTCATCGTCAACACCACGCCGCTGACGCCGCAGACCCGGGGGATGTTCGACGCGCGCTTCTTCGCCGCCGCGAAGCCCGGCGCGTTCTTCTTCAACGTCGGCCGGGGCGGCAGCGTCGTGCAGCAGGACCTGGTCGCCGCGCTCGAAAGCGGACGGCTGGCCGGCGCAGGGCTGGACGTGACCGATCCCGAGCCGCTGCCCGCCGACAGTCCGCTGTGGAAGATGAGCAACGTGATCATCACCCCGCACGTCTCGGCCGCCTCGGACCTCGGCAACGCGGCGCGCCTCGCGGTGGCCGCGGAGAACCTGCGCCGTTACGTGGCCGGCGAGCGCATGCTCTCGGTCGTGGACCTGGAACGGGGCTACTAGGGCCGGGACTTCAGCGACCCGAGCTCGGCCTCGAGCACGGCGAGCCGCGCCTCGAGCCGGGCCACCCTTTCGGCCAGGTCGTCCTCGGCGCCGGACTCGCTCCGCGGGGCCGCATCCACCTCCTCGGGCGCAGGGCCGGTGAACAGCTGCGCATAGCGCGATTCTCGCTTACCCGGCTCGCGCGGCAGCCGCGCGGCGTAGGGGCCCTCGGGTCGCGTCATCAGGTCCTCGAGCGCGGCCTCGATCTCCCGGACATCGGCGATCGGCGTCAGCCGCGCTGCGTGCGAGCGCAGCTCGCCCGGCGTCTGCGGCCCACGCAGCAGCAGTTCGCAGACCACCGCGGTGACCGTGGGCGTGAACTGCAGCGAGCCGAACTCCGTGTTGCAGAACAGCTGGTGATACTTCGGCACGCGGCTGCCGAACCCGCTCTTCTCCAGCACCAGGTGCCGGCGCAGCAGCCCGTCGAGAACCTGCTGCACCTCGCGGTCGTCGAGCTGCAGCACCGGCGAACGATTGCTCTTCTGGTTGCAGGCCGCGGTCAGTGCATTCAGCGACAGCGGGTACTGGTCCGGCGTCGTGATCTGCTTCTCGATCAGGCAGCCGATCAGCCGTGCTTCTAGCGCCGAGAGTTCGACCGGCATCGATGTCTCCGTGATGGACCTGCGCCCACCGTAAGCGGGCCGCGATGCTGCTGCAAGAGGCCCGGGCCGCGCGTGCATCCGGCAGCCGTACGTCGTGCACGCCGACCGTGCATAATCCCGCTCGAGGCGATGCAGGAGGATCGCGGGCGTTGGCAGGCAAGGCGGGCTCGACAATCGTCGGCGTCGTGACGATCACGCTGATGACGCTTAACGTGCTTTTCTGGTGCACGCCGCTGTTCGTCGTCGCGCTCGCGAAGCTGCTGCTGCCGCTCACCGGCTGGCGGAAGTTGATGAGCCGGGTGCTGATCTTCATCGCCGAGCGCTGGATCTACACCAACAACCTGATCTTCCGGCTGACCGGGGCGCTGCGGATCGATGCGAGGGGCCTCGACGGGCTCGAGCACCGGGAGTGGTACCTGGTCGTGTCCAATCACCGCTCCTGGGTGGACATACTGGTGCTGCAGGCGGCGCTGACCGGGCGGGTGCCGTTCCTGAAGTTCTTCCTGAAGCAGCAGTTGATCTGGGTGCCGGTCCTCGGCCTCGCCTGGTGGGCGCTCGATTTCCCCTTCATGCGCAGGTACAGCGCCGCGTACCTGGCGAAGCATCCGCAGATGCGCGGCAAGGACCTGGAGGCCACGCGCAGGGCCTGCGAGAAGTTCAGGCAGATTCCGACCTCGGTGATGAACTTCGTCGAAGGCACGCGCTACACGCCGGCCAAGCACGCTGCGCTCGCCTCGCCGTACCGTAACCTGCTGCCGCCT
Organism: uncultured Steroidobacteraceae bacterium; assembly: GCA_964553405.1. GTDB lineage: Bacteria > Pseudomonadota > Gammaproteobacteria > Steroidobacterales > Steroidobacteraceae > DATIRA01. The sequence goes on from CAZKLS010000008.1 coordinate 18,871, forward strand.
CGCGCCGGCGGGGTGGCCTTCGTGCTGTCGGCGATGGGCGGCATGCTGCACTCGATGCTGGACGTGACGATCGCGTACCGGCAGCAGAGTCCGACGCTGTGGGACTTGTGCTGCGGCCGGCTGGATACGGTGGCGATGGACGTGCGGGTCCGGAGCATCGAGCCGTGGACGGCCGAAGGCGACTATGCGGGCGATCCGCAGTTCCGCGCGCGCTTCCAGGCCTGGCTCGCCGGGCTCTGGGAGCAGAAGGACGAACTGCTGACCGGGCTGCTCGGGTCGGACCGCTGGCCGGCGGACTTCAGGCCGCTCGATTTCTGATGAGCCGGGGTGGGACATGACAGCCTGGGACCTTCCTTCGCCGTTCGTGCACGAGCGAGTCGCGGTGCATGCCGAGATCGACGGCTACGGCCACGTCAACAACGCCGTCTACGTGGTCTGGCTGGACGACTGCGCATGGGCGCATTCGAACTCGATGGGACTGACGCCGGAAGTCTGCCGGAGCCTGAACCGCGGCATGGCCGTCTGGCGGACCCAGATCAACTACATCCGTCCGGCATTCGAGGGCGACGAGATCCAGGTCGGCACCTGGCCCGTCTACAATGACCGTAGGCTGCGCATCGACCGCCGTTTCCAGGTGCGGCGCAAGTCGGACGGCGAGACGCTGCTGCTTGCGCTGATCCACTACGTCTGCATCGACCTGCACAGCGGCCGGGCAAAGCGGATGCCGGAGCAGTTCACGCACTACTCGGTGCCCGTCGACGTTCAGGCAGTGCTTGCAGCGCAAACAGCGCCTTTCCAGCCCGGCGTCGAGCCGCGCTGACCAACCGGCCTACAGGAGGGGTACCTCGAAATGCACGACAAGTGGACCAGCGCCGAACTCGACTCGCTGCTCGGACCGGCGACGATGAACCGCCGGCAGATCCTGATGACCTCGCTAGCGGCCGGTTTCGCGATGGCCGTCCGGCCGGTCGCAGCCGGGACCATCACCACCGATGCCAACGGGCTCGTGGCCGGCGAGGTCAGGATCCCGGTAACGGACGGCGAGATCCCGGCATATCGCGCCATGCCGGAGGCGGGCGGGCCGTTCCCCGTGGTGCTGGTCGTGCAGGAGATTTTCGGCGTGCACGAGCACATCAAGGACGTCTGCCGTCGATTCGCGAAGCAGGGGTACCTCGCCGTCGCGCCCGAACTCTATGCGCGGCAGGGCGACGTGAGCCAGTACACGGACTACCGGCAGATCTTCTCGGAAGTCGTCTCCAAGGTGCCGGACTCGCAGGTGATGGCCGACCTGGACGCGGCCGTCGCCTGGGCCGGAAAGAGCGGGCAGGGCCGCGCGGACGCGCTCGGCGTGACCGGCTTCTGCTGGGGCGGACGCATCACCTGGCTGTATGCGGCGCACAATCCGCGCCTGAAGGCAGGTGTCGCCTGGTACGGGCGCCTGGCCGGCGAGCCGAGCGTGCTGCAGCCGAAGTACCCGCTGGAACTCGCGGCCGAGCTCAAGGCCCCGGTGCTGGGTCTGTACGGCGGGCAGGACCAGGGTATCCCGCTGGCGGACGTGGAGAAGATGCAGGCGGCGCTCCGGGCGGCGCAGCAGCCGTCGGAAATCGTCGTGTTCCCGGAGGCGCCGCACGGCTTCCATGCGGACTACCGCGCCAGCTATCGACCCGAGGACGCGCAGCAGGCCTGGCGGCAGTGTCTCGCGTGGTTCCGCGACCACGGCGTGGTCTAGTAGCGCCAGAGAAGTCCAACGGACGGCACCAGCGGCAACCAGTGCCGGTATTCGCGCCGGATTTCGCTGCTGCCGTCCGGCGCGCTTTCAATGACGAAGTCGGTGCAGCAGGGATTGCGGCGATCGAGCGCGTTCGTCATCTCGGCGAACGCGGACAGCGTGCCGCGCCGGAGCTCGAAGTCCCGGCTGATACGCAGGTCGACGGAAGCGAAATAGGCGTAGCGGGAGTCGTTGCGCTCGTCGAGGGGCGGCGTGTCCGGCGCTTCGCTTTCGCCACCGGACAGACCGGTGACCGGCCAGCCGGTGTGATAGCTCGCCGCCACGCTCGCCTGCCAGGGTCCGGAGGTCCAGCTGATACCGCCGCCAAGCGAATGCGTCTGGTCCCAGCTGCGGACGATATCGGCGCCGTTGACCCGATCATCCACGCGTGACCAGGCGTAACTGAGCCAGCCGTTCCACGGCTGTGCGCTGCGGCGCGCGACGAGCAGCTCGATACCCTCGGCGCGCGCACCGGAGGGCGCGATCCTGACACGGTCCCAGCGCAGCTCCGGCACGAGCGAAAGCGGGTCGAACAGGCTCTCGTAGCGTGGCTTGAGGTCGCCGTAGTCCTTGCGATAGACCTCGACGCGTGCCGAGAACTGCCGGGGCAGGTCCGTTTCCAGGCCGAGGACCATGTGGTCGGCGAACTGCGCGGGCAGGAATTCCTCGATGCCTTCCTCGACCTGCAGTTCCTCGATCCCCTGCAGCTGCCGGAAGCGTCCCCAGCTTGCGCGCAGCCGCGTCGCCTCGCCCACCTGCCACAGCAGGTTCAGGCGCGGCGAGAGCAGTCCGTCGCCCTCGTCACTGAATGACTGCTGGTCCCAGCGCAGGCCGAGTTCGCCGGTGAGAACATCCGTGATGCTCAGGCGACTGCTCAGGTAGGCGCCGTAGCGTTCGCCGGAAGGCGCTGGCTGCAGCTCGCGCTCGAGCAGCATCGCGGGACTGCCTGGAAACGGCCGATCGGCTGCGACGCGCAGGGAGCTCGTGTAGTCGTAGTTCGCCGACAGGGACCGTGCCTCGAGGCCGAAGCGGTGGAACCAGCGACCACGGAGCCAGCTGCCGTCGAGCCGCAGACCCACCACGTCGTAGTCCCGCTTGTCGTCCACGGTGCCGATTGATCCGCCGGGTTCCTCCACGACGCCTTGCCGCTCCGACGAGACGTCCGTGTAGGAGAGGATGGCCCGGCCATGGAGCTGTGATTCCCAGTCGCGCTCCAGCGTGGCCCAGAGATATGAGTTGCGATATTCGGCCTGGGCGAATTCCGTCTCCGCCGAGTTGTTCGCCCGGACCCGGTCGGTGGACAGCAGCGTCTGCAGCGAACCCCGGGTGCCGGGGGTCGGCTCGAAGTCGACCCGGGCGAAGCCGTCCAGGTAGCTGGGTTCGCCGATCTCCGAATCGAGAATGTCGGCGATCTCCTCGAGGTTGCTGCGCCGTATCGCCGCGAGCCACTGTCCGCGACCGCCGGCGAAGCGCTGCGCAGCCAGCGCATTGGCATGCAGCAGGCTCAGGCCGGCCTCGTAATAGGCGTCAGCGTCGGGCCGGATCGACTGCGTATCGATGACCGCGCTCATGCTCTCGCCGAACTCTGCGGTGAATCCGCCCGCATGCACGTCCAGGTCATCGACGATCCCGGCGTCAAGCACGCTGACCGGGCTCTGCAGCAGTCTGAGGTGAAACGGTTCGTAGAGCGTCAGGCCGTCGAGCACGATGCGGGTCTCGTTCCCCTCACCGCCGCGCATGTTTGCGAGCCCCGACAGGCCGTTGCTGGCCGCAGCCGGCAGCCTGTGCACGATTTTCATCGAGTCTTCGCCGAGCCGGGGCAGCGCCCGCATTTCCTCGCGCGTAAAGAAGGTGTGCACGTCCGGCACCTGCGTTGCCAGCCGGTATCGGCTGCTCGAGACGACGATTTCCTCGAGCGGCTGTCGGGAAAGCCCGGTCTTGACGGGCGCGGTCGTGGCCGTGGGGAGGGCGGCAGCCTCGACGATCGCGTACACACCCGGCGCAGCCCTGCGTGCCGACAGGCCGAGTGGTGCCAGCAGCCGTGCGAGCACTTCCTCCGGCCTGCCCGGTGCCGGCTCGGTCGCCACCTTCAGCTCGGCCGGCACCCGCCGGTCGTTGTAGATGAGCTGCAGGCCCTGCGACTCCAGGTCTGCGAGCACGTCGCGCAGGCTGCGCCCGGCGTACGGCGGTCCGGCCGTGCTCGGCAGGCTGAAGCAGGCGCCGAGCACGATCAGCAACAGCTTCGGCAGGCGCTCATGGCTGTCGGGTCGGTGGCGGGGTCGCAGCTGTGACAAAGGCCTCGTTCGCCGGGGAGCCCGCCGGTCGCAGCGGGCGCGGTGACATTCTATCGCGCCCGGTCACGTGGATATCGCGCCGGCTATTCGGCCACCGTGACGTGGATGAGGTCAGTCGCGATGCGCGGCTGCAGGCTGGTGGTGGCGAGCACCGCGCCCAGCGCCTGTTCCGGCTCGAGTCCACCGATCGAGCCGCGCAACGTCGTCTGCCTGGCGAGCTCGCGAGCCTCCGCGGACGCGAACCGCAGGCCGCGGCCCGTTTCCCGCGCGGCCCAGGCCAGGAACTCCTCGACGCTGCGGCCTTCGATTTCGTAGGGCGGCATGACCTGTCCGATCCAGCGCCAGTCCTCGGCATAGGGTTCGATCGGCGCGCGCTCGAGCCCCGCAGCCGAGAGCCTGAGTTGCTCGCCGGCCATTCCGGTAAAGCTGCCACGCGGGCTGCTGATGCTCACGCCCCCTTCGCGGACGGCGACGCGCAGCGAGTCGTCGTCAACGCGTGCGAGGTACTGCGTGCCGAGGTGACTGACCCTGCCATGCGTCGTCTCGACCCGGAACGCCCTGATGGAATCCGCCGGCCCAGCGCCAGTGTCCACATACAGGCTGCCGTGCTCCAGCGTGGCCGTGCGAGGATCGTCGAAGCGCAGTCGCGTGTCGGCGTCCAGCCGCAGCTGCACGCCGCTTTCGAGTTCGAGCGCCGAGCGGCCGTCGCTGCCCGACGCGAGTTCCGTGCTCGCCCGGAGAATCGTGCCGGGGACGGCGGGCTGCCAGTCGCGGCCCGGTTCCCGGTACTGGACCTGCCCGACGGTCCGAGTCAGCGAGGCGATCGCGAGGTTCTGCGGCACTTGTACCGGGCGCACCAGCCACAGGCTGATCGCGGCGACGGCCATGCTGGCGGCCACGGCCAGAAAGGTCCTGCGGCGCCGCTCGATGCGCGAATCGAGGCTGGCCCGCCATTCCTTTTCCACTGCCTGGCGCAGTGCGGCGACCGCCGAATCCGGCAGTCGCGGGCGGGGGCCGCTCGCACGCAGCAGCGCGGCGATATCCTCGTCCTGGTCTTGCCGTTCGTCAGGTCCGTTGGTCTCGCTCATCTGCCCTTCCTCAGGATTCCATGCCCGCGAGCACGTCTGCGGCCGGTGTCCCGAACACCGCCTCGATGCCGTCGCGAAAGGCGACTCGTGCGCGGGCGAGCAGCGACTGCGCTGCGGTCGGCCCGATTCCCAGTCGCCGGCCGATTTCCTCGACCGACTGCCCCTCCACGTATTTCCATTCCAGCGCCTCGCCATAGCGATTGGGCAACCGGTCCAGCACGGCGTGCACGAGGCGCTTGCGCTCCGCGGCAGAGCACCCGCGCAGCGGATCGTCGGCGGCGGGTGCCTCGATCGACTCGAGCGCGGCCCGGACCTCCTCGCTGTCCTCGATCAACAGCACCTTGCCCGCGTGCCGGCGCTGGGAACGCAGCTGGTCGGCGATTTCGCGGCGACAGATCTGGCACAACCAGGTGAAAAGCGCCGCCTCACCGCGGTAGCTGTTCAGCTTGCGCACCGCCTTGATCAATGTGGCCTGCACGACGTCCTTGGCGAGGTCCTCATCCTGTCTCACGCGCGGCAGCGCAAAGCGGTACACGCGGTTGAAATAGACCTCGAAGAAATCGCTGAACGCCGGCTCCTCGCCCGCAAGCATTCGGCTCACCAGTTGTTGGTCGTCGTTCACCCGCGGGTTCCTCGCACGGCGCTGACAGTTAGACGGCGCGATCGCCACAAATCAACCGCAAGGCCCGGGCGACCGCGGGCGTCATTGGTAAGTCATTGAAAAGATGCGTGTTTCATGCAGGCCGAAAACCTGCCGATTGATTTGGACGGCGATCGGCGTCTAACGGCGCTACCGCTTCAAAGGAGATCGCCTTGCCAGCAGCCGAAGCCGCGCTCGTCACGGATTGGCCCGTCACCGGCCCTGGCGCCCGGTCGCCGGCCGGTCGCCCGCCCCGGCGTGGAGGCCTCACGCCGGCCGGCCTGCTGCGCTGCTCGCCGGGCCGATCCGAAGCCGAGGCGTTCGTCGCCCGTGCCTTCAGCGCCAAGCACGGCGCCAGCATCCAGACCTTCATGCCCGAACTGGTGTCGTTCCACGACGACCGGGGCCGGCTCAGGGGAGTGGTCGGCCTGCGGTCCGCGGCGCGGGAGCCGCTGTATCTCGAGCAGTACCTCGACCTCCCCGTCGAGTCGGCGATCGCCGTGCGCGCCGGAGTCGCCGTGCAGCGCGACGAGATCGTCGAAGTCGGCAATCTGGCCGGCCGCCACTGCCGTGACGCGGTGAGCATCGTCGCAGTGCTGCCGGAGTTCCTGCTCGAGCGCGGCTACCGCTGGATCGTGTTCACCGCGACCTCCGCGGTGCAGCAGATCCTGCACAGCTTTGGCGCACCGCTCACCGAACTGGCCCGCGCCGAGCACGACCGCGTTCGCGGCGGCCATGACGACTGGGGACGCTACTACGTTGCCGACCCGCGCGTCTTCGCCGGCCACCTCCTGGACAGTCGGCGCATTGCGGGCTTCGGTCACGGAGGATCGCTCGATTAGCATCCTGCAGTGGGCGCTGGACTCCGGGCGCCGGCATCAGTTCGCGCTGGACGACGGTCATCAGCGGATTTCCTACGAAGCGCTCGAATCCAGCGTGGGCGAGGAGGGCGAATGGCTGGCCGCATCCGGGGGAGAGCGCTTTGCGGTGCTCGCCGACAACGGCGTCGGCTGGGCGATCACCGACCTCGCATTGCACACGCGACGCCTGGTGTCGATACCGCTGCCGGCCTACTTCAGTGACGCACAGCTGCAGCATGCGCTCGACGACGCGGGCGTCGATTCGCTGTTGCTCGAGGACCTGCCGCGCCTGCGGCATGTGCTGACGGACTGGCGGGTTGCAGCAACGTCCGGCAGGTCCGGGTTGACACTGCTACGCCGGCGGATCGACCGCAGCTGCCGACCGGCGCTGCCGCCCGGGACGACGAAGATCACCTACACCTCCGGCAGTACCGGGACCCCGAAGGGAGTCTGCCTCGCGGCGGCGCAGCTCGAGGCGGTCGCGGCGTCGCTGGTGTCGGCGACTGGCAGCCTGGGGATCGGTCGTCACCTCTGCCTGCTGCCGCTGCCGACGCTGCTGGAGAACATCGCCGGCCTGTACGCGCCACTTCTATGCGGCGCAACCTGCCTGCTGCCGTCGACCTCGGTCACGGGCATGAGCTACGCCGGCGTCGACCCGGCGAGGATGCTCTCGGCCGTATCCTCGTTGCAGCCCGAGAGCCTCGTCCTCGTGCCCGAGTTGCTGCAGTTGTTCGTCAGCGCTGCGGAACGCGGCTGGGCGGTGCCTGGGACACTGAAGTTCGTCGCGGTCGGTGGCGCCAGCGTTTCCCCGGAGCTGCTGCAGCGCGCCGAGGCCGTCGGGCTACCCGCTTACGAAGGCTACGGGTTGAGCGAATGCGCGTCCGTGGTCTGCCTGAACCTGCCCGGGGCGCGACGGATCGGCAGCGTGGGGCGTCCGCTGCCGCATGCGCGCGTCCGGGTGACTGCGGACGGCGAACTGCGGGTATCAGGACTCGCGATGCTCGGCTATCTCGGTGGGCCACGCGTCTCCGGCGGCGAGGAACTCGCCACGGGTGATCTCGGCGAGATCGATTCCGACGGCTATGTCCATGTGCGCGGGCGCCGCCGCAACGTGTTCGTCAGCAGCTACGGCCGAAACGTCGAGCCGGAGTGGATCGAGCGCGAGCTGACGCGGCATCCGGCAATACGGCGTGCATTCGTCTTCGGCGAGAGTCGTCCCCATCCGGTCGCGCTGATCGAGGCCGCGAATCCCGCCGACTCGAGCATGGCGATCGAACGCGGTATCGGCCTCGCCAACGCAGGACTGCCCGACTACGCGCGGGTGCGGCGCTGGGCACGCATCCCGGGCGGAGTCTCGTTCGACAACGGGCTGCTCACCGCAAACGGTCGTCCACGCCGGTCGGTCATCCTGGAGCGGCATGCAGCGCTGATAGACGCAATGTACCGCGACGAAGTCGCGTCCTGAACGAGGGATCTGATGAGTTTCCATGAGCAACTGATGCGCGAGACCGCCGGCGACCGTGAGTTCCTGCTCTCGGCGCCCGTGATTCAACGCTGCCTGTCGGGACAGGTCACGCGCGGACTGTATCTCGAGTTCCTGACGCAGGCCTACCACCACGTCAGGCATACGGTTCCCCTGATGATGGCTGTCGGCGCCCGTCTTTCCACGCGCCAGGCGTGGTTGCGCAGCGAGATCCTGCACTACCTGGAGGAGGAGGACGGACACGACGAGTGGATCCTCAACGACATACGCAACGCCGGTGGTGACCGCGCCGCCGCGGCGGCTTCCGCGCCGGCGGTCGCCACTGAGGCGATGATCGCCTACGCCTACGACACGATCGAGCGGGTCAATCCCGTCGGCTTCTTCGGCATGGTCCATGTTCTCGAGGGCACCAGCGTCGCGCTCGCTGTCAGGGCTGCGGACCGGATCCAGTCGACGCTCGGGCTGCCGGCGAACGCGTTCAGCTACCTTCGCAGCCACGGCGAACTGGACCAGCAGCACGTCCGGCACCTCGCCGGCATCCTCGATCGTCTGGACGACCCCGGCGACCGCGCCGCGGTCCTGCGTTGCGCCAGGGGCATCTTCTGGCTCTACGGCAGCATGTTCCGTGGCCTTGAAGCCGGGGAGCGCAGCGCCGGCGGGAGCGACCCGAGCCTGAGGATGACGGCGTGAAGGCGAGCGAAGCGCGGGTCCTGATCACCGGCGGCGCTGGCGGCATCGGCAGCGCCGTGGCGCGGGAGTTGCTGGCGCGCGGCGCCGCGGTGCTACTGGTCGGTCGCGATCGCGAGGCGCTCGCGCGGGTGAGCTCGAGCCTCGCCTTCGCTGGCGAGCGCGTCGCCACGATGGCGGCCGATCTGACGCTGGCTGCCGGCCGGCAGGACGTCGTTCGGGCGGCGGCGGCGTGGCGCGGCGGCGTGAACGTGCTGATGAACAACGCCGGCGTCAGTCACTTCGGCATGTTCGAAGATCAATCGCCCGGGCAGATCGACCTCACGCTCGCCGTCAACGTGCAGGCGCCCTTGCAGCTGTGCCACGCGATGCTGCCGCAACTGCTGCGGCAGCCGGAAGCCGTCATCGTCAACACCGGGTCCGTGTTCGGCGCGATCGGCTATCCCGGCTACGCGGTCTATTCAGCGACCAAGCATGCGCTGCGCGGCTTCACCGAGGCGCTGCGCCGCGAGCTTGCCGGCACGAGGGTCAGTGTCCTGTACGTGGCCCCGCGCGCCACGCGCACCGGCATCAACAGCGCTGCCGTCGAACGCATGAACGCTGAACTCGGGGTCGCGACGGATACCCCGGAGGCGGTTGCCGCGGCGCTCTGCGACATGCTCGAAAGCCGTCGCAGCGCGGCCGTGCTCGGTTGGCCGGAAAAGTTCTTCGCCCGCCTGAATGCGGTCCTGCCCGGTCTGGTGGACCGGGCGCTCACCAAGCAGTTGCCTGTGATCCGTCGTTACGCCAGCGAGCGGTCCACGCCGGGCGATACCCCGGTCGGTGCCACTGCTGAAACCAGCCCCCGGTAGGAGGAATCATGAGGTTATCGACGATTGTTTTCGCAGCCGTGGCGGTGCTCGCCGCCGCGACGACCCACTCCGCCGGCTCCGCCGCGCCGAGTTTCGACACCGAGCTGCTGGCACTGCAGCAGGCCTGGGCGAAGGCCAACTACGATACGCCCGAGGGTGATGCGCGGGTGCAGGCATTCGAGCAACTGGAGCGGCGCGCCGAGAGCTTCACGCGGGCGCACCCGGGGCGTGCCGAGGCGCTGATATGGGAGGGCATCATCGAAAGCAGCTATGCCGGAGCCAAGGGTGGTCTCGGCGCGCTCAGCCTTGCGAAGGAGGCGCGCGATAATCTCGAGGCGGCAATCAAGCTCGATCCGCGGGCGCTGGATGGTTCCGCCTACACGAGCCTCGGCACGCTGTACTACAAGGTTCCCGGGTTTCCGCTTGGCTTCGGCGACAGGAAGAAGGCCGCCGAGTTGCTGCAGCAGGCACTCCAGCTCAACCCCGACGGCATCGACCCGAACTATTTCTATGGCGAGCTGCTGTACGAGCAGGGGCGCTATCAGGAATCGCTCGAGCATCTCGAAAAGGCCGCCAAGGCACGACCGCGCCCGGGTCGCGAGCTGGCCGACCACGGCCGGCATGCGGAGATCCGCAGCCTGAGTGACAGGGTGCGGGCGAAGCTGAGCTGATCAGGCGGGCGGCAGCCAGCCTAGCTGCCGGAGAACCCCGGCAAAGTCCGCCGACAGCGGCGCGTCGACGACCAGCGGCGTGTCGGTGACGGGATGCTGCAGCACGAGTTTCGTGCACGCCAGCAGCAGCCGCCGCGAGCCGAACAGCTCGGCAAAGAGGCGGTTGTGGCCGCCCTTGCCGTAGGTCGTGTCGCCGATGATCGGGTGCGACACGTGCGCGAGATGGCGGCGCAGCTGGTGACGCCGGCCGGTCTGCGGCGCGAGCTCGAGCAGCGCGTAGCGCGAGGTCGGATAGCGGTCGACGCGCTGCGGCAGCTCGGTCGTGGCGAGCCGGCGGAATCGCGTCAGCGCCGGCTTCGCGGCCGTGGTGACCGTCACGACGCGGTCGTCCCGGACAGTGTCGAGCGGGTAGTCGATCAGGCCCTGCTCCCCGGGCCAGCCCCGCACGACGGCCACGTAGCGCTTGTCGACGAGCCTGTCCTCGAACTGCGAGGCCAGCGACCGCGCGGTCGCCGGGTCCCGGGCGAAGACGAGCGCACCCGAGGTCGGCTTGTCGAGCCGGTGCACCGGGTACACCCGCCCGCCGAGCTGGTCGCGCAGCAGCTGCAGCGCGAACCGCCGCTCGTGCCGGTCGACTGGCGACCGGTGCACGAGCAGCCCGGCCGGCTTGTCTATCGCGACCAGCCAGTCGTCCAGGTACAGGATCTCGAGTGCGCCGGGCGCGGCTGCGGCCGTCACCACGGGATTTCGCTGCCGTCCCAGGCGAGGAAGCGGCCGGTGCTGTCGGTGTTCACGGAATCCAGCACCGCGAGCAGCTGGCCGACGGTCCGCTCGGGGCTGAAGAGCTTCCCGGGCGGCACGTTCGCCTGGTACGGGCGCGAAAGATCGGTGTCGGTCGTGCCGGGATGCAGCGACACGCAGATCAGGTTCTTCCGGCTGCGTGCCCACTCGATCGCCAGCGTGCGGGTGAACATGTTCAGGGCCGCCTTCGAACCCCTGTAGGCGTACCAGCCGCCCAAGCGATTGTCGCCGATGCTGCCGACCCGTGCCGAGATGCTTGCGAACACCGCCTTGCCGGCCCGGTTGAACAGGCCCTCGAAGTGCTTTGCAACCAGCAGCGGCCCGATCGCGTTGACGGCGAAGCTGCGCAGCAGCGATTCACTGCCGACCTCGGCCAGGCGCTTCTCCGGCGCCAGTTCCCGGTCCGCGTCGTGCAGCAGGCCTGAGCAGTTGACGAGCAGGTCGAGCCTAAGGTTCGATTGGCCAACGCGCTCGGACGCCGAAGCGATGCTCGACTCGTCCGTCACGTCCAGCTCGAGCAGCCTGACGTTCGGCCGCTCGGACGCGAGCCGGGCGAGCGCCGCGGAGCAGCGGCCCGGGCGGTGAGCCGCGAACAGGCAGCCGACGGAGGGGTCGGCTGCGAGCTGGCGGACGAACTCCAGGCCGATGCCACGGCTCGCGCCCTGGATCAGCACGTTGCTGCCAACGCGAAAGGAACTCAGCATACTGTCGGTGTCCGGATGGCCGTGATGCCGTCTGCAGGGCGGGAGTGTGGATATTGCAGATTTCGAGGCCGTTGAACGAATGGATCACTTCGGGAGAAACCCGGACCCTGTGCGGTTACCGGATCTTCGTGCGCAGCTCGGTGCACGAGGGCAGGCCGCCGCTGCTGCTGATCCACGGTTATCCGACTGCGAGCTACGACTGGTACCGGCTCTGGCCCCGGCTCGTCGAGCAATATTCGCTGTACACCTGCGACCTGCTCGGGTTCGGCATGTCCGAGAAGCCGTCCGGGCATGCCTACCCGATCGGTTTGCAGGCCGACATCTGCGAGGCGCTGCTGCAGGATTTCGGCGTCGAATCGGCGCACGTTCTTGCGCACGACTACGGGGACAGCGTGGCGCAGGAGCTGCTGGCGCGTGAGCGCGAGGGGCGCCTGAGCATAGACAGCATGGTGTTCCTGAACGGGGGCCTGTTCCCGGAAACCCATCGGCCGCGCAGGATCCAGACGCTGCTGGCGCAGCCGGTGCTCGGGGCGTTGCTGGCCCGGGCCATGAGCTACCGGAAGTTCGAGGCCAACATGCGCGCGATCTCGGGCAGGACTCCGCCGACCCAGCAGGAGCTTCATGACCTGTGGATGCTGGTGAACCACGACAACGGGCGGGTCGCGCTCGCAGCGCTGATCAACTACATGGAGCAGCGTCGCGCGAACCGTGAGCGCTGGGTGGGCGCGCTGATCGAGTCCCGGGTACCGCGGAAGTTGATCTGCGGCGCCGTGGACCCGGTCTCCGGCGCGCACCTGGCGGAGCGATACCGCGAACTGGTTCCGGAGGCGGACGTCTCGCTGCTCGAGGATGTCGGCCATTATCCACAGCTCGAGCAGCAGGAGCGCGTCTGCGAGGAGTACCTCGCCTTCAGGGGCCGGCTGGGCTGAGTCCGCCGATGCCTCGACGTGCGCGACCCGGTCGCGGCGCGCGGTCGGAGCGGCCGGGTGCTCAGCTGAAGACGAACACGCGCACCAGGATGTCCCCGATCCCGACCAGAGCCGCGCCGGCGATCAGCCCGGCACAGATCGGCTCCTGGCAATCCACCCAGAGCTGATAGCCGCGCGATTGCCTGTCGCCGCCGAAGCGACGCGCAGCGAGCCAGAAGAACAGCGCTCCGAGGAACATCATCAGCGTCGAGTCCGGCGGCACGACAACGCCGAGCCCGATCGCGAGCGGCGAGAGCGGGAAACGGTTGTGGGTGCGGATCCGCAGCGTTTCCATGACCAGCGCCGCGAACGCCGCGATCACCATCGACCAGATGATCGAGTCGGTGAGCAGCACGGCGCTGTCGCTGCCGCCGAAGATCGCCGTGACGAGATCCGACACGCCCTTCCACTGCAGTGCCCCGGGGAATGCGAAGCGATCACTGACCATCGTGTCCTGGACCGTGGAGCCGCTGCCCGGCTCGAAGCCGGCCAGGCCGAACAGCACGAAGAACAGCGGCGTCGCGACCAGCGACCCGGCGACGATGCCGATCACGTGGCCGATCGCCTGCTGGCGCGGCTTCGCGCCCAGCATGTAGCCCGGCTTGATGTCCATCAGCAGGTTCGAGGCGTTGCTCGCGACTTCCGCGCACATCACCGCGGTCATCAGGTTCGGTGCCGGGCTGCGCGGATCGATCGAGCCGAAGATGAACTGCGGGATCTTCGACAGCGACCCGGAGGGCGTGATCCCGGTCAGGGCGGTGCTGCTGGCCGCGATCAGGGCCAGCACCATGATCAGCGGAATCGCCGCGGCGCCGAGCACCCAGTCCACGCCGAACCAGTCGTGCGCCAGCCAGACGCCGATGGCGCCGACGATCGGGATGCCGACCCAGGACACCGGCAGCGGCAGCTCGATGTGCCGGAGCACGTCCTCGCCGGCCGGCGCGCGGCGCCGCGTGAAGCTGCGGAACGCTTCCTTGAACACCTCCGGCTTCGCGAACAGCGACAGCATGGCCGCGACGACCATCATCACGATGCCCCACCACAGCGCCCAGTTGTTCAGTATGTGCGCGCGTCCGAACAGCGCGGTACCCTCGGCGATGGATCCGGCCCGGGGCTGGATCTCGCCGAGCGAGATCATGATCGGCACGACGACGACGAAATTGAGCACCGCGCCGAGCAGCAGGCTCGCCGCGGTGCGGATGCCCATCAGGCCGCCGGCCCCGATCATCGCGAAATCGACCGCCGGCGAGAGCGCGAGCTGGCGGATGTCGACGCCAGCCAGCTTCGGCAGCGGCGCGACGCCGCGCTCGACCAGCGCGTAGTACCAGCCGTCCAGGTGAGTCGGCAGGTGCCAGTACGACTGGAATCCCAGCCACCGCTGCTGGATCAGCCGCATGTAGTTCTCGCCCGACAGGAAGCCGACGCCGCCTGCGAGTGCCGCGGCACCGACCAGCACCTTTGCCTTGAACATGCCGGCCGCCGCGGCTGCGCGCTCGTACAGCGCATCGAGCACGACGCCGCAGGCACGGCCCTCGGGGAAAGGGTGCTGCTCGTCGTTGATGAAACGGCGCTTCATCGGGAACGCGACCAGCACGCCGAGCACCGACAGCACGATGTTGAAGCACAGGATCTGCCACCATGGCAGCACCGAGTTCGTCGCCCACATGTAGGCGGCCAGGCCGGAGGTGAGCGGCATCGTCATGTAGCCGGCCGCGGTCGCGATCGACTGCGTGCAGTTGTTCTCAAGGATCGTCAGGTCGCGGACACCGAGTCGCGAGAGCACTCGATACAGCGCGAACGCCAGGATCACCGAGGTCAGGCCGACGCCGAGCGTCCAGCCGGTCTTGGCGCCCACGTACAGGTTGGTCACGCTGAGCAGCCCGCCGAGCACGAATCCGGTGACCGCGGAGCGCAGCGTCAGCTGCGGCATGTCACCGCGCCAGACGTTCTCGAGCCACCAGCGGTCCTTCTGTGCGCGGGTCCACTCGCGGACCTGCTCGTCGCTCAGTTGCTTCAGTGCCATCGCTGCTCCGGCCCTTGACGCACCGGCGAGGATAACCGCAATGCGCCGCCTGCGTGGCCCCCGAGCCGCGCCGGCGTTGCCTCGCCACGGAAGGGGCGGGCCTTTAGACTAGCGGTCCGCACCAACATGGGTCACGCGCATGCCGCTGCACACCGTCTGCCGCGTAGAGGAAGTACCGATCGGGATGATGAAGGCCTTCACGGCCGGCGATCAGAAGATCGTGCTGTATCACCTAGAGGATGGTTTCCATGCGACGCAGGCGAGCTGCACGCACATGTTCGCGCCGCTTGCGCGCGGCCGCATCGTCGACGGCTGCAAGGTGCAGTGCCCGCTGCACCGCGCGCGGTTCGACATCCGCAGCGGCGAGGTCGTGGACTGGGCCAGCTTCCCCCCCGGCATCCAGCTGCTGAACACGCTGCGGGCATCCAAGGCCCTCCGGACCTACAAGGTCAGCGTCAAGGACGGCTCGGTGCGGGTCAACGTGCCGAAGGCCTGACTGCCGGCATCGGGCGCATCAGTACCGGGCGGATCCGAGCGCGAGCCACCACGCGGCCGCGATCGCAGCGGCCGCCGCGGTGCCGAGCGTCCACTGCGCCCAGCCCGCGACCGGCCTGCGGGCCGATGCGAGCAGCACTCCCGCGATCGCACCCATGACGAAACCGGTCAGGTGCGCCAGCACGTCCGTGCGTTCGCCACCGACGCCGGTGAAGGCCAGCAGCGCGACGCCCGCGATCAGCGGTGCCCAGCGATACGCCCAGCGGTCGGCCCGGCTTGCCCGCCTGCGCCAGGAATAGGCGGCGAGCAGGCCCAGCGTCGCGAACACGGCCGTCGAGGCGCCGACTGAGCCGTAGTCCGGCGACCGGATCATCGAGTTGAGGAAATTCGCGAGCGCGGCCGCGGCGAGCACCGCGGACCAGGTGAGGCCCGGACCGATCAGCTGCCCGGCGAGCAGTCCGAATACGGTGCCGAACCCCAGGTTCGCGAGCAGGTGTCCGACGTCGACGTGCAGCGTCAACGCGGTGACGGCCCGCCAGGCCTCACCGGCCTGCACCGCGCCCGCGCGCAGTCCGCCGTCACCGAACCAGTCGCGGTCGAACGCATCGCGTCCAGCCAGGTAGCCGACGACCAGCAGCACCAGCACGTACGCAGCGCAGCCGAGCCAGGCGAGCCGGTGGATCGGTTCCGGTTCGACGCTGCGGCGGCGCGGCGGGTTCTCGCGCTGGTACCGCACGAGCTGAGCGAGGGCCTCCGCCTCGTGCTCGCCGGCGACGAGCAGGCTCCAGCTGCGCCCGTTCCAGCCGACCTGCGACGGGATGCCGACTGCGTGCAGCACGAAGGCGCGCTCGTCGCAGGCGGCGCGGCGGTAGGACCGGAAGATCTCGACGACGTCCATGCGGGTCAGGATTCAGTGCCGCGAGCCTCCAGCGCCTGCAGCACCGGCTCGAGCTGCGGAGCGACGGCCTCGACGCACGCGCGGCCGAGCTCGATGGCCTCCGCGGCCCGGTGGAAGTCCATCAGCTGGAAGTCGGCCAGGTCCGGCCGCAGCACCAGGTCGGGCGGGTCCGACGCGAGGCGGCTGCGCGTTATCCGGTCCTGCATGATGTTGACCGAGCTGCTCATCGCCTCGAACAGTCCCGGCTCGTTGCGCCGCGAGCGGAACGACTCGACCAGGCCGTCGACGAGCCCGTACCAGCGCCTGAGGATGGCCGCGATCTCGGCGCTGGTCTCGGGCTCCTTGTCCGGCGAGTCATGGTCCGCGTCCGGCTCGCTGCGTGCCGAATCCGCGTGAGCGCGACGCGACTTGCGGGTCACCGAGCGGCTCAGGTCGATCGCAATGACCAGGTCGGCGCCCATCGCACGACACAGCGACACCGGCACGGGGTTCACGACCCCGCCGTCGATGAGCCAGCGACCCTGGAAGTAAGTGGGGGCGAACAGGCCGGGGAGGCCGCTCGAGGCCCGGATCGCACTCATGATCGGGCCCCGGCGGATCCAGATTTCCTCGCCCGTGTAGAGGTCGGCCGCAACGGCGGCAAACCCGACTGGCAGGCTCTCGATGTCGGGGTCGCCGACCTGCAGGCTGATCGCGTCCATCAGCCGGTTGCCGTTCATCATTCCGCCCCCACGGAACGTCGCATCGACGAGGCGCCAGACCTCCCGCTGCGTGAGGCCGCGCACCCAGCGTCCCAGCGCTTCGAGCCGGCCGGCCGCGCAGGCGCCGCCAACCAGCGCGCCGACCGACGCGCCGGCCAGCACGGCCGGCCTGAGGCCATGGGCGAGCAGCGCCTCGAGCGCGCCGATGTGCGCCCAGCCCCGGGCCGAACCGCTCCCGAGCGCGATGCCGAGGCGCGGTGTGCTCACGGTTTCAGCGCGCGATACAGGTACGGAAGGCTCACGTCCATCCGGTAATCGATGTCGGAGTGATTGTCGTCGAATTCCTCGTAACGGTGCGGCACTCCCGCCGCGGCCAGCCGCCGGGCGAGCATTCGCGTCCCGTAGTGGATGTGGTACTGGTCGCGCCAGCCGCAGTCGATGTAGACGCCCTTCAGCGTCTTCAGGTTCCCGGCGTGGCGCGCGACGAGATTCACCGGGTCGTGCCGCAGCCAGCGCTTCCAGCGCGCCTCGATCAGTTCTCCCGTGTCGAGGTGGAATGGCAGGCGGAATCCCAGCGGGACCGCCGGATCGGGATCGTAGGTCGCCGCCATGCAGACGTTCATCAGCGCATGGCCCTCGGCCGGGGAGATCTTCCGCTTCTTCCAGAGTGCGCGCAGGAAACGGCGTACCCTGCCGTCGTCCTCGCCCTGCATCAGCCGGCGCTCGGCCGCCGCCCGGGCCGGGCGTGGCCCCGCGCCTTCTTTCAGCGGCGGCTGCCGGTAGCGCGCCAGCTCGTTCAGCGTGTTGGGCCAGTCGCAGCGATAGACGAAGTCGAAATAGGCGTCCCCGGAGTGATTCGCGACGGCTCCCCAGTGCCGCGCGTACTTCATGCCGTGGATCATCGCGCCGTAGCCGCCCGAGGACTTGCCGAAGCAGCCGCGGTGCTCGCGCGAGGCCAGCGTCCGGAACTCGCGGTCGACGAAAGGCACGATCTCGCGCAGCAGGTAGTCCGCATAGTTGCCGATCGCGGAGGAGTTGACGTACTGGTTGCCGCCCAGCGACGTGAAGCAGTCCGGGAACACGATGATCGTCGGCCCCATCCTCGCCTCGCGCACCAGCCGCGCGGCCTGCTCGGCCACGTTCTCGTTGAACGGCTTCCAGTTCAGGTGCGCGAGGCCCGAGCCGGTGAACCCGACCAGGTCGTACAGCACGGGGTAGCGGCGACCCGGGCCCGACCCGCGACGGTCATAGTCGGCCGGCAGCCAGACCGCCAGCCTGCGGACAGAGGGGTCGCGCAGCGGGTTGTCGGCGAGAATCTTCGAGTGATGCTCCAGCACCACGACGGTGCCGGCCTCGCGCAGGGGACGCTTGCGGGCCATGAACGGCTCCTGTTGCTCCGGTCAGGCCCGTGAAGATCGCCCGGTCCCGGGCCGAGGTCAATGCGGCCTCAGCCGCGGTCCCGGATGTCGATGAAGGTCAGGAACTCGCTGCGGGTACGCGCATCGGTCCGGAACGAGCCGAGCATCTTGCTGGTGATCATCGACACCTGCCGCTTGTGCACGCCGCGCGTGGTCATGCACTCGTGCGCGGCCTCGATCACGACGCCGACGCCCTTGGGCTTGAGGACCTCGTTGATCGCGCGCGCGATCTCGGCCGTCATCTTCTCCTGGACCTGGAAGCGCCTCGCGAAGACGTCCACGACCCGGGCGAGCTTGCTGATGCCGACGACCTTGTTCGTGGGCAGGTAGCCGACGTGCGCGCGGCCGATGATCGGCGCCATGTGGTGCTCGCAGTGGGATTCGAACTCGATGTCGCGCAGCACCACCATTTCGTCGTAGCCGGCGGTCTCCTCGAAGGTGCGGCTGAGGTAGTCGCGCGGGTCCACGTCGTATCCGGAGAACCACTCCCGGTAGGCCTCTGCGACCCGCCGCGGCGTGTCCCTGAGCCCTTCCCGCGTCGGGTCGTCGCCGGCCCAGCCGAGCAGCGTGCGCACGGCCTGCTCGGCCTCGGCCTGCGTAACGGTTTTGCGCTTCTTCGCCATGGCATATCCTCGTGAAGGGCGGTGCTCCGCCCGGACATCGTAACGCAGCGCTACGGTAACACCACGCATGCGCCCGATCTTCCAGGCCGATCTCGTCAACCAGGCCTTCGGCGATCCCGGCCTGTTCCTGGACCTCAAGTTCGAGCGGCGCGCGCTGCTGTTCGACCTGGGGGACGTCGCGCCGCTGCCGACGCGGAAGATCCTGCGCGTATCGGACGTATTCGTCTCGCACGCGCACATGGATCACTGGAGTGGCTTCGATCGGCTGCTGCGGGTGCGCCTGGGCCGGGACAAGGGCCTCAAGCTGCACGGGCCGCCCGGCTTCATTGAGCAGGTCGGTCATCGGCTCGCTTCCTACGCCTGGAACCTGGTCGACAGCTACCCGGTCGAGTTCTGCATCGACGTACGGGAGATCCGGGAGGACGGCTCGGCGGCGAGGGCGAGGTTCAGCAGCCGGCAGCGGTTCCGCAGGGAGGACTCTGACGGCGTCGTGAACGCCGGCGGGCTGCTGCTCGAGGAGCCCCAGTTCCGGGTCCGTGCCGCGTTCTTCGACCACGGCATTCCCTGCCTGGGCTTCCGCTTCGAGGAAGGGGTCCACATCAACGTCTGGAAGAACAGGCTCGAGGAACTCGGGCTGCCTACCGGCCCGTGGCTCAGCCGGGTGCGCCGCCTGGTCCGCGAGGGCGCGCCGCCGGATACGCCGGTGTCCGTGCGCTGGCGCGATCGCGGCGGCGGTCGCGAGCGGAGCTATTCACTGGGCGAGATCTGCAGCAGCGTCCTCAGCCTGTCGCCGGGCCAGGTCGTCTGCTATCTCACGGACCTCGCCGGGACGGCGGAGAACGCCGGGCGCGTGATTGCCTTCGCCCGGGACGCGGACCTGCTGTTCATCGAGGCGGCCTTCCTGCACGAGGACCTCGAGCACGCCGGGCGCAAGAACCACCTGACCGCGCGCCAGGCCGGCGAACTCGCGCGGCTGGCCGGCGCGCGGCTGGCCGTTCCGTTCCATTTCTCGCCGCGTTACATCGGGCGCGAGTCGGAGCTCAGGCAGGAGTTCGAGGCCGCGTTCCGCGGCGATGGCGCGGCGTCAGCCCGGTCGCCCGGCGCGACGCCAGTGCACGAGTAGCGCATAGCCCGCCACCATGCCGCCGAGGTGGGCGAAGTGCGCGACGCCCTGGCCGGAGCCGGTGACACCGAGGTACAACTCGAGCAGGCCGTACAGCGTCACGAACAGCCAGGCCGGCATCGGGATCGGCGGGAACAGCAACATGATCTTCCGGTGCGGATAGGCCAGTCCGAAGGCGAGCAGCAGCCCGAACACGCCGCCGGAGGCGCCGACGGTCGGGCGCGGCGGTCCGCCCATGGTTCCGGTCACGATCGTCTGCGCGATCGCGGCGCCGACGATGCAGACCAGGTAGTAGAAGAGGTACCGCCGCGCGCCGAGCAGGCGCTCGACCTCGCCGCCGAACATGTACAGCGCCAGCATGTTGAAGAACAGGTGCGCGAGACTGCCATGCAGGAACCCGTAGCTGAGCAGCTGCCAGATCTGGAAGCTCGGCGCGTTCGGAAAACGCGGCGACTCCGGCGGCCACAAAGCGAACGGCCCGATCAGCAGGAAGCCCGTGAGCTGCTGCAGGACGAAAATCACCACGTTGGCGATCAGCAGCGCGCGGGTGACCGGTGGCAGGTTCATCGGCATCCGGACATGCTAGCGGAAAGGGATCGTGGAGGCGCGGGCTGCATGCTAGTTTTGCACCCGTGAGCGCTGAACGAAACACGCGGACGACCGGCCCCGGACGACGATCGCGCATCGCGGGAGCGCTGCTGCTGGCGATTTGCGCGGTGCCGGGCGCGGAGGCGGCGCGGCGACTCGGCTCGCTCGGCTTCGAGCCGTGCACGCTCGCAGCGGTCGGGCTTCCGACGACAGTCGCGGCCCAGTGTGCCTCGCTTGAGGTTCCGGAGAACCGCGCGGACCCTGCGGGCCGGCGAATCAGCCTCGCAGTCGCCTGGGTGCCCGGCAGGGCAAAGCAGACCCGGCCCGATCCCGTGTTCATGCTGGCCGGGGGGCCCGGACAGGCGGCGCGGGAGGCCTTCCCAGCGGTCCAGGGCGCGTTCCGGGAGGTGCTTCGCGACCGCGACGTGATACTGGTGGACCAGCGCGGCACCGGCGGATCCAACCCGCTCGCCTGCCGCGACGAGCACGGCGCCAGCACGATCACCGAGAACGTCGCCGAGCAGGATCTCGACGCGGCGCGCCGCTTCGCGCGCCACTGCCTGGCCGGGCTCGACGCGGACCCACGCTACTACACGACGACCGAGGCCGCGCGCGACCTCGACGACGTCCGGCGGGCGATCGGCGCCGAACAGATCAACCTGGTCGGTGTTTCCTACGGCACACGGGTGGCGCAGGAATACCTGCGGCGATTCCCCGGCCAGACCCGCGCGCTGGTGCTCGACGGCGTGGTGCCGCCGTCGCTGGCGCTCGGCAGCGAACACGCGCGCAATCTCGACGAGGCGCTGAAGCTGCAGTTCCGACGCTGCGAGCAGGATCCCGGCTGCGCCCGGCGTTTCGGCTCGCCGTGGACCTCGCTGCAGCGACTGATCGGGGAACTGGAGGATGACCCGAGGTCCGTCAGGTTCAACGATCCGCTCAGTTTCGAGGCGCGCGATGGCGAGCTCACGCCCGGCATGGTCGCCGGCGTCGTGCGGCTGTATTCCTACTCGCCGCAGCTCGCGGCGCTGTTGCCGATGGCGCTGGCCGAAGCGCTGGCCGGGCGGCCGCAGGCGCTGATGGCGCAGGCCCGGATGATCGAGGACCTGCTCGGCGAGCAGATCATGCACGGCATGCAGCTGTCGGTCGGCTGCAGCGAGGACGCGGACCTGCTCGCGCCGGACCCGCAGGACCGGGAGACGCTGCTCGGCAGCTACTTCGTCGAGTTCGTCAAGGCGCAGTGCGAGGTCTGGCCCCGGGGCTCGGTGCCTGCGGACTTTCACGAGCCCGTCGTGAGCGACCACCCGGTCCTGCTGCTGTCGGGCGAGTTCGACCCGGTGACTCCGCCGCGGTACGGCGATGAGGTGCTGGACAGTTTCCCGCAGGGCCGCCACCTGGTGCTGCGGGGCGCCGGACACAACGTGATCGGCACCGGCTGCGCACCGAAGCTGCTCGCGACCTTCATCGAGCGGGCAGACGCGGGCGGCCTCGACGCGGGCTGCCTCGAGCAGCTGATCTACACGCCGCCGTTCGTCGGCGCCTACGGCTGGGAACCATGATCGAGGTTCGCGACCTGCGCAAGAGCTACCGCAGCCGCAGGGGCGAGGTGCGCGCCGTGGACGGCGTGAGCTTCCGCGCGCCGGACGGCGTGATCACCGGGCTGCTGGGCCCCAACGGGGCCGGCAAGACGACGACGCTGCGCATGCTGTACACGCTGGTTCGGCCGGACAGCGGCAGCGTCAGCGTGGACGGCATCGAGGTCGCGCGCGAACCGGGTCGCGTGCGCTCGCAGATCGGGGTGCTGCCCGACGCGCGCGGCCTGTACAAGCGGCTCACCGCGCGCGAGAACATCGCCTACTTCGGTCGACTGCAGGGCCTCGAGACCGGCTTCATCGAGTCCCAGACCGCCCGGCTCGTCGAGGCGCTCGAGATGCAGGACTTCATCGATCGACGCGCGGAAGGCTTCTCGCAGGGCCAGCGCACCAAGACCGCGATCGCGCGCGCGCTGGTCCACGATCCGCCCAACGTGCTGCTGGACGAGCCGACCAACGGACTCGACGTGATGACCACGCGCGCGATGCGCGGCTTTCTGCGCCAGCTGCGCGAGCAGGGGCGCTGCGTGCTGTTTTCGAGCCACGTGATGCAGGAAGTTGCGGCGCTCTGCGACCGGATCGTCGTGATCGCGCATGGGCGGGTGGTGGCGGACGGCACGCCCGACGAGCTCCGGGCGCAGACGGGCATGGACAGTCTGGAGGACGCCTTCGTGCGGGCGATCGGCACCGAGGAGGGGCTCCTCGCATGAGCGCGCTGTGGACCGTGTTCTCGAAGGAGCTGCGCGATGCGTTCCGGGACCTGCGGATGGTGGTCGTCGCGTTCGTGATCATGCCGCTCGCGGTGCCCTCGCTGCTGGCCGGCATGAGCGCGATCGGCGCGCGCAAGCAGGCCGAGAAGTTCGAGGCGCTGCTCGAGCTGCCGGTGTCCGGCGCCGAGCACGCGCCGAATCTCGTCGCCTGGCTCGGCAGCCACAACCTGCGCGTCGTCGAGCCGCCGGCGGACCCGGATGAGGCAGTCCGCAGCCAGCAGCACGAGGTGATCCTCAGCATTTCCGCCGACTACGCGGCGGACTGGCGTGCGGGACGGCCGGCGCGGGTCGAGCTGATATTCGACAGCTCGCGGCCGCTGCAATCCGGCGCGACCGTCGCCAGGGTGCGGGCGCTGCTCGAAGGCTACGATCGCGAGGTCGGCATGCTGCGCCTGGTCGCCCGCGGGATTCATCCCGCCGTCGCACGGCCGCTGGAGCTCGGCAGCCGGGACGTCGCCACGCCGGAGTCCCGCTTCGACTTCTCGCAGCAGCTGCTGCCCTACCTGCTGCTGCTGCTCGGCTTCGTGGGTGGCATGCAGCTCGCGATAGACGCGACCGCGGGCGAGCGTGAGCGGCAGTCGCTCGAGCCGTTGCTGACCACGCCGGCCAGGCGCAGCGCGATCATCAGCGGCAAGATACTGGCGACCGCGGCCTTCACGATGCTGTCGCTGCTGGTGACGCTGCTCGCGTTCAGGATCGTCTTCGCCCTGATGCCGCTCGAGCGCCTGGACATCTCGATGGATGTGGCGCCCGCGGCGCTCGCGCAGCTGTTCGTCGTCGTGCTGCCGGTGGCGCTGCTCGGTGCAGCCGTGCTGACCGCGCTGGCCGCGTTCGCGCGCAGCCACCGGGAAGCGCAGGGTTACCTGCCGCTGCTGGTGTTCCTGCCGATGATCCCGACGCTGTTCCTGATGGTCTCGCCGGTCAAGACCCAGCCCTGGATGCTGGCCGTGCCGTTCCTCGGCCAGAACCAGCTGATCCTCAGGATCCTGCGCGGCGAGCCGATTGCACCTGCCGAGTGGGTGATCAACCTCGGCGCGAGCCTCGCGCTCGTCGCGGTGGTCTGGGCCGTCGCGGCGAGGCTGTACCACCGCGAGCAGCTCGCGGTGTCGTCCTGAGCCGCCCCGTGGCGTCGAACGCGGGCGCGTGAGCGGCCGGGCTGGCGCCGCGCGAGGGCAGCGGACGGCGTCATCGCCCGGTCACCAGCACCAGCTTGCCGATCGTCTCGCCGTGCTGCAGCCGGCTGAGTGCCCCGGGCGCATCGGAGAACGGCAGCGACAGCACCGGCTCGGGCGGTCCGGCAATCAGGCGCCGCACTGCCGGCCAGGCGTCCGCCAGACGGTCGACCTCGTCCCACAGCCAGATCAGGTTGAACGCCATCAGGCTCCGGTTGACCGGGATCATCGCGAGCGGATCCAGCCTCGGCCGTCGCAGCCAGTGCCAGGCGAGGCGCGGCAGGTTCGGTCGGGCGCCCCGGCTCATGAAGTCCGCTGCGCCAAAGAGCACGTAGCGGCCCGCTGGACGCAGGCGCTCGAAGCAGGGTCGGAACCCTGGCCCGAGCACGGCGTCGAGCACGCAGTCGAAGCCGTCGGCGCCCAGCGCCTCGAGCGCGAGATCGAGCCGCTCGCCGAAGCGCCGGCCGCCGCGCAGCACGACCGTCTCGGCGGGGAGACCGTGCTCGCTCAGCAGGAAGCGCCGCTTCTGCTCGGATCCGACGATCGCCACCGGCCGGGCGCCGAGCCCGGCAACCAGCTCGAGTGCGCGCAGGCCCACGCCGCCCGCGGCCGAATGCACCAGTACCGTGTCTCCCGGTCCGATCGCGCCGAGTTCCACGAGCCCGTACCAGGCCGTCAGCGCCTGCACCGGGTAGGCCGCGGCCTGCGCCGGCGACCAGCCCTCCGGCACCGGCAGCAGGAAGTCGAGGCTCGCGTTCAGGGCGGTCGCATAGGCGCCGAAGCGGGTCAATGCGATGACGCGATCACCGACTCGCCAGCGCTGTCGTTCGCCTCCCGGCCCGAGGGCCTCGATCACGCCGGCGCATTCCAGGCCCGGAACGAACGATCCGTCCGGCGTCGCGGAATAGAGCCCGAGGCAGGCGAAGATGTCGGCGAAATTCACGCCCACGGCTTCGACCCGCAGACGCGCCTCGCCGGGCCCGGGCGGCGGCAGGGGTTCCTCGACGCACTGCAGGCGCCGCAGCGAGCCGGCGCGGCGGGTTCGCCAGGCGTGGCGAAGGACGCTCATCACTGCAGATTATCCCAGCGCAGCCCGTCGGCAACCTCTGCCCCGGCCCGCGCAGCGCGGACCGGGTAGACTACGACGTTCCCTGTTCCGTTTTTTCGCCCCAGGCTGCGCGTCCCATGCTGACCAACGTGATGCTGTTCATTGCCGGTCTCGTCGCCCTGCTGGCTGGTGCGGAAAGCCTGGTGCGCGGTGCATCGCGGATCGCGCTGTCTTTCGGCGTCACGCCGCTGGTGGTCGGGCTCACGATCGTCGCGCTGGGTACCAGCTCGCCGGAACTCGCGGTCTCGATCGGCGCGGTCCTCGCCGGGAACAGCGATCTGGCGATCGGCAACGTGATCGGCAGCAACATATTCAACGTGCTCGTGATCGTCGGGCTCAGCGCGCTGGCGGCGCCGCTGGTCATCCATGCGCAGGTCGTCAGGCAGGAAGTACCGATCATGATCGGTGCCGCGCTGCTGCTGGCCGTCGTGATACTGGATGCCCGGCTGGGTCGGCTGGACGGCGCGCTGCTGCTGGTGCTGCTCGCAGGGTACATCGTGTTCCT
>CAZKLS010000009.1:0-44318 GCA_964553405.1 uncultured Steroidobacteraceae bacterium
GGCATTCCGGTGGACCGGCGGCAGCCCCAGGGCATCATCGAGCGGCTGATGGAGGAATTCCGCCGGCGCGACTGGATGTGGCTGGCCATCCCGGTGGAAGGCACGCGCGGCTACACCGACCACTGGAAATCCGGTTTCTATCACCTCGCGCTGGCCGGAAACCTGCCCGTCGCGCTCGGCTACATCGACTACTCCACCCGCACCGTGGGCGTGGATACCTATGTCTGGATGACCGGCGACCCACAGAAGGACCTGGCACTTTTCCGCGAGTTCTACGCGGACAAGCGCGGCCGGCACCCGGAGCTGGCCGGGCAGATCCGGTTGAAGCCACGGCGGGGAGAAGGCTGACGCGGGCGGTCCCGCCTCGCGGTCATCACCGATTGCACGCCGGCCCCGGCCGCTGGCAGGATGCGCGCCCTGCCGGAAGATCTTCCGGTCATTCCCGATCAGTCACATTAAGGACAGGGCCCGAGGCGCCCCGGACAAGGTTGCGAGCAGAGATGAACCACAGCAGCACGCGCTCCGTACTCCTGACCAGCGCCGTCGCGGCGGCGCTGACCGTGAGCTTCGCGGCCCGCGCGCAGCAGGCGCCGGCCCAGCCCGCCCGCCAGGCCGGCAACGACGCGGCCCTCGAGGTCATCACGGTGACCGCGCAGAAGATCACCGAGGACCTGCAGAAATCGGCTTCCGCGGTGACGGCGATCCAGGGCGACATCCTGGTGTCCGCCGGCGTGCACGACATCCGGGCCGCGCAGAACCTCGTGCCTTCGGTGCGGTTCCAGGCCGAGAACGCCTCGACCGAGATCTACATGCGCGGCGTCGGCTCCACGCTCGACCTGCCGAACATCGAGCCGCCGAACGCGTTCAACTTCAACGGCGTGTACATTCCCCGCGAGGGCACCAGCGTCGGCTTCTTCGACATCGACCAGCTCGAGGTGCTGCCCGGCCCGCAGGGCACGCTGTACGGACGCAGCGCGCTCGGCGGCGCGGTCAACGTGAGCTTCGCGCGTCCGACCCAGCAGCTCGAGACCGAGGTCGTGCTCGAGGCCGGCAACTACTCGCTGCTGCACGGCACGCTGGCGCAGAACCTGCCCGTCACCGACGAGCTCGCGCTGCGGGCCGCGTTCGACTACATCGACCACGACGGCTACCTGCGCACCGGCGCCGACTCGAAAAACGACTACGCCGGAAGGCTGTCGGCCCTGTACCAGCCCAGCGACGATCTCGAACTGTACGTCTGGGTGCACGGCGCGAAGAAGGACGGCAAGTCGCCTAACCTGGTGCGGCGCGGCTACAACGACGGGAACTTCGACGGCGATCCGAACGCGTTCGACCACGACGACCCCTGGAACGACATCATTTCGCCTCAGGCGCCGACGGCCTCCGGGCAGGACTACGAGAACCTGGTCACCGGGGCCGAGGTGAACTGGAATCTCGGCGACATGACGCTGACCTACATCCCGGGCTATTTCTACCTCGACTGGGCCGCCGATTACTGGCTCGAGGACATCCCCGCCTTCCTCTCAGCGCACTACAACCAGGTGACGCAGGAGCTGCGGCTCGCGAGCGATGCGGGCGGACGCTGGCAGTGGCTCGCCGGGCTCTACTACTACCGCGTCAGCAACGACGGCGACTTCATCGTCGGCGGCTTTCCGCTCGCGCAGATCTCGCGCAACCGGCGCGAGGGCATCGCGGGGTTCGGGCAGGCCACCTACGGCCTGACCGACACGCTGCGGCTCACCTTCGGCGGGCGCTACAGCCAGGACGACATCGAGGGCAAGGGCCAGACGGCCTTCGGCGAGCCCTACCAGGCCGCCGAGGACTACGACAACTTCGACTGGAAGCTCGGGCTCGAGGCGGACCTGGGCTCGCAGGCCATGGCCTACGCAACCGTACAGACGGGCTACCAGCCGGGCACCTACAACCTGTTCCCGAGCACGCCGGAGCAGGACAACCTGGTGGACCCCGCCGACCTGACCGCCTACACGGTCGGCATCAAGACCCGTTTCCTCGACGACCGCCTGCAGGTCAACGACGAGTTCTTCTACTACGACTACCGCGACCTGCTGGTGCAGTCGTTCAACCTGAACACGGGCCTGCTGACGACCTTCAACGCGCAGAAGGTCAGGATCTACGGCAACCAGCTGGACGTACTGTTCCAGGCGACCGGCCAGGATCTCTTCAACCTCTCGGTGGGCTGGCTCCACGCGGAGTACGAGGACTTCGTCGTCCCGCCGGACGTCAACATCGGCATGGACAACCGCGACTTCGGCGGCTACACGCTGCAGTACGCGCCGGAATGGACCGTGACGGCCGGCTACCAGCACGACTTTGAGTTTGCGAGCGGCTACCTGCGGGCGCGCGCGGAGACCCGCTACGAGAGCTCCTTCTGGGGCACGTTCACGCACAGCCGCGGCACGGAGCAGGACGGTTACACGAAGAGCGACGCCTCGCTGACCTGGTACTCCGACGACGCGGACTGGAGCCTGGGCATCTGGATCCGGAACATCGAGAACGAGGCCGTGCTCGCGGCCACGACCACCGGCCAGTACGGGCCCTACGGCGACGCCTTCCTCGAGCCGCCACGCACGTATGGAGTACGCTTCACGTTCGGACTCTGAGCCCGACCGGGAGAACCGCTTGCCGGGAAGCACTCGACTC
Organism: uncultured Steroidobacteraceae bacterium; assembly: GCA_964553405.1. Classification (GTDB taxonomy): domain Bacteria; phylum Pseudomonadota; class Gammaproteobacteria; order Steroidobacterales; family Steroidobacteraceae; genus DATIRA01. The sequence goes on from CAZKLS010000009.1 coordinate 2,662, forward strand.
ACCGCGCTCGACCGCGCGATGCGCAATGCGGCGAGCTATGCGGAGTGGCACGACGCCGCGATCGAACACGATCGCCTCTCCGGCGCAGACGACTGGCGCGACGACGACCGCTGCGAGTGGATCCACGCGAGCGAACTGCGCTCGAGCATCGCGCGGCTGCGCAGGATGCGCAAGCGCGGCGAGACCTGGACGCTGCTGAACGCCTTCCAGGACGCGCTGTTCCGTCACCAGGGGGAATGCGCGCAACCCGAGCTCTACCAGGTCGCCCGCGCGGGAACGAAGCGGGTGATCGGCGAATACCTCGACGAGCTCGAGCGCTGCTTCGCCTACCTGCTCGACCTCGACGAGCCCGGCGTCGACGATTCGTACCGCCTGTCGCAGGTCAAGCGCGTCGGCCGGGTCTACGGCCGTCCCGCGCTGATGCTCTCCGGCGGCGCGCTGCTCGGACTGTTCCACTTCGGCGTCGTCAAGGCGCTGTTCGAGCAGGAACTGCTGCCGAGGACGGTGTCCGGATCGAGCATGGGATCGATCATCGCGGCCTGGGCCTGCGTGCACTCCGACGACGAGCTCCGCGAACTGTTCGCCGACCCGTCACGGATCGACCGCGATGCGCTCGCGCCGCTGTCGGTCGGCCGGATGCGCGACCAGTCGGCGCTGATGGACCAGGGCAAGCTGCGCCGGTTCCTGCCGAAGGTGCTCGGCGACCGGACGTTCTCCGGGGCGATGCGGCACTCGAGGCGGATCCTGAACATCACGGTCTCGCCGCTGCGCAAGCAGCAGATACCCCGGCTGCTCAACTACCTGTCCGCGCCGGAAGTGCTGGTCAACAGCGCAGTGCTGGCCTCCTGCGCGATACCGGTGGCGTTCAGGCCGGTTCAGCTGATGGCCAGGCGGCGCGGCAAGGTCGAGCCGTGGATGAAGAACGAGCGGTGGATCGACGGCTCGGTTCACACCGACCTGCCGTTCGACGCGCTGCGGCAGATGCTCAACATCAACCACTTCATCACCTCGCAGACGAATCCCCACGTGCTGCCCTTGCTGAGCCTGTCGAGCTCGCGCTCCGGGCTGGCCGCGGCGCTGGTGCGCGCGGGCAGCAGCACCTACCAGCACGGCTCGGTGCAGCTGCTGGACATCCTGCGCAGGCATGCGCCGGGTGCCGGGCTGCGCCGGCAGTTGGACAAGGCGCACGCGATCTACAACCAGACCTATGCCGGTACGGACATGCACATCCAGCTGCCGGTGCGGCCGCGCCTCTACGCGAAGATGCTGAGCAACCCTACGCTCGAGGAGTTCCGGGAATACACGCGGATGGGCGAGGTCGCCACCTGGCCCCGCATACCGATGATCCGGGACCGCACGCGCCTCTCGCGGATGTTCGGCAACGCGATCGGCGTGCTCCAGAGACGAATGGCAGCGGCCCCGGCGCGCCCGCGCCGCCGTCAGTCGTCCCGTCGCTCCAGGTCGCAGTAGCGCGACCAGATTCTCGACAATTCGGTCTCGTGTTCCTGGGCCGCCTGGCGGTCCCCGCGACTGGCGGCAGCCTGCCGCCTGGCTTCCTCGATGCTCGCCCGGATCGCGAGGGACTTCATCTCCGTCGCAGCGTCTTCCATTTCGATCATGCGAATTTCCGGCAATTGACCGTCGTTCGGTGCGAAGCTAACGCCGGAAGGTTCGCACTGACCGCGACGGAATCCACAATTTGCCGTTTTTTCGCTCCCGGCCGCCGGCACCCGCGGCAGGGATTAGTCGTCGCTTTTTCGGCGTGAACGGGACCGGTGGCGGTGCTAAGTTTGATTCCATGAAAGCCCTGCCGCCCGTCCCGGAAATGCGCCGTGCGTTCCTGCGCGGTGACGAGAGCTACGACGGCGTGTTCTACACCGGGGTCCGCACCACCGGCATCTTCTGCAGGCCATCGTGTACCGCGCGCAAGCCGCGGCCCGAGAACGTGGAGTTCTTCGCGACGCCGCGCGAGGCGAGCTTCTCGGGATACCGTCCCTGCAAGCGCTGCCGCCCGCTCGATGCCGATGGACAGCCGCCCGCATGGGTCCGGCGCCTGCTCGAGCGGATCGACGCCTCCCCGGCCTTGCGAATCCGGGCGGCAGACCTGCGCTCGGCCGGGATCGACCCGGCGCGCGCGCGACGTTATTTCGTAAGGCACTATGGCATGACGTTCCAGGCCTATTGCCGCGCCCGTCGACTGGGCGACGCGTTTCGAATGATCAAGGAGGGCGCCACGGTGAGCGAGGTCGCGAGCGAGTCGGGATTCGAGTCGGAGAGCGGCTTCCGGGCCGCGTTCGCGCGGGCGTTCGGCACCACGCCCGGCGAGGCCGCGTCGGACGATGCGATCGTGCTCGACTGGATCCCGTCGCCGGTGGGTCCGCTGGTTGCAGGCGCAAACTCAGAAGGGCTGTGCCTGCTCGAGTTCAGCGACCGTCGCATGCTCGAGACACAGATCGAGACGCTGCGCCGCCGGGTGGGCCGGATCCTGGTGCCCGGCCGCAACCACTGGCTCGAGACGCTCCGGACCCAGCTGGATGAGTATTTCGACCGTCGCCGGCAGGTTTTCGACCTGCCGCTGGTGATCCGCGGCACCGAATTCCAGCAGAAGGTCTGGCGGGCCCTGCTGACGATTCCGTATGGGCAGACCTGGTCCTACCGGCAGCTCGCCGCGCGGGTCGGACAGCCCGCCGCGACCCGGGCCGTCGGCACGGCCAACGGCATGAACCGCATCGCGATCGTGATTCCCTGTCATCGCGTCGTGAACGCCGACGGCCGGCTGGGCGGCTACGGCGGCGGCGTGTGGCGCAAGCAGCTGCTGCTCGACCTCGAACGCGGCCAGGCGGCCCTGCCGATTGCAGCGGCGGAACCGGTGCGCGGCGTCGCATAGCCATGCCAGCGCCGAGCGACCGATCGCCGCAGGCGGCCATCGCGAGACCCTCGCTGCAGCGCCAGCAGCTCGACCTGTATCCGTTCAAGGTCGAGATCCTCGCCCGCTATGCGGACGTGGATCCCCTCTGGCACATCAACAACGTCGCGATCGCTCAGTACTACGAGGAAGCGCGCGTCTCGACCACCCGCCGGATCATGGGCGGGGGGCGCATCCCCACCGGCCCGGACCTGCGGCTGCTGCTGGCGCGCCAGAGCATCGACTACCTTCGGGAGGCGGGCTACCCGGGCAAGCTGACCGTGGGCGTGGGCGTGCTGCGCATCGGCAACTCCTCGTACACGCTCGGCATGGCGATGTTCCAGGACGACGGTTGCGTCAGCGTGTCGGACGCCGTGCTGGTCGTGGCCGATGCGACCGGTCCGACGCGACTGCCTGAGGATTACCGGGAGCGGATGCAGGCGCTGCTGCTGCCGGACCTGGACCCGCGCTGACCGCCCGCGGCGGGCGGCACCACGCACCCGGAACGATTCATTCGCGGCGCAGCAGCAGGAGCAGCACCGCGCCGATCGCGAGCAGGATCGCGACCAGCACGGGCCCGAACGGCTGGTCCAGCGCCAGCGCGGCGACGAAAGCGCCGACATAAGCCAGCACGCCGGTGCCGAGGCTGATCCACAGGCAGCTCCGCCAGTTCTTCGCCAGGCGGAAGGCAACCCAGGCCGGCACGAACACCAGCGCGAACGCGCCCATCAACCCGAGGCTCGCAGCGCCGATGGCCATGCTGAGCGCCGCGAGCACGTCGAAGCCGACGTGCCACTGCCAGGCCGGAAGCTCGTTGGCGATCTCGTGGCCGGGGAACAGGTGTGCCCTGATCAGGCGGGGCATCAGCCACGGCACCGCGACGGCCACCAGCAGTCCGACGAACGCGGAAACGACGAGTTGAGGCTTGCCGGCGAAGTAGAGCTGACCCTCGACGAGTGCATGCCCCATCACGCTGCCGAGCGAGGTGTTCGACGCGACCAGCAGCGTCGCCGACCAGCCGACCAGAATCATCAGCGCGTAAACGGTGTTGCCGCTGAACCCGCCGACACTCTTGACCAGCGCCGCCGCGACGGCGCCGAGCGGAGCGCCGAGCACGGCGGGCACGCCGAGCGACATCCCGATCAGGCTGCCGGCCCCGGCGAGATGTGCGAGCCCCAGCGCCGCGAGCCACTCGTCGCGCAACCTCAGCAGCACGCCGACGACGGCCAATACCAGCGACAGCACGAACCCGACCGCGAACGGCACGCGGAACAGCGGATCGAGAAGCAGGTCCATGCTCAAGCGCCGACCTCCAGCACGCGGCTGCAGGCGCGCTCCAGGAACGGCCGCTCGTGGCTGACGATCAGCACCGCGCGGCCCTCGAGCCCGCCCTTCAGCGTCTCGATGAGAATATCCTCGCCTTGCGGATCGAGGTTGTTGGTCGGCTCGTCGAGCAGCACGAGTTGCGCGCCGCCCGCGATGGCGACCCAGACGCTCAGGAGCTGAAACTGGCCGCCGCTCAGCGAGTCCACTCGCTGCTTCAGCCAGCCGGCCAGCCGCGGTGGCGCGCGCACGTGGCCGGCCTGCGCATAGCGCAGGTAGTCGGTTCCGCTGAAGGGCATTTCGTCCGGTCGCACGGGCTGCTGCTGTTGCCACGCCAGCGTCAGCCCGCGACGCTTCTCGAGCCGGCCCGAGAATATCCTCGCGCCGTTGGCTATCGCCTTGAGCAGCGTGGACTTCCCGGAGCCGTTCGGCCCGGACAGCCCGACGACGTCGCCCTCCTCCATGCACAACGAGAACGGGCCGACCACCGGAACACCGTAGCCCGCGACGAGATCGACCGTCTGCATCAACGGTTCGGCCATCAGCGACCCGCCTCCAGCGCGTCGATCCAGCGTTCGATGTGGTCGAGATAACCGTCACCGTCTGCTTCGAGCGGAGGCTCCAGCGGCAGTTTCGCGGTCGGCCACCCGAGCGTCTCGGCGAGCGCCCGCGGCGCGCGGTCCGGCTGGTAGCTCGTGTACAACACGATGCCTTTCTTGCCCGACAGGCTGTCGGTGAGATTCTTGATGTGCGCTCCGGTCGGCGGGATGCCGGGCACGGGCTCGAGCATCCCCAGCAACGGTACACCGAAGCGGTCCAGCAGGTAGTCCACGTCGAGATGATAGGCCACCGCGCCGGGCAGCCCCGTCGTGCGCTTGCGCCACTCGGGAAGCCGCCGCTCGACCTTCTGCTTGAACGATGCGGCCCGGGCGCGATAGCTGCCCGCGTTCGCGGGGTCGAGATCGGCCAGGCGCTCGGCCAGCGCGAGACCGACCTCCGCCATCCGGACCGGGTCCATGTTGATGTGCGGGTTGCCCATCGGGTGCACGTCACCCATCGCGCGGTCGGCAGCCAGCCCTTCGCCGATCAGTTCGACCTGGGCGGCCGCCTCGAAGTAGCCGGGCTTGCCGGGAAGTATGCCCGGGTTGGCCGCCTGCTGGATGGCCGTGGGCAGCCAACCGACCTCGAGGTCCGCGCCGAGCGCGGTCACGAGCTCGGCTTCCCGCAGCGCGCGCATCATGCTGGGGCGTACCTGCAGCGCGTGCAGGTCCCGGTCCGGCGGCGCGAGAATCTGGAGCCTGGCGTGCTCGCCGGCGATCTCGCGCACCAGCATGCCGGTGCTGGTGCTCGAGGCGACGACGTCGAGCGCCGCCTGCGCCCAGCCGGGCAGCAGCAGCGCGACGATCAGCAACAGTGCGTTCTGTTTCCGCATGTGCGTCTCCTTCCCGGTCAGAACGGATGGGCGCCGTGGGAGCCCATGCTCACCAGGAACTGCAGCCAGAACGCGTTGAACGACTCGCGCAGGCCCGGCTCGACCAGTACGTCAGCGTACTCGTACTGCAGCCGGAACAGCGAGAACTCGGTGGGCACCCAGCTCAGGGCGACCGTCCAGCGGTCGGAATCACCGTAGCTTCCACCCTCCTCGCCCGACGCCTTGTTGGTGAGCCCCAGCACGTCGTAGCGCAGGCCGAGCTGCCATCGCGGTGCGATGCCGTAGAGGCCCTGCACGTACAGACCGTCGGTGGTCACGCGGCGCCGCGAGCCCAGGTCCTCGGGATGCCCGGCCGTGACGCGCAGGTCCTTGCTCGAACGCAGGTATTCGGCCTGGATCTTCAGGTCGCGGTGTCCATCGAGCGCCGCGTCGTCGTACTTGTAGACGAGGTCCACGCCCCAGAGATCGGCGTCGCCCTCGAGGCCCGTCTCGACGGCCTCGAGCCCGTCTTGCGTTCCGGCGCCGTCCTCGTGGTCGTGCTCGTGCGCGTTGACCTCCTGGTGCTGACGGTTGCGGGCGTAGGACACGCCGAGCTGCAACGCGTGCTCGTAGCCGAGGTCCGGCGACACCTTCGCGAACGCCGTCCACATCCGGGGGCCGTCGTCACGGTCCGCGAGGCCGAGTTCCTCCCGCTCCCCGTCCTCTTCGACGTAGCTCCCGAACCGCTCCTGGTCGCCCTGCAGCAGCTCGACGCCGAACAACGTGTACACGGGCCAGGCCGGCAGCCAGGTCAGCTGCACGCCGGTGTCCTGCAGTCCGTGGTCGCCGAGCAGGTTCAGGTAGGCGAGGTTCTGGTCGGCGAAGTCCCACTGGTGCGGGTGCTGACTGTTGATGTAGCCGAAGTCGGACAGGAACTTGCCGCCCTTGAGCTTCAGCCCGTAGGGAAGACTGCGCGTCTGGAACCAGGCCTCCTCGAGGTGCACGTCCCCTTCGCCGTCGATCGCAAGGTAGGCCGCGCCGTCCAGGTAGGGGTCCACGGCGGCCGTGAACGCGAACTCCGCTTCGCTGATGTTGAAGCCGTTCGCGGCCCCGCCGTGCGCATGGTCGTCCCCGGAGCCGTGATCGTCCTCCCCTGCGTGAGCGTGACCAGCCCGCGACGGCTGGAATGCCGAGGTGAGCAGCTCGGAACCCTCGCCGCCGATGTCGTCGTGGTAGAAATTGCCGTTCAGGATCACCGACATTTGCGGATTGAACGCATTGCCCGCAGTGACGGTGCCGCTGGCCAGGGCCGCCGGCTCCGCGGCGGCGACCGGGGCGGCCACGTACGCCGGTCGCGATCCGTCACCGGCCGCCTGCTCGGCCACCGCGAGGCGTTGCTCCAGTTCCGCGATGCGCTGCTCGTAGTCGGACCTCAGTGTCTCGATCATCCGCCGCAGCTCGTCGAGTTCATCGCCCTGTGCCGCCTGCCCTGCCGCGGGCGCGGACAGTAACGCAAGCGCAAAGAGCCCGGCCATTGCTCGGTTCATCTCTCGTCTCCAGAAAACGTCGAATGCGGCTCGCAGCGCGTCGCGCTGCAGCCGTACCAGTTCAAGCCGACGTCTGGAGCGAGGGCGGAGCCCGCGAGCGGTAGCAGGTGAAGCGGCACGAAGGAGCGGCGACGGGCTCCGTCGCAGACTCCTCGGGCGATCCGACCGGGAGCACCGGCGTCTTTCCGGTGGCGGCGATCGAGTGGTCGAGCCCGTGGCCGAGAACGCAGATCGTGCAGCCTGTCGCATCGCCGTCGCCGGCCAGCACGTGCAGGCCGTGCATCGTCAGCAGCCACTGCGCCGCGAGCAGCGCCACCGCCAGCAGCAGCAATCGGCGAGAGCGCCTGCGAACTTGCGACCGGGGATTCAGAACGGGCTCCAGAGGATTGGGCGTCGGGCCACCTGATGGATATCCAGCCAATGTTACTCACGCGCCGCCTTCTGGCAAGAGTAGCCGGCGGCAGGCGATGAGGCCGGCCGACGTTTCATTGCAACGCGCCGCTCTGGCGGTCGTATCCTTGTACCTGGCAACACTCGACGAGATACGCCCATGCGCTCGCTGTCAGATTTCCTGAAGACCACGATCGTCGGCGGGATCGTCTTCCTGCTGCCGCTGGCAATCATCCTGATCGCCGTGCAGCAGCTGCTGCGCGTCGCTCGTCAGATTAGCGAGCCGATCGCGGCGCGTTTCGCGGACGTGTCGCTGCTCGGGATCGGCATTCGGAGCATCATCGCGGCGCTCGTGCTGGTCGCGGTCGCGTTCATCGCCGGGCTGATCGCCCGCACCTCGGCCGGCCGCCGCATCAAGGACTGGGTGGAAAGTTCTCTGCTCGGCGGCCTGCCCCAGTACCAGATGGTCAAGAGCATGGCCGCAGGTTTCGCGCAGATCGAGAGCGCCGAGGGCTTGAAGCCCGCGCTGCTGAACGTCGAAGAAGCCTGGCAGATCGGTTACCTGCTCGAAGAGCTCGAGGACGGCTGGGCCTGCGTCTTCCTGCCGGACTCACCGACGCCGATGTCGGGCGCGACGCTGCTGCTGCCCCGGGAGCGCGTCCGCCCGCTGGAGATGACGATGACCGATGCGATGCAGCTGGTGAAACGCATGGGGCTCGGCTCGGCCGAAGCGCTGAAGGGCGTGGACCTCAGGCTCCCGGCGGACCTGGGCAGATGATCGCCAGCCGCGCGGACGTGATCGTGATCGGCGCGGGAATCGCCGGCGTCGCGGCCGCGATCGAACTGCTGGAGCGTGGCCGAAAGGTGCTGCTGCTGGACCGTGACGCCGAGCAGAACATGGGCGGGCTCGCAAAAGAGAGCTTCGGCGGCATCTGGTTCGCCGGCACGCCGCTGCAGCGACGGTACGGCATCCGGGACGGCGCGGAGCTGGGACTGCAGGACTGGCTGAGCTTCGCCGAGTTCGGACCGGACGACCGCTGGCCTCGCGCCTGGGCCGAGGCCTACGTGCAACGTTCGAACGAGGAGATCTTCGACTGGCTGCGCGGCCTCGGTGTCGAGTTCATGCCGATGCCGCTGTGGGTGGAACGGGGACTGCACACGCCCGGCAACTCCGTGCCGCGGTGGCACATCGTCTGGGGCACGGGGCACGAGCTGTCGGTGGTGCTGAACCGGCATCTGCTCGGTCACCGTCGTCGCGAGCTGCTGGAGCTGCGCTTCGATCACCGGGTCGAGGAATTGATCGCGAGCGACGGCCGGGTCATCGGCTGCCGCGGCAGCATCGAGGGCGGCACGGGCGAGTTCGAGGCGTTAGCCGACGCGGTCATCATCGCCTCGGGCGGCATCAATGGCGACCTGGAGCGCGTGCGCCGGCACTGGCACGCGGACTGGGACCGACCCCCCGAAGTGCTGCTGAACGGCTCGCACCGTTACGCGGACGGCCTGATGCACGATGCCGCGGCCGCACACGGCGCCTGCGTCACCCACCTGGACTGGCAGTGGAACTATGCCGCCGGCGTCCGACACTGGCGGCCGCGGAAACCGGATCACGGCCTCTCGCTCGTGCCGCCGAAATCGGCGCTGTGGCTCAACTGGCGCGGCGAGCGCATCGGGCCGATGCCGCTCGTTACGGGTTTCGACACCCACGACCTGGTCGCACAGATCTGCAGCCAACAGCGCGCGTACTCGTGGCAGCTGCTGAACCGCCGCATCGCGCTGAAGGAGCTGGCGATCTCCGGAGCGGAATTCAATCCCTCGTTCCGCGAGAAGAGCCGGCTGAGAGTGGCGCGCGACCTGCTGCGGGGCAACGAGTGGCTGTACTCGGAGCTGACCGGTCATTGCCCCGACGTGGTCGTCGCCGGATCGCTGCCTGAACTGGTCGGGAAGATGAACGAACTGGCCGGGGACGGATCGGTCGATCTCGCAGCCGTCAGCGAGGCCGCGACCCGCTACGACGCGTGCATCGACCGCGGCCCGCGGTTCCACAACGACGAGCAGTTGCGGCGCATCGAGTTCGCGCGGCGCTGGGTCGGCGACCGCCTGCGAACCTGCGGGTTCCAGAAAATCCTCGAACCGGCGGCAGGACCGCTGGTCGCGATCCGGGAGTTCATCGTCAGCCGCAAGAGCATGGGCGGGCTGCAGACCGACCTCGACTGTCGCGTGCTCGGCCTGCGCGGCGATCCGATCCCGGGACTCTACGCGGCGGGCGAATCGGCCGGATTCGGCGGCGGTGGCATGAACGGCAAGCGCGGCCTCGAGGGCACCTTCCTCGGCGGGTGCCTGCTCGGCGGACGCATCGCAGGCCGCGTGGCCTGATCGCCGCGGCGCCGGTCGCGCCGGCGCCGCGCGAACGAGGCTTGCCTCAGGCGGCGCGGCGTTCCGCGATCCGGTCGGGCAGGTTCTTGATCTTGAAGCTGAAGAACACCTTCAGCAGCCCGGTGATGATCGCCCAGGCCGCGATGATGTACACGACCGATATCGCGCCGGCACCCGGGTTCAGCACGATCAGCACGCCGAACAGCACCGACAGCCCGCCCGTCAGATACAGCAGCCATTCCTTTTCGGTGACCTTGCGCACCTTGACACCGAGCATCACCAGCAACGCCCCGAGCAGGATCGCCTGGAAGGCCACGATCAGCACGAAGGCCATCATCGCGACCGGCGGGTTGAGCAGCGCGTAGAGGCCGACGCCGATGCCCAGCCCCCCGATCAGCAGCATCAGCCACCAGCCGTCCTTCTCGCGGTTGCTGATTGCGCCCCAGGCATTGAACGCGCCGTCCACCAGCACCGAGGCGGCAAAGAAGATCGACAGCACGACCCAGCCTGCAAGCGGGTTCACGAACGCGAGGATCCCGAACACGACGGCCGCGATGCCGCCGATCAGGAACACCCACCAAGTGCGCTTGCACAGCGCCTTGGCATCAGCCCCGGCCTTCGCCAGCAGTCCTTCAGCACTTGCCATTTTCGCTCCCTGGCGCGTTTGCGCCTTATGATTGTGTCTTCGTTCTGTCAAATTTACGCGCTTGACCACATCAACGCCAGACCGGCCCGGATCCATCGCCGCCGATGACGCGCGGCATCACCGCTCGGTGCGCAGCTTCGTCGTGCGCACCGGCCGGATCACGGCCGCGCAGCAGCGCGCGTGGCGCGAACTTTGGCCGGTGCACGGCGTCGAGACCGGCGACGGACTGCTCGATCTCGACCAGTTGTACGGCCGCGCGGCGCCTCGCACGCTCGAGATTGGCTTCGGCAACGGCGAATCGCTGGTGGCGCTGGCCGAGGCACATCCGGAGCAGGACTTTCTCGGTATCGAGGTACACCGGCCCGGCATCGGTCACCTGCTGCTGAAGGCCGGGGAACGTGGCCTCCAGAACCTGCGGGTCATCTGTCGCGACGCGGTCGAGGTGCTGAGCTTCTGCATCCCCGATGCGTCGCTGGACGAGGTTCTGCTCTATTTTCCCGATCCGTGGCCGAAGAAGCGCCATCACAAGCGGCGCATCGTGCAGCCGGGCTTCGTGGCGCTGGTGGCGCGCAAGCTCAGTCCCGGCGGAGCGTTCCGGCTCGCAACGGACTGGAAGGACTACGCCGGGCACATGCTGGAAGTACTGAACGCCTGCGCGTTGCTCGAGAACGAGTCACCGCGAGGCGGCTACGCCGCGCGCCCGATGAGCCGCCCGTTGACGCGATTCGAGCAGCGCGGACAGCGGCTGGGACACGAGGTCTGGGACCTCGCCTTCCGCAGGCGCCGGGCCGGCAGCGACGATCCGGCAAGGAGAATTTGACCAGTTCGTCGAACAACTTCGCGTGCGGAGAATCCGCTACTTGAACTTGCCGCCGGTCGGGACTACAAGGGAACTGTCATTCGAACGAAGCGCATCACACAGAAGAGGTCCGCAGAGGGAGCGACGATGAGGAATCCCACGCCAGTCATCGGTGAGTGGTACCGGCACCCCGGTGGTGAGTCCTTCGAGGTCGTGGCAATCGATCCCGACGACCGCACCATCGAGATCCAGTACTTCGACGGCACCGTCGAGGAGCTCGACGTAGACCAGTGGCGCGGCGAGCCGATCGAGTCCGTGGAGGCGCCGGAGGACTGGACGGGCTCGGTGGACGTCGAGCCCGAGGACTACGAAAACGAAGTCGAAGTCGAGCCGCTGCAGGCCACGGGCTGGGGCGATCCGCTGCGCTTCGTGGACCGCGGTGAAGTCGGCGGCTACTCCGAGATCGAGCTGCCCGAGACGCCCGACGAGCTCGAGCGCTACTGAGCCGCGCAAGCGGCCGCGCCGGGGGCTTCAGCCGCCGGACGGCGACCGGCGCGTGATCAGGTAGAGCAGCACCAGCGCAGGCAGGCCGAGCGTAGAGGTGTAGACGAAGAACCACGGATAGCCGATCGCGTCGACGACGAACCCGGAGGTCCCCATCAGCAGCTTGCCGGGCAGCGCATACATCGACGAGAACAGCGCGTACTGGGTCGCCGTGTACGCGGCGCTGGTGAGGCTCGAGAGGTAGGCGATCAGCGCGGTCCCGGCGACGCCCATCGCCAGGTTGTCCGCGCTGACCACCATCGCGAGCCCCGCGATTCCGGGATCGGGCTGCCAGGCGAGCGTCACGAACAGCAGGTTCGATCCGATCACCAGGATGCTGCCGAGCGCGAGCGATCGAACGGTGCCGAGCTTCGCCACCGCCACCCCGCCGAGCACGGTGCCGAGGATCGACATCACGACGCCGAAACCCTTCGCTACCGCGGCGATCTCCTTGAGCGTGTAGCCGATGTCGAGGTAGAACGGGTTCGCCATCACGCCCATCGTGAAGTCGGTCAGCCGATAGCTCGCGATGAAGGCGAGGATCAGCAGCGCGAGGCGCGTACCGTAGCGCGACAGGAAATCGGTCAGCGGGCACACGACCGCCCCGACGAACCACGATCCGAGTTGCCGGGCGAAATCGGGCCAGTGCGCCCTGCGCTCGAGCCAGGCGATCACGCGCTGCTCCTGCGCGATCGTGCGCTCGGACACAGACGGCTGCGGCTCGGCCACGAGCAGCGTGGTCAGCACGCCCACGCCGACACACGCCGCCATCGCCGTGTAGGCGGCGGTCCAGCCGAAGTCGGCGGCGATCCACAGCGCGCCCGCGCTTCCGACCATGATCGCGATCCGGTATCCGAGCTGGTATGCCGCGGCCATCACGCCCTGCATCGACTGTGGCGCCGTCTCGATGCGCCAGGCATCGATCGCGATGTCCTGCGTCGCGGACGAGAACGCCACCAGCAGCGCCAGCGCCGCCATCGCGCCGAGGTGCGCGGTCGGGTCGGTGTGGGCCAGGCGGAACAGGCCGAAGGCGATCCCGGCCTGCGCGAGCAGCATCCAGCTGCGCCGGCGGCCGAGCAGGCGGCCGAGCAGCGGCACCTCGAGTCGATCCACGACCGGCGCCCAGAAGAACTTGATCGAGTAGATGATGCCGACCCAGGAGAGCATGCCGATCGTGGCCCGCTCGATGCCGACTTCGCGCAGCCAGGCGGAGAGCGTCGAGAACACCAGCATGAACGGCAGCCCGGCGGAGAAGCCGAGCAGCAGCATCGCGAACACGCGCCGGTCCCGGTAGGCGCCGAGCGCTTCGAGCCAGCCCCGCCACCCGCTGCGCGGGCTGCCGGGCGCTTTGTCGGCGGCGCTCACAGGTCGTAGTCGACGGTGAGCGGCGCGTGGTCCGAGAAGCGCTGCGCCTTGTAGATCGCCGCCGCGTTCACGCTGCCGCGCAGCCGCGGGCTCAGGATCTGGTAGTCGATCCGCCAGCCGACGTTCTTCTGCCAGGCCTGCCCGCGGTTCGACCACCAGGTGTACTGCTCGGGCTCGGCGTTGACCTCGCGGAATCCGTCCACGTAGCCGGCCTCGTCGAACAACCGGTCCAGCCACGCCCGTTCCTCGGGCAGGAAGCCCGAGTTCTTCTGGTTGGCGCGCCAGTTCTTCAGGTCGATGGGCCTGTGGGCGATGTTCCAGTCGCCGCACAGGATGTAATCGCGCCGCCTGCGCTTCAGCGCGCGCAGGTAGGGCATGAACTCGTCGAGGAAGCGGAACTTCGCCTGCTGACGCTGCTCGCTGGAGGAGCCCGAGGGCAGGTACAGCGACACGACGCTCAAGCCCTTGAACTGCAGCTCGACGTAGCGGCCCTCGGCGTCGAATTCACGCGAACCGTAACCGGCCACCACGCGCTCGGGCTTGCGCCGGGAGTAGATCGCCACGCCGCTGTAGCCCTTCTTCTCGGCGTCGACGTAGTAACAGTGATACCCGTGCGGATGGAAGACCGGGTCGGCGAGCTGCTCGAGCTGCGCCTTGGTCTCCTGGACGCAGACGACGTCGGCGTCCTGCCCGTCCATCCAGTCGAAGAAACCCTTGCGCGCCGCCGAGCGGATGCCGTTCGCGTTCAGGGTGACGATGCGCATGGGCGCGCAGTATAAAGTACGCATGCACCAGCCAGACTTCATCCGACTGTGTCTCGACCTCGGCGTGTTGCGCTTCGGCCAGTTCACGCTCAAGTCCGGTCGCGTCAGCCCGTACTTCTTCAATGCAGGGCTGTTCAACACCGGCGCGGCGATCGCCTCGCTCGGTCGTTTCTACGCGCACGCCGCGGCGATCTCGGGCGTCGAGTTCGACATGCTCTTCGGGCCGGCCTACAAGGGCATTCCGCTCGTGACCGCGACCGCCTCGGCGATGGCCGAGCACGAGGGGCGCAACCTGCCCTTCGCGTTCAACCGCAAGGAAGCCAAGGACCACGGCGAGGGCGGCACGATCATTGGAGCCCCGCTCTCGGGTCGCGTGCTGATCGTCGACGACGTGATCACCGCCGGCACGGCCATCCGGGAGTCGGTCGAGATCATCCGGGCGCAGGGCGCCAGCCCCGCAGGCGTGCTGATCGCGCTGGACCGCGAGGAGCGCGGCCAGGGCGCGCGTTCGGCAGTGCAGGAAGTCCGCGAGACGCTGGGCCTGCCGGTCGTCAGCGTGCTGCGCCTGAAGGACCTGCTCGAGCATCTCGAGGGCACGGGACAGGCCGAGCTGCTGGAGTCGGTCCGCGGCTACCGCGACCGTTATGGCGTGTGAGCGGCACCGTCGTTCGACGCAGTTCACAAAGCTGGAACCGCCCGCTAGGGGCCCGCGCGCGTGCAGGCGCAGAATCCGGGGCCATGTACGGACGCGATGACTTCCGGCTTTGCCTGGCCGCAGCGCTGGTCGCGGGCCTGCTGCATGCCGGCGCTGCCGGCGCGGCGCAGGGCGGCAACCAGGGCAAGGAGGCGTTCTACCGTTGCCGCGATGCCCGCGGGCAGCAGCACCTCGGGCAGAGCATTCCGCCCGCCTGCATGGACCGCGACGTGGACATCCTCGACGACCGCGGACGCGTGATCCGCACGATGCCCGGACGTGCCTCGCTCGAGGAACAGGCGCGCCTGAAGGCCGAAGCCGAGCAGGCGCAGCGGGCCGGAGAGATGGCCCGGCAGCGGGACCGGACCCTGCTCGCGACCTACCTGAGCGTGGCCGACATCGAGCGCCTGCGCGACCAGCGGCTCGAGCTGCTGGAGCAGCAGTCCGAGGTCACCCGGCAGTACATCGTCAACCTGCGCGAGCGCGAGGGGCGACTGATCCAGGAGGCCGCAAGGTTCCGGCCCTACAGCGACAAGAGCGGCGCGCCCGCCCTGCCCGAGAACCTGGCCGAGGAAATCGTCAACACGGTGAACGGACTGCAGGTCTACCAGCAGGAACTCGCCAAGAACACCGACGAGCAGGCCCGCCTGCAGCAGGAATTCGGCGACGACATCGCCCGCTTCAAGGAACTGAAGGGCGTCAACTAGTCCCGGAGCTGCCGAACCCGCCCGAGCCGCGCTCGCTGGCGGTGAATTCCTCGACGATCTCGAGCGCCACCTGCATGACGGGCACGACGACCATCTGCGCGATCCGTTCGCCCGGCGAGATCGTGTAGGCCGTGCCGCCACGGTTCCAGCAGGAAACCATCAACTGCCCCTGGTAGTCCGAGTCGATCAAACCCACCAGGTTGCCGAGCACGACGCCGTGCCGGTGCCCGAGCCCGGAGCGCGGCAGGATCACCGCGGCGTATCCCGCATCCTCGAGGTGGATTGCGAGACCGGTAGGGACCAGCTCCGTCTGCCCCGGCGCGAGCGTCAGCGGCCCGTCGATGCAGGCGCGCAGGTCGAGTCCGGCCGAGCCTTCCGTGGCGTAGTGCGGCAACGGAATGTCCCGGCCGATGCGCGGGTCCAGCACCTTCACCTGCAGCGAACGACGTGGCCCGTTCCGCACGCTCACGATCGCCTCACCGGATCACCGCGCCTGGACCGCGACGACGCGCCCCGGCGGTTGCCTGCCGGACGCGGCATAGTGCTCGGCGATAAGCGCCACGAGTCGTGCGGCGAGTTCCCGCTTCGGCGCGCGCCCGAGTTCCTGCGCTCCGCCCGGCCAGTAGACCGTCAGTGCGTTGTCGTCGCAGTCGAAGGCCAGCCCGTCACCGACCTGGTTCGCGGCGATCATGTCGAGGTTCTTCGCGCGGAGCTTGGCGAGCGCATTGCGCTCCACGTCCTGGGTCTCTGCCGCGAACCCGACCGTGAAAGGCCGCGGCGTGCGCACCGCGACGGTACCGAGTATGTCGGGCGTGCGCGACATCGAGAGCGTCATCGTGTCGCTGGTCTTCTTGATCTTCTGCGCCGCCGTCTCGGTGGGGCGGTAATCGGACACCGCCGCCGCCGCGATGAAGATGTCCGTGCCGGGGAGCTGCGCGTCGACCGCCGCGAGCATCTGGTCCGCGGACTCGACGTCGATTCGGTGAACGCCGCGGGGCGTCGGCAGGTTGACCGGGCCGCTGACCAGCAGCACCTCCGCACCGGCGTCGCGGGCCGCCGCCGCGACCGCGTAACCCATCTTTCCGGAGCTGCGGTTGGTGATGAAGCGCACGGGGTCGATGCGCTCGCGCGTCGGACCCGCCGTGATGACGACCTTCCGACCCGCGAGCAGGCCGTTCCGCTCGCCGGGCAGCACCGCGGCGGCCAGTTCCCCGGGCTCCAGCATCCGGCCCGGTCCGCTCTCGCCGCAGGCCTGCCCGCCCTCGGCCGGACCGAGTATCGAGATCCCGCGCGAACGCAGCATCTCGACGTTCGCCTGGGTGGCCGGATTGGCCCACATCAGCCGGTTCATCGCGGGCGCGAGGCTGATCGGCGCATCGGTCGCGAGACACAGCGTCGTGAGCAGGTCGTCGGCGAGGCCGTGTGCGAGCCGCGCGATGAAGTCGGCCGTCGCCGGCGCGACCAGCACCCGGTCGGCCCAGCGTGCAAGCTCAATGTGACCCATCGCCGCCTCGGCGGCCTCGTCCCAGAGGTCCGAGCGCACCGGCCGCCCCGAGAGCGCCTGGAAGGTCTGCGGCGTGACGAAGCGCCGCGCGCCGTCCGTCATGACGACCTGCACCTCGGCGCCTGCCTCGCGCAGCCGGCGCAGCAGCTCCGCGCTCTTGTACGCGGCGATGCCGCCGGTCACGCCGAGCAGGATCCGGATGGGCTCCGAGGGCTGCATGCCCGGATTATGGGGCGCGACCAAAGCGGGCCGCAAAGGGGAAATCCGCGACCGGGGCCGTATCGTCTGAGCTCATAACCGACGGGACTGGGCGGACGTCAGCGCTGGCAGCGCGGACAGTAATAGGTCGAGCGCTGCCCCTGCACGATGTGGCGGATCGGCGTGCCGCAGCGCCGGCAGGGCTCGCCGCCCCGCTCGTAGACGAACAGCTCCTGCCGGAAATACCCGGGCGCCCCCTGCGCGCCCACGTAGTCGCGCAACGTGGTCCCGCCGTGGCTGATGGCCGCTTCGAGCACCTGCTGAACGGCCCCGACCAGCCGCGCGAGGCGCTCCGCGCCGACCCGGCCGGCGGCGCGTCGTGGGTCGATGCCGGCATGGAACAGCGATTCGCTCGCATAGATGTTGCCGACCCCGACCACGACGCGCTGGTCCATCAGCAGCTGCTTCAACGCGACACGGCGGCCGCGCGCGCGGCGAACGAGGTACTCGGCATCGAACTCGGGACCGAGCGGCTCGGGGCCCAGCGTGGCGAGCAGCGGGTGCCGCGCCGGGTCTTCACGCGTCCAGTGCAGGCTTCCGAATCGCCTCGGGTCGTTGAATCGCAGGCACCTGCCGTCGTCGAGCCGCAGGTCGTAGTGGTCGTGCCTGCCCGGCTCGACGACGGAATCGAGCACCCGCAGGCTGCCCGACATGCCGAGGTGCAGGATCAGCGTCCCGCGGTCGAGGCGCAGCAGCAGGTACTTGGCCCGCCGTCCCGTCGCAAGCACCCGCTGCCCGGCGACCGCTCTTGCGACCGCTGGACCGACCGGCCAGCGCAGGCGCCGCTCGCGCAGGACGAGCTGCTCGATCCGTCGCCCTCGCAACGCGCCGTCGATGCCGCGGCGGGTGGTCTCGACTTCTGGAAGCTCGGGCATGGGCGCTGCAGGCGGTTCGGCCCGCCGGCCGGTCCCTGAGACGAAAAACCCGCCGTCGGCGGGTTCTTCGATCTTGCTGGCGGCCGTGCGGAGCCTTACTTGATCTTGGCTTCCTTGTAGGCCACGTGCTTGCGGGCCTTGGGGTCGAACTTCTTCACCTCGAGCTTCTCGGGGTGCAGCTTCTTGTTCTTGGTCGTGGTGTAGAAGTGGCCCGTGCCGGCCGTCGAGACGAGCTTGATCTTGTCACGCATGATCCTGTCCTCCGCTTCAGACCTTCAGGCCCTGGGCGCGAAGCTCGGCGACCACGGCCTCGATGCCCTTCTTCTCGATCGTGCGCAGGCCGTGGCCCGACACCTTCAGGCGCACCCACCGCTTCTCGCTCTCGAGCCAGAAACGCTGCTTGTGCAGGTTCGGCAGGAAGCGGCGACGCCTCCTGTTGTTCGCGTGCGAGACCGTGTTGCCGGTCGTCGGCCCTTTGCCGGTGATCTGACAGACTTTCGACATGGCTGGATCCTCAAGCCTGGGGTCCCCGCGCCGTTGCGGGACCCCGGGAAAAACGAGCCGGGCTTTATACCAGCAGAGCGCGTCCCGGGCAAGGCGGCAGCGCGGCGGCGGGCGCGCCCGTCGCGCGCCGGCCGGCATGACGAGGCGCATAAGGCATTGAGTCGGCTGGATTTAGCGCCGACCGGACTCATCGGCGCCCGCACGAGGCTGGCCGCAGCGGCTAGATCAGCCCCCGCTCCGCAAACGACACGCAGCTCCCGTCTCCGACGACGACGTGGTCGAGCACCCGTATGTCCACCAGCGCCAGCGCATCGCGCAGTCGCTGCGTGATCAGCTCGTCGGCCTGCGAGGGCTCGGCCACGCCCGAGGGGTGGTTGTGCGCGAGTATCACGGCCGCGGCGTTGCGGGAGAGCGCGAGCTTGACGATCTCCCGCGGATGGACGCTCGCCCCGTCGATGGTCCCGCGGAACACCTCGTCGAAGCAGATCACGCGGTGGCGGTTGTCCAGGAACAGGCAGCAGAACACCTCGTGCTCGCGGTCCCGGAGCTGCGTGCGCAGGAACTCCCGGGTCGCCCGCGGGTTCGCGAGCGGGGGACCCGAGCGCATCTGCTCGGCGTAGTGCCGGCGGGAGAGCTCGAGCGCGGCCTGCAGCAGCGCGTAGCGCGCGAGACCGAGGCCGCGCACGCTGCAGAACGCCGGCCGGTCCGCCGTCAGCAGCCCGCGCAGCGACCGGAACTGCGTGAGCAGCTGGCGTGCCGTATCGAGCGCGGAACGCCCCGGGGACCCCGTCTGCAGCAGCACTGCCAGCAGTTCCGCCTCGGTCAGCGCCTGCGCCCCGAGCGTGAGCAGTTTCTCGCGCGGTCGTTCCGTCTCGGGCCAGTCGTCGAGTCTCATGGGCCTGTTCCCCGGGGTGGCCCATGCTGCTCGAGCGAATGCGGCGCAGGCACGCCGAAAAAACGACGGATCGCCGCAGATTCGCGCCCTCGCAGCCGGAGCCGCGCTGCGCCGGTCGGGTTTGCCCGGTCAGCGACCGGCGAACTTGCCGCGCAAGGCCTCGGCTACGGCCGGATGAACGAACTCGCTGACGTTGCCGCCAAGACTCGCGATTTCCCGGATCAGCGTCGAGGAGACGAAGTTGTACTGCTCCGTCGGCGTCAGGAACACGGTCTCGACCTCGCCGTCCAGGTGCCGGCTCATCGTCGCGAGCTGGAACTCGAACTCGAAATCCGACACGGCCCGAAGCCCGCGCATGATGACGTTGAGCCCCTGTGCCCTGGCGAAATCCACCGTGAGTCCCGTGTAGCCCGAGACCTCCACGTTCGGCAGTTCCGCCACGACCTTGCGCGCGAGCGCGACGCGCTCCTCCAGCGTGAACAGCGGCGCCTTCGCAGGATTGGCCGCGATCGCGATCACGACCCGGTCGAAGATCCGGCACGCGCGCCGCACCAGGTCCAGGTGCCCGTGCGTGATCGGATCGAAGGTCCCCGGATACATCGCGCTGCTGCCCATCTCTCCCCCAGGCCTGGTTCCTACGTGAGCTCCCGTCGCGCCAGATGATAGCCCACCTCGCCAGCCCGCCCGCTGCGCAGCAGCGTCCAGCCCGGCGGCAAAGCCGGCGCCCCGGCGCGTGCGGAATCCTCCAGGTAGGCGAGTCCGCCAGCCCGCAGCCAGCCGCGCTCGTCGAGACTCCTCAAGGCCGGCGTGACCGCCCCCGTGCCGTAAGGGGGGTCGAGGAAGACGATGTCGAACGGCTCAGGCGACCCAGCCAGGAACGCCGGGACATCGGCGCGGACGACGCGGCCCGCCTCCGCCCCAAGGGCCCCGAGCACGGTCTCGAGCGCACGCGTCGCGACGGGGTCGGCATCGACGAACACGACCTCGCGCGCGCCGCGCGACAGCGCCTCGATCCCGAGCGCGCCGCTGCCGGCGTAAAGATCCAGGCAGCGGCTGCCGGCGACGTCGATCTGCAGCCAGTTGAACAGCGTCTCGCGCACCCGGTCCGGCGTCGGACGGATCCCCGGGCTCGGGGGAATCGCGAGCCTGCGCCCCCGCCAGCGGCCGCCGATGATGCGCAACTGCCCGGCCGGACCGTGTCCTCGCCCGCCGCGGCGTGTCGTCGAAATCTTGCGTTGAGTCACGCGGCAAGCGTAGGCTTCGGAGGGTTGATTTCACAACGCGCGAGCCAACGCGCGGTCCGGCATTCAAGAGGGGATGAAATCCATGACCGAGTCCAGGCGAAGGATTCTTGCTTCGATCGCCGCGGTGTCCGCCGCAATCGCACTGTCCGGCTGTGAGCCCACCGAGGAAGGCGACCCGATTCCGCCGCCGCCCTCCAAGTCGTTCAAGGCGCTGTTCAGCCTGACCTCCGGCTACGTGCCGTGGCCGCACGACGCGTTCTACGCCGGCAGCACCGACGGCACGCTGAACATTCCGGCGCCGCTCAACGCGCCGCCCTTCACGACGATGGGCGCGGAGCTGAACACGCTGGACGGCTTCGGCACCTCGGCCATCATCAACACGACCTTCGAGCAGGAGATCGACGGCGCCTCGCTCTCGGGCAGCGGCGTGTACATGATCGAGATGTACCTCTCGAACAGGACGAAGCTGCCGGCCGGCGCCGGCGAGCTGCCGCCGGGCGTCACCTCGCCCATCAGCCGCGTGCTCGAGTTCGGCGAGGATTTCATCGCCGAGGTCTCACCGGACTACGACAGCTACGGCCGGATCCTGCGGATCACGCCGCTGAAGCCGCTGCGCGCCAGCACGGGTGGCATCAACATCGGCTACTACGTGCTGCTCACCAGCAGCATCAAGGACACGGCCGGTCGCTCGGCCAGCGCGGACAGCCTCTATGCGAGCCTGAAGGCCGCGCCGGACGACTGCAGCGGAATCACCGACCCGACCTCGCTCGCGCTCTGCGCCTGGACCAAGGCGCACCTGTCGGTCGCCGCGGCGCTGGAGCTCGTCGACCCGGCCTCTGTGGTGCTGTCCTGGAACTTCACGACGCAGTCGGTCGAGGACAGCTTCGACGCGATCGCGGCGCTGGTGCCGGCACAGCCGATCGGCGTGCAGGCGACGGGCTTCAAGACGTCCGACGTCAGCCCGGCGCTGCAGGGCAAGGCCGACATCTTCGTCGGCACGACCCAGCTGCCGTACTACCTCGAGGCCGCCTCGAGCCCGGGCGACTCGGACGCGGTGCTGAAGAGCTACTGGAAGGCCGCCGGGCCCTCGCCGGTGCCGGGCATCGACCCGGAGAGCCGCAACGTCACCCGCTTCAACCCGTTCCCGGGCAAGACGACCGACGTCACGATCCCGCTGCTGGTGACGGTGCCGAACTCATCGGCCGCCGGCGGGGCGGGCTGCCCGAAGCCGGCTGGCGGCTGGCCGGTGGCGATCGTGCAGCACGGCATCACCGGCAACCGCTCGCAGGCGCTCGCGATGGCCGACGCGTTCGCGGACGGCTGCTTCATCGTCGCGGCGATCGACCTGCCGCTGCACGGCATCACCGACACGACGAGCCCGCTCTACGCGGGACCGTTCGAGCGGACGTTCAACGTCGACCTGAATGCCGACGGACAGATCGACAGTTCCGGCACGCACTTCATCAACCTGTCGAGCCCGCTGACCGGCCGCGACAACCTGCGCCAGGGCGAGGCGGACATCATCGTGTTCACCAAGTCGCTCGCGAACCTGGACGTGACCGGTGACGGCCAGCCGGACGTGGATGCCTCGCGCATCCACTACGTGGGCCTGTCGCTCGGCGGCATCGTCGGCGGCGCGCACGTGCACCATTCCGAGACCCGCACGGCGACGCTGGCGGTACCGGGCGGCGTGCAGACCAAGCTGCTGCTCGACTCCCCGACCTTCGGCCCGGCGATTCGCGCCGGACTCGCCGCAGCGGGCCTGGTGGACAACTCGACGATATTCAACAACCGGATCCTGCGGGACTTCCAGACCGTGATCGACCCGGGCGACCCGATCAACCACATCTGCGCCTGCGCGGCACAGCAGCCGGTGCACCTGATCCAGGTGGTCGGCGACACGGTCGTGCCGAACAACTCGACGCAGCGGCTCGTGACGGCCGGTAACCTCCGGCAGATCACGACCGCGGGTCCGAACCCGGTCGGTCCGACCGAGGGCGTCTGGGTCAACTTCACCGAGGGCTCGCACGGCTCGCTGTTCGACCCGAGCACGAGCCTGGCCGCGACGGTCGAGATGCAGAAGCAGACGGTCGGCTTCGCGGCCTCGGCCGTGCTGCCCGGCGGGCCGTTCGTCGTGATCGAAAACACCTCGGTGGTCGAGACCGACTGACCGGACGCCGGCCGCACGAACCGGCACGCGGCGAAGGGCGGGGACATCCCCGCCCTTCTCTTTTTCCGGCATTCGCTACAATTCGCGCCTGCCCCGCGTTCCGTCGCCCGATCCCCGATGAGCCTGTTCAGCTTCAAGTCGAAGAAAACGCCCGAAGCCGAGGCCGCAGCGAAGCAGCCGGGCTTCGTCGCGCGGATGCGCGCGAAACTGAACCGCGGCGATTCCTGGCTCACCTACGACCTCGCGAACCTGCTGCCGGGCGGCAGGATCGACGAGGACGTGCTCGACGAGCTCGAGATGCGGCTCATCGGCGCCGACGTCGGCATCGAGACCACCGAGAAGATCCTCTCCGGGCTGCGCGGCAAGGTCGCGCGCAAGGAGCTCGCGAACCTGGAGTCGCTGCTGAAGGCCCTGCGCGCGGCGATGCTCGAGATCGTCGAGCCAGTGAGCATTCCGCTCGAGATCGACGCCTCGAAGCAGCCCTACGTGATCCTGGTCGTGGGCGTGAACGGCTCCGGCAAGACGACGACGATCGGCAAGCTGGCCCGGGCGCTGCGGGACGCGGGCCAGGACGTCGTGCTCGCCGCCGGCGATACGTTCCGCGCGGCCGCGATCGAGCAGCTGCAGGTCTGGGGCGAGCGCAACCGGGTGCCGGTCGTCGCGCAGTCGCCGGGCGCCGATCCGGCGGCCGTGATTTTCGACGCGCTGCAGTCGGCGAAGGCGCGCGGCGCCGACGTGCTGATCGCCGACACGGCCGGCCGCCTGCACACGCAGAGCAACCTGATGGAAGAGCTGAAGAAGGTGAAGCGCGTGCTCGGGCGGATGGATCCGTCCGCACCGCACGAGGTGCTGCTGGTGCTGGACGCGGGCCAGGGCCAGAACGCGCTCGCCCAGGCCCGGCAGTTCAACGACGCGCTCGGCGTGACCGGCATCGTGCTCACCAAGCTCGACGGGACCGCCAAGGGCGGCATCGTGCTCGCGATCGCCGACCAGCTCGGGATACCGCTCAGGTACATCGGGGTCGGGGAGTCCGCCGAGGACTTCGGCGTGTTCGAGGCCGGCAGCTTCGTCGACGCGGTGCTCGAGCCGCGCGGCAGCGGCGCGGGCGCGGGATGATCCGCTTCGACCACGTCTGGAAGCGTTACCCGAACGGCCGGGAGGCGCTCTCGGACCTGAGCCTCGAGGTGAACCGCGGCGAGATGGTGTTCCTGACCGGGCATTCCGGCGCTGGGAAGAGCACGCTCTTGAAGCTGATCGCGCTGATCGAGCGCCCTAGCCGCGGCACGCTGGTCGTGAACGGGCAGAACACCTCGGCCGTGCCGCGCAGGAAGATCCCGCCGTTCCGCCGGCAGCTCGGCATCGTTTTCCAGGACCACAAGCTGCTGATGGACCGGCCGGTTTACGACAACGTGGCGCTGCCGCTGGTGATCGCCGGCGTGCCGGGCAAGGACATCGGCAAGCGGGTGCGTGCCGCGCTCGACCAGGTCGGGCTGCTCGGGCGCGAGAAGAACACGCCGATCGAGCTTTCGACCGGCGAGCAGCAGCGCGTCGGGATCGCGCGGGCCGTCGTCAGCAAGCCGGAGATCCTGATCGCCGACGAGCCGACCGGCAACCTGGATCCGGACCTGTCCTTCGAGATCATGAACATCTTCAGGCGCTTCAACGAGGTCGGCGTGACCGTGCTGGTCGCGAGCCACGACCTGCAGCTGATCGAGCGCTACGGCGCGCGGCGCGTCGTGCTCGAGGGCGGCCGCACGCTCGACTCGCCGGAAGCCGCGTTGCCGCTGCCCTCCATCGTGACCGACCTCGCCCGATGAAGCAGTGGCTCGAGCGGCAGGTCCAGACCTTCGTCGGCTCGCTGGGGCGGCTGTGGCGCAAGCCGTTCGCGACGCTGCTCACCGTGCTCGTGATCGGCATCGCGCTGGCCCTGCCGGCCTGCCTGCACGTGCTGGTGCAGAACGTGCGCGCGGCGAGCGGCGGCTGGGGCAACGCGCTCGACATGTCCGTGTACATGAAGCAGTCCGCGACGCTCGAGCAGGCCCGGCAGACCGAGAAACGCATCCGGCAGCGGCGGGACGTCGCCGAGGTGACGCTGGTGCCGGCGGACGAGGCGCTGAAGGAGTTCAGCCGCAATTCCGGCTTCGGCGAGGCGCTGGAGGCGCTGAAGGAGAACCCGCTGCCGCATGCACTGATCGTGCGGCCGGCCGAGGACTTCCGCGAGCCCTCCGTGGTCGCGAACCTGCAGGACGAACTCGGCAAGCTGCCGGACGTGGACCTCGTGCAGCTCGACACCGAGTGGGTCACCCGCTTCAACGCGATCCTCGACGTCGTTCGGCGGGTCGTGTTCCTGGCCGCGGGGCTGTTCGCGCTCGGCGTGCTGGTGATCGTCGGCAACACGATCCGGCTCGACATCGAGAACCGCCGCGAGGAGATCGAGGTGACGAAGCTGGTCGGCGGTAGCGACCGGTTCGTGCGCCGCCCGTTCCTGTACAACGGCGTCTGGTACGGGCTCGGCGGCGGGCTGATCGCCTGGCTGATCGTCGCGGTCGTGATCCTGGTGCTCGGCGACCCGGTGAGTCGCATCGCCGGCCTGTACGGGAGCAGCTTCGACCTGCGCGGGCTCGGCACCGAGGGCAGCGCGGCGCTGGTGGGCGGCGGGGTCCTGCTCGGCTGGCTCGGGTCGTTCATCGCCGCGACCCGGGAACTGCGCGGCATCGAGCCCCGCTAGCGCCCGGCCGCCGGGCCGGCCGCAGATTATAAGTATCTGAAATATAAGATATTTATTTTTCTGCTCGGGCGGCCCGGGTGGGAACTTCCCGGCCCCTTAGCACTCTAACTCTGCGACTGCTAAGATCCCGACTCACCTGGGGAGGACACCAAGATAACGATGACCACCACCGCCCTGATCCCGCGCAATCCGAGCGAACTCGCCCTCGCCGGCCCGATCGGCAGTTTCGACGCCTATGTCGATGCCGTCAGCCGGATACCGGTGCTGAGCCGCGACGAGGAACTCGAACTGGCCAACCGGTTCCGGCTCGACGACGACCTCGACGCAGCCCGGCAGCTGGTACTGTCCCACCTGCGCTTCGTCGTGCACGTCGCACGCGGTTACGCGGGTTACGGCCTGCCGATCAGCGACATCGTCCAGGAAGGCAACGTCGGCCTGATGAAGGCCGTGAAGCGCTTCGACCCGACGGTCGGCGTGCGCCTGGTGTCGTTTGCGGTCCACTGGATCCGGGCCGAGATCCACGAGTTCGTGCTCAGGAACTGGCGGCTGGTCAAGGTCGCCACGACCAAGGCCCAGCGGAAGCTGTTCTTCAACCTGCGCAAGAAGAAGCGGCACCTCGGCTGGCTCAGTCGCGAGGAAACGGCCGCGGTCGCCCGGGACCTCGGCGTCTCGACCGCGGAGGTCACCGAAATGGAGCGGCGGCTGTCTTCCCGCGACCTGTCCTTCGATCCGGCGCCGGATTCCGGCGACGACGAGGAAAGCTATTCGCCGTCGGCCTACCTGCCCGCCCCGGACTCGGATCCCGCGCTCGCGGTGGAGCGCGCCGAGTGGGACGACGACGTCAGCGAGCGCGTCGCCGACGCGATGACCCGGCTCGACGACCGGAGCCAGGCCATCCTGCGCGCCCGCTGGATGGGCGAGGCCAAGGCCACGCTGCACGAGCTGGCCGAGGAGTACGGTGTGTCGGCGGAGCGCATCCGCCAGATCGAGGCGAACGCGATCAAGAAGCTGCGCAAGCTCGTGGCACCCGAAGCGGCCTGAACCACCTGCGAACTGATCCCGGCGGACGCGCTCAGGCGCGGTCCTGATGCCTGGCGATCGAGACCCTCCGCCGGGCGCCGCCCGGCGGAGGGCTGTCTTTCAATCCCGCTCAGCCCTGCTTGGCCTTCTGCAGGTTGTCCTCGGTGACCGGGACGATCGTCAGCTCGACCCGACGGTTCTCGGAACGGCCCGCCTCGGTCGAGTTGTCGGCGACCGGGTAGTCGGGACCGGCACCGATCGTGACCAGGCGCTGGGCCGGCACGCCGCGGCTCACCAGGTAGTTCTTCACGCTGTTCGCCCGACGCTGCGACAGCTTCATGTTGTAGTCGCGGCTGCCGGTGCTGTCCGTGTGACCAGCGACTTGAACTACCGTCTGGTTGTAGTCGATCAGCGTCACGGCGACCTTGTCGAGCACCGAGTTGAACTGCGGGTTCAGGTCGGCGCTGTCGAATCCGAAGGTCACGTTGCCCGGCATGTCGAGCGTGATGTTGTCGCCCCTGCGCACGACATCAACGCCGGTGCCGGCCATCTGCCGGCGAAGCGCCGCTTCCTGCTTGTCCTGGTAATTGCCGACCGCGCCACCGGCCAGCGCGCCGACACCGGCGCCGATCAGCGCGCCTTCCCAGCCGCCGCCGATCAACAGGCCCGCCACCGCGCCGCCGGCCGCACCGATGCCGGCACCGGTACGCGTCTTTGCCTTTTCAGGGTTGGTGGCGAAATCCTCCATCGCGGCGCAACCCGCCAGCGAGACGGTGGCCGCAACAACGGCGACGATGCCTGTCCTCGATCGAATCATCGGTAACTCCTCGGCTTGCCAGTGGGTGCGTCGGATCCGGCCTCGCGGCCGGACCTCGTGATGTCACGCGGGCGGCAATGATCCCTCGGCAGGGCTCAAACGGCAACGTCGGCGCACCGGGACGCCACGGCCTCCTCGAACGCGATCGCGTGCAGCTCGGCGGTCCGCTGCGGCGTGGACGCATAGCCGCCAGCCATCGTCAGCACGACCGGCAGGCCCAGCGAGGCGCAACGCTCGAGCACCAGCCGGTCCCGCTGGCGCAAGCCCGGGTCCGACAAGGCGAGGCGCCCGTAACGGTCGCCGGCAGCCGGATCGACGCCGGCGAGATAGAACACGACCTGGGCGGCAAAGCGCTCGAGGATGCCCGACAGGTTCCGCTCGAGCGCCTCGAGGTAGGCCGCGTCGCCGGTCCCGTCCGGCAGGCCCACGTCCAGCGTGGAACGCGTCTTGCGGGCCGGGAAGTTGCGTTCACCGTGCATCGAGAACGTGAACACGTCCGGGTCGTTCTCGAAGATCGCGGCGGTGCCGTTGCCCTGGTGCACGTCCAGGTCCACGACCAGCGCGCGCGCGATCAGGCCGTCTCGCTGCAGCACGCGGATCGCGACGGCGACGTCGTTCAGCACGCAGAAGCCTTCGCCGTGATCCGCGAAGGCGTGGTGGGTTCCGCCTGCCAGGTTGCCCGCAACGCCGTCCGCGAGCGCAGCCCTCGCGGCCTCGAGCGTCCCCTGCGCCGCGAGCCGCGAGCGCCGCCAGAGCTTCGGCGACCAGGGCACGCCGATACGCCGCTGCGCGGCGGCGTCCAGTGTCCCGCGGGCCAGTTGCTCGAGGTAAGCGGCCGTGTGCACCAGCCGCAGGTCCTCGAGGCTGCACTCGCCGGGCTCGATGACGCACCGGGGATCCAGGCTCCCACCGCCGACCAGGCGCTCGAAGAGCAGCGGGTACTTCGCCATCGGGAAGGGATGCCCGGGCGGCAGTGGCAGGAAGTAATCGATGTGATAGCAGCAGCGCATCCGGGTACTTCGGCCTCGGTCCGTCGCAGGATGCAAAGACGCTAAAATAGCGCTCGAGCCATGTCCCCGCACGAACCCGCATCCTGTGCACCGAAATCCCGAAGACCCGCGGCCCTGCCCATGGCCCGTTTGCAGGAGTCAGTCATGAAGACTTGCTGGTTGTTCGCCGGCTTGCTTGCGCTCGCGCTCGCCGCGGGACTGACTGCCGGTTGTGCGAACCGGATGGAGCCTGCCCGCAAGGCGGTCACCGACGTCGAGGCTGCGCTGGCCGCGTCCGGCAGCGACGCCACCAAGTACATCCCCGGCCGGGTGCGTGCGGTCGAGCAGCAGATCGCGGACCTGAAGGCGATGTTCGACGCGCAGGACTACGAGGCTGTGCTCGCGGCCGCGCCGGCGGCGCTCGCTCGGGCCGAGGCGCTCGCTGGCGAAGCCTCGGCTGCGAGGCAGGCCGCGATGGAGGCCCATGCAGCGGAATGGGCCACGCTGATTGCGACGTTGCCCGGGCTGCTCGCCGCGATCGATGCACGCGTCAGCGTTCTCGAGAAGGCGAGGAAACTGCCGGACGGGATCAGCGCGGAGCAACTGCTGTCGGTCCGGGCGCAGTTCGCCGAAGCGAGCGACCTGTGGACCCGCGCGACGGCCTCGCACGCCGTCGGTGAGCTCGAGCAGGCCGTCGCGCTGGGCGTCTCGGTAAAGGGGCGAACCGACCGACTGCTGACCGCGCTCGGGATGAGCACGGGCTGAGCCCGGCCCGGCACGCGCCGCAAGGGTCACTTCGCACGGCCGACCTTCTTTCTTTGCGCCCGGCGCATCGCTTGCGGACAATAGCGGGATCGCCTCCGCCGCCCGAACCAGGAGCATGACCGTGGCCGTCTCCCCCGTCGACATGAACGCCAGAAAGAACCCGGGCCGCGCGCTCGACCCGCTCGACCTGTACGACGTACGCAGCCTGCTCAGCGAGGAGGAGCAGATGGTGCAGGACGCGGTCGCCCGGCTCGTCGATGAGCAGGTGCTGCCGGTAATCCAGCGTCACTTCGAGGACCATACGTTCCCGCGTGAACTCGTGCCGGAGCTCGCCGCGCTCGGGCTGTTCGGCAGCTCGCTGGAGGGTTACGGGTGCGCCGGCATGAACTCGGTGAGCTACGGCCTCACCTGCCAGGAACTCGAGCGCGGGGACTCGGGGCTGCGCAGCTTCGTCTCGGTGCAGTCGAGCCTCTGCATGTACCCGATCCACGCCTACGGCAGCGAGGAGCAGAAGCAGCTCTACCTGCCGCGCATGGCGCAGGGGGAGGTGATCGGATGCTTCGGGCTCACCGAGCCACAGGGCGGCTCGGACCCGGCGAACATGAAGACGCACGCCAGGCGGCGCGGCGGCGACTGGGTGCTGAACGGCGCGAAGATGTGGATCACCAACTCGCCGATCGCGGACCTGTTCGTCATCTGGGCGAAGACCGAGGAAGGCATTCGCGGCTTCCTGGTCGAGAAGGGCACCCGGGGCCTGGCCGCGCCGGAGATCGAGAAGAAGTTCTCGCTGCGCGCCTCCTCGACCGGCGCGATCTTCCTCGAGGACGTCGTGGTGCCGGACGCGAACCTGCTGCCCGGCAGCGCGGTCGGCATCAAGGCGCCGCTGTCATGCCTGACGCAGGCGCGCTACGGGATCACCTGGGGCGTGATCGGCGCGGCCCAGGCCTGCCTCGCGCAGGCGCTCGACTACACGCAGACACGCGTGCTGTTCGGCCGTCCGCTCGCCGCGACGCAGACGATCCAGATCCGCCTGGCCGACATGGCGCGCCGGATCACGGCGGCGCAGCTGCTGTCGCTGCAGCTCGGCCGGCTGAAGGACCAGGGCCGGATGTCCCCGTCGCAGGTCTCGCTCGCGAAGTGGAACAACTGCCGCATGGCGCTGGACGTGGCCCGCGATGCGCGCGACATCCTCGGTGGCGCCGGAATCAGCGCCGAGTACGTGCCGATACGGCACGCGCTCAATCTGGAAAGCGTGATCACGTACGAGGGCACCGAGACCATTCACCAGCTCACGCTCGGCCGGGAGCTGACCGGCATCAACGCCTTCTGAGGGGTTACCTGCGCTCGACCGCGTACTCGGCGGTCACGACGGCCTTGACCACTTTCTCGACCGTGCTGGTGTCGTAGCTGCCGTAGTCCTCGGTCTCGGTCGAGTTCGGTCGGGTGATCTGGAACACGCCCTGCGATGCGGAGCGCAACGGGCCCACCGTCACGCCGCTGTTGTCGGCGAACTGCTCCGCGCGGAGCAGTGAGTCCTTCATTGCCGCTCCGATCAGCCTGACCTTCACTTCGTTCAGGTTCCCGTAGAAATACTGGGGCGGCCAGGAATTGATCTGCACGCCCTCGCTGATCAGCGACGAGGCGCCGTTCGCCAGGCGGCCGATCAGCTCCACGTCGGTCGAGCTGAACTCGAAGTTCCGGTCCAGCTCGTACGCGGATATTCGGCCGGTCTGCTGGCCCTGCGGACCAACCTCGTAGAGCACCCGGGTCGAGACGGGCGAGACGCCGGGGCTCGCCGCCTCGCCACCGAGCTCCCGCAGGCGCTCGAGTACCTTGGCGGTGTCCGCCTCGAGGCGCCGGTAGCCGTCCTGCAGGTCGGAGGCACGCACGTTGAGCGTACCGCGCCAGGTGCCGGCATTCGAGATCACGCGTTCCTCCGCGTATCCCTTGACCCGGATCCGGTCGCCGGCGAGCTTGATCCGCTCCAGGCTCCGCGACACGATCGTCGCAGAGAGAACCAGCCCCAAGGCGAGGGCCAGCCCGAGCAACAGCATGCCGAGCGTCGCGGTCCCGCCGTCCCGGCGCCGGGGAAGAATGATCGATCGCATGGTGTCCGCGCTCCCTCCTGTCGCCTGCCGATCCTTGCACAGCGGCCCGCTTCGCTGAAGCGTGCCGTGCGGCCCGAAGTCCGTCGGCATTCTTTACGATTTTGCAGCGACAGCGGCCGCCGAGCCGGCCCCGGTACGGCGGCAGTCACGTAAGCGGTTGATTGTTATCGGCTATCTGTCGATTGGCACGGGGCTTGCTCCAATACAACTGCCCGCCGGGCGACACGACGGGCACTGTGATCGAACTAGGTGTGTGAGTGAGTGAGTGAGCCAAGTCCGCAGGGGATGACCAGGAACAACAATTCGAACAGGGAGTGCAGAGCAAGACCCCAACCGTAGGGCGCTGACAAGAAGACCAACCGACAAGAAAAAGAATCTGAGCGCCCCCGAAGACCCCGGCCCCGCGACAGCGGGGTCTTTTTTTGCCTGTATCCTTGGCCGGATGGCCGACCTGCCCCTCAGCCCGCACGCGACCGCGATGCTGATCTTCACGGTGATCGCGTTCCTGATGTTCACGCGCGAGCGCATCCCGATCGCGGTGACCAGCCTGACGATCATCGCGGCGCTGGCCCTGGGCTTCTACCTGTTCCCCTTCCAGGGCCCGGACGGGGAATTCCGGCCGCAGCAGATCTTCTCGGCCTTCGGCCACGAGGCCCTGATCGCGATCTGCTGCCTGATGATCCTGGGGCGCGCGCTGATGGTCACCGGCGCGCTGGAGCCGCTCGCGCGGCTGCTCGCGCGGCTCTGGGCCTTCAACCGGCACCTGGCGATGCTGGCCGTGCTCACCTCCGCGCTGGTGTTGAGCGCCTTCATCAACAGTACACCGGTCGTCGTCATCCTGATGCCGATGATCATCGGCCTTGCGCTGCGGGCGGGCGGTTCTCCGTCGACGACGCTGATGCCGATGAATTTCGCCGTCGTCGTCGGCGGCATGGCGACGACGATAGGCACCTCGACCAACCTGCTGATCGTGTCGCTCGCGCGTGACCACGGCGCCCCCGAGATCGACGTGTTCGAGTTCACGCACCTCGTGGTCTGGCCGTCGATTCTCGCGCTGCTGTACCTGTGGCTGATCGCCCCGCTGCTGCTGCGAAAGCAGGGCAATCCGCTCGCAAGCATCGCGCCGCGTAAGTTCAACGCCGTGCTCTACGTCGGGCCGCGCAGCCGGGCGCAGGGCCGCACGCTGGGCCGTGTCCGCAGGTGGACCGGGAACAAGATGCAGGTGCAGCGCGTCCGTCGCGGCGAAGAAACGCTGGCGGCACTCGATGGCCTGCGACTCGAGCAGGGCGATCGACTGCTGGTCTGCGATACGTCCTCCTACCTGAAGGAATACGAGCAGTCGCTCGGCACCACGCTGTACGACGCGGGCGACATCGACAAGCTGCCACCGGAGGCGCATCCGGCGATGGCCCAGGACCAGCAACTGGTCGAGGTCGTGATCACCCAGGAGTCTCCACTGCACAACCGCACGCTGCGTGAAGCGCGCTTCGCCGACCGTTTCGGCGTCGTGATCCTCGCGATGTACCGTCCGGCGGACGAGGCCTCGCTGCATGGCGAGATCGTCGACCGCAAGCTGCGCTCGGGCGACGTGCTGCTGGTGCAGGGACCCGTGTCGCGCATCGACCTGCTGAAGCGCGAAGCGGGCGTTCTGGTGCTGGACGGCACGCTGGACCTGCCGCGCACGCGCAAGGCGCCGATCGCCGTGGCCATCATGGCGCTGGTCGTCACGGCGGCCGCGCTCGGCTGGCTGCCGATCGCGATCTCCTCGCTGCTCGGCGTGCTGGCACTGATCGTGACGGGCTGCCTCAAGTTCGACGGACTCGGTCGTGGGCTCAGCCCCGAGGTCGTGCTCGTCGTCGTGGCCAGCCTCGCGCTCGGCCGGGCGCTGACGGCCACGGGCGGCGCGGACGTGCTGGCGGCTGCGTTCATGTGGGTGGCCGGCGGGTTGTCCCCACAGGCAGTCCTGGCCGCGGTGATGGTGTTCCTCGGCGTCCTGACGAATTTCGTGTCGAACAACGCCGCCGCCGCGATCGGCACGCCCGTGGCGCTGTCGATCGCCCAGCAGATCGGCGCGCCGGTGGAACCGTTCATCCTGGCCGCGATCGTCGGCTGCAACCTGTCGTTCGCGACGCCGATGAGCTACCAGACGAACGTGCTGATCATGCAGCCCGGAGGATACGTGTTCGGCGACTTCGTCCGCGTCGGTGGACCGCTGGTGATCCTGATGATCGTCGCATTCTCGATGCAGCTCGTGCGCGCCTACCCGATCTGAGCGCTGCGCCTCCGGTAAGATCGGCTGACGGATACAGGCCCAACCAGGAAGCCCATGCCAGACAACCCCGTCGAGACGGCCCTGCCGGAAATCATCGCGCACCGCGGCAACGCGATGGAGTTCCCGGAAAATACGCTGCAGGCGCTGGAGTCCGCCGTCGAGCTCGGGCTGCGGCACGTCGAATTCGACGTGCAGCTCACCGCCGACAAGATTCCCGTGGTATTCCACGACGCGGATCTCGAGCGCGTCGCCGGCCGGCCGGAGTCGCTGCACGAGGTCTCCTGGTCGCAGTTCTCGGAGATCCCGGTCGGCGAACAAGGACGCTTCGGGCGTCGCTTCGCGTTCACCTACCCGCCCTCGCTCGCGCAGACCGTCGATGCGCTCGCCGGGTGGGAAGGCGTCACGGCCTTCGTCGAGTTGAAGCGCGCGAGCATGCGGCGGTTCGGTCGCGAGACCGTGCTGCGCCGGGTGACCGACGTGCTGCGGCCGATCCTCGACCGTTGCGTACTGATTTCCTTCGACCTGCCGAGCCTGCAGATCCTGCGTCCGATGACCGGTGCCCGGATCGGCTGGGTCCTGGAGAAGTACGACGACGGTGCGCGGGATGCCGCCGCGCAGCTCGCGCCCGAGTACCTGTTCTGCAACCTGGAACGCCTGCCTGAAGGCACTTCCCGGCTCTGGCAGGGACCGTGGTCCTGGGCCCTCTACGAGGTTCGCGACCTGAAGACCGCGCGGCACTGCCAGCAGATCGGCACGACGTACGTGGAGAGCATGGCGGTACGCGGGCTGCTGAACGCCTACGGCGAGCACAGGCGCGGCTGGTAGCAGGCGACGCCGTCTGCCGGGATGCTGTATCTCGCACTGGACCAGGGAGGACACGCGAGCCGCGCGCTGTTGTTCGATGGCGCGGGGCGGCAGCTCGCAGCAGCGCACGTAGCGGTCGCGAGTCGCGGTCAGGGCCTGCGCGTCGAGCACGACGCCGAGGAGCTGGCCCGCTCGCTGGAAGTCGCGGCGGCGGACGTGCTGGAAAGCCTGCCGGCCCGCGACCGCAACATCACCGCGGCGGGCCTCGCCACGCAGCGCTCGACGATCGTCTGCTGGGAACGCAGCAGCGCACGGCCCGTGTCCGCCGCCGTTTCGTGGCAGGACCGCCGCGCGCACCGTTTCGTTTCGGACCTGCGGGTGCTGGAGCCGCGGATCCGGGAACTGAGTGGACTCGTGCTGTCTCCGCACTACGGCGCGAGCAAGCTGCGCTGGTGCCTCGACAACCTCCCGCCCGTCCAGCGGGTGGCCGAGCGGGGTGACCTGCTGATCGGCCCGCTTTCGAGCTTCCTGCTGGCCCGGCTGCTCACCGAGAGACCCGCGCTGGCGGACCCAGCGAACGCCGCCCGTACCCAGCTCTACGACCCGGCCCGGGGCGACTGGTCGCCGGAGCTGCTCGAGCTTTTCGGGGTGCCGCGCGAGCTTCTTCCGGACTGCGCGCCGACGCTGCACGAGTTCGGGACACTGGCGACCGCCCACGGCGGCTGCCCGCTTCGCGCCTGCACCGGGGACCAGGCGGCGGCCGCGTTCGCGTTCGGCCGGCCGCGCGAGGACACGGTCTACGTCAACGTCGGCACCGGGGCCTTCATCCAGCGGATCGCGCCGCCCGGCGCGGCGCTGCCGGAGGGCCTGCTGAAGAGCGTGCTGCTGTCCGACGGCGGCGCGTCGGTGTTCAGTCTCGAGGGCACCGTGAACGGCGCCGGCAGTGCAATCGACTGGCTGCGCACGCGGGTCGCGCTGGACGTGGAGCGCACGCTCGGTGCGCTCGCCGAACAGCCGGCATCACCGACGCCGCTGTTCCTGAACGGGATCGGCGGCCTCGGCGCACCGTACTGGAAGCACGACTTCCAGAGCGAGTTCATCGGTCCGGGTGACGAGGCGAGTCGCGTCCGGGCCGTCGTCGAGAGCGTCGCGTTCCTGTTGTGCGTGAACCTCGAGCGCATGAACGGCGACCGGCGACTCGAGCGCATCGCGATCTCGGGCGGTCTCTCCCGTTGCGACTACCTCTGCCAGGTGCTGGCCGGGCTGAGCGGGCTCAAGGTCGAGCGCATGAGCCAGTGCGAGGCCACCGCGCGGGGCGTTGCGTTCCTCGCGGCCGGCCTTCCGGACGGCTGGACGGACGTGCCGGTCGAGCGGGTGTTCGACATCGAGGCCGGGACCGGGCTCGCGGCGCGTTTCGCCGCCTGGCGTGCGGAGCTGGAGCGACGCCTGGACTGAATGGACTCTGGTCAGGCCGGGCCCAGCGTCTCGATGATCTCCCGCGCCAGCCAGGACTCCTCGCCCCCGGAGTAGTAGCCGCAGTGCCCGCCGCGGCGGGTGCGGGTGATCGAAAGCGCCGGGACGCGCGCCAGCCTGGCGAGGTCCGCGGCCGGAATGATTGGGTCGTCCTCGGATGCGATGATCCGCGTGCGTGCAGCGAGTCCCGCGAGCGCCTCGCCGGTGACCGCGTAGCCCTGCAGGTAGGCCTGGAGGGTCGGAAAGCCCCCGTATCTGCAGACCAGCTGCTCGGTCATCTCGGTCAGCGTCCCGAGGCGGAGGATGTCCGAGAAATCGTAGCGATCCGGCCATGCCTGCTGCTTCCTGCGCAGCGAGCGTCGCCACTTCAGCACGAAGTAGCTGCGATACAGGGCCAGCCCGGTCTCGAGCCGGCGCAGCGTGTGTTCGGGGTCCAGCACGGGGCAGACGGCGACGATCCGCTCGAGATCGATCCCGGCTTCACCGGCGCGCGCGCCGACCCGCAGGAAGAAATTGCCGCCCAGCGAGAAACCGGCCAGGTTCAGGCCCTTGTCCGGGTGGAGCCGCTGCACGCGGCTCACCGCACCGACGACCTCCTGGATGCGGCAGGAGTGGAACAGTTCCGGGTTGAGCCCGTGGCTGTCGCCATGATCGCGCAGATTGAGACGCAGCACGTCGAAGCCGCGCTCGAGCAGTTGCTGGCCGAGTGCAAGCACGTACATCGCGTCCGCGCTGCCTTCCCAGCCGTGCAGCAGCATCACGATCCGCCTGGCGGCCGGCAGCCCCAGGCTCTCGCGGCTCGCGTGCAGGCCCAGCAGCCGTACGCCGTCCCCGCAGTCGAGAATCTGCGGGCGCGAGGCCTCGAGCAGGGTCCGGCAACGGCGCAATACCGCCGGCCGCAGCAACGGCAGGCTGGGAACGATGGACTGCAGGTGAGGATTAGCCAGCCACCCTGGCGGCGAGAACGCTTCCGCCTGCGCGGCGTCCGCGCGATTCAGCTCGGCCTCGATTCCCACGCCCTCCCTTTCGTGACCCGGATCGAACCGGATCCCTGCAGTTCCTCCACGTAATCACGGCCGAGCAGCTGCGAGGGCGTCCGGTATCCCGCTTCGCCGTCGTACCCGAGCATGAACTGCAGCGCACCGACCGCTGATTGCACGGTGAAGTCGTAGCCGTTCGCGACCTCGATGCGGGCGCTGCGCAGTTCGCCGCTCGGAGCCTGCACCTCGCCCCACACCCGGGTCCTCGTCTTCGCCCTGTCGGCCGCATCCGGGCCGCCGGCACCGATCAGCGACTTGAGCAGCCTTTGAATGACCCCGAGCCGCAACAGTCCGCCGAGCCGGTTCAGACGCCGCAGCGCCGCGATCCGCGCCTGAGGCATCCCGGCGTAAACCTCGATGTTGGGGATCCCGGTCGTGAAATAGGCGGTGCTGACGTCGCCCCAGGGAATCGTCACGGCCGACCGCGGCTGCCCGTCGCCGAAATCGATTTCCCGGACCCGGAATGCATGCGCGACCGTGACGATGCGGCCCGAGCTGCGAATCCGCCCGCCGCCGGCGAGTCCCTCGACGGTGGTCCTGGCGGTGCCGCGGCTCGGCGATCCGAGCGTGTCGAAGCCGAGCGCGAGATAGGTCGCATCGGGCAGCTCCGCTGCAAGCGTCGCAGCCAGGCAATCGGTCGGCACGACGTCGAAGCCGACGCCGGGACACAACACGATGCCGGCCCGGCGGGCCTCGGCATCCTGCGCGTGGGCAGCCTCGAACACGTCGATCTCGCCGGTGATGTCGAGGTAGTGCGCGCCTGCCTCGAGGCAGGCCGCGATCATCGGCGCCGCGGTCGCGGAGAACGGGCCCGCGCAATGCAGCACCGCCCGGCAATCCGCCAGCGCGTCGGCCAGTGCCGCCGGATCATCCAGGCCCAGCGCGCGCGCCGGCAGCCCGAGCTCGCCGGCCAGCGCGGCGACCGACCCGGCATTGCGCCCGGCCAGGACCGGGCGCAGCCCGCGTCGCAGCGCCTCGCGGGCGATCAATTGACCCGTGTAGCCGTTGGCGCCGTAGATCAGGCAGCGGCTCATTCCGTGTCCGGCAGCAGCCGGTACTCGACCCGGTTGTTCTGCGCCGCCACGGTATTCCAGTCGCCCGCCTTGGTCGCCTCCCCGAGCTCCGGGTAGGCGATCGGCTCCCGGCGTCCCGCGCTCGATACGTCCACCCGGATCGCGCCGCCGGTGCGCTGGCGCAGGCTCGCGACGAAGTTCGCGAACGCGACGGACTGGAACTGGGGCAGCGAAAGCGAATCCACGTACGGGTTGCCGACCAGGCTGCATTCGCGGACCGGCGTCGCTGGCTCAGCCACGGAAAATCCGTCCATCGGATCGCCGTCGAGGCAGAAGTCCCCGACGTAGGCCTCCATCAGGATGCGTCCCCGGAACTGCTGCGCGGCGAGTGTCTCGGCAAGGCCCCGCAGTCTCTCCAGCCGCCGGCCCGAAAACGGTGCCTCGCCGTAGGGCACGAACTCGATCGCCATCGGGCCGCCGGTCGCCGTCGCGACGTCGGGGACCGGCGGTGCCGGCAGCTCCTCGACCCGCCCCGGGGGCGGGGCCTGGACCCAGAGCGCGAGCGCCTCGTTGACCGCCTCGGCCCGGGTCGCGGCGGCGGCCTCGGCGGCCCGCGACTCCGCGAGCTCGCGGCCGAGCTGCTGGCTGGTCCCGAACAGTTGCCAGCAGAGATAGGCCAGCAGCAGCGACGGCAGCGCGGCCAGCAGCGCCGTCGCCAGGATCGGCCACAATTGACGGGGCGGCGGGGGCGGGGGCGGCGGTTCCTCGACCGGCGCGACCGGGATCTTCGCCAGCACGTCCTTGATCTCGCCGTTCAGGCGTCGGGCGAACGCCTCGAACGTCGCCAGCACGAACCGGCGCTG
The DNA here is from genome assembly GCA_964553405.1 of uncultured Steroidobacteraceae bacterium. Classification (GTDB taxonomy): domain Bacteria; phylum Pseudomonadota; class Gammaproteobacteria; order Steroidobacterales; family Steroidobacteraceae; genus DATIRA01. The sequence continues at coordinate 41,471 of CAZKLS010000009.1, forward strand.
CTCGGCGAGCTGGTCCTTGACGAGTTGCTGCATGGACTGGCGGAGGTTCGCCTGCAGCGCGTCGAGCTGCGGCTCGGGCGTCGGCTCCCGGCCGGGACCGATGTCCTGGGCCAGCGAGTCGTCCCCGGCCGCGTGCTCGATCGGGGCGGGGCGATGCGACTCGGGCTCGCGCTCGGCCGGCTCGAACAGCGCGGAGCGGTCCTGGCGACGGTCCGGGAGCAGGTGCAGCTGGTAGAGCAGCCGTGACACGTCCGCGGGCCGGACCGTCTTCGGCAGCACGCCGATCGCGCCGAGTGCCCGCGCCTGGCTCACGTAGAGCTCGCCCTCCTGGGACGTGTACATCATCAGCGGGATCGTCGCGGTCTGCGGATTGCCCTTGATGATCTGGACGGCCTGGAACCCGTCCATTCCGGGCATCAGGTGGTCGAGGAAGATCACGTCCGGGCGCTTGTGCTGCAGGTACTCGAGCGCCTGCTCGGCCGTCTCCGCGGTATCCACCGCCAGGCCGTGCTGCTCGAGCATCCGGCTCAGGATGACCCGGGCCGAGCGCGAGTCGTCCACGATCAGGGCACGCTTGCCCATCGGCATCGCCACTGTCCCCCAAAGAACCCGGCGGCAGGCAGCCGCCACGAGTATGGGCTTTCTACCCTGATCCGGCGTTCAAGCCAATCCCGGGAAACTCCGCTGCCGACGAGCCACCCGGGAGTTATCCTTGCCGGCAGTCCCGAAAACGACAACGGAGGCATGAAATGCCCTACGCCACTGCGGACATCCGCAATATCGCATTCGTCGGCCAAGCAGGCGCGGGCAAGACCCTGCTGGCCGAGGCCTTGCTCGCGCAGTCAGGAGCCATCCGGGCCAAGGGCTCGCTCGAACGGGGAACCACGGTCTGCGACTTCGATCCCCAGGAAAAGAGCCAGCAGCACTCGCTCGACGCGGCGATCTGCGGATTCGAGTCCGACGGACGCCGGGTCAACATCATCGATACGCCCGGGTACCCCGACTTCCTGGGCCGCAGCCTGGTCTCGCTCGAAGCGGTCGAGACCGCCGTCATCGTCGTCAACGCGACGAACGGCGTCGAGCCGATGACCCAGCGGATGATGGAATTCGCCCGTGCGCGACGCCTCTGCCGGCTGATCGTCGTGAACAAGATCGACAGCCGCGAGGCCCGGACCCAGCAGGTGCTCGAGGAGATCCGGGAGGTATTCGGGCGCAACTGCCTGCCGCTGAACCTGCCCGCGGACGGGGGCCAGTCGGTGGTCGACTGTTTCTTCCAGCCGCACGGCAAAGCGGCCGATTTCTCCTCGGTCGAGGAGGCTCACACGGAGATCATCGACCAGGTCGTCGAGGTCGACGAGAAGCTGATGGAGCTCTACCTCGAGCAGGGCGAGGAACTCTCGCCCGAGCAGCTCCATGACCCGTTCGAGCAGGCCTTGCGCGAGGATCACCTGGTACCGATCTGCTTCTGCTCGGCCGAGACCGGCGCCGGCATCCCCGAGTTGATGGACGTGCTGCTGCGGCTGATGCCCAACCCGGCCGAGGGCAACCCGCCGCCATTCCTCAAGGGCGAGGGCCCGGCCGCCGAACGGGTCAAGGTCAGTCCGGACCCGGACAAGCACGTGGTCGCCCACGTGTTCAAGATCAGCATCGACCCGTTCGTCGGCAAGCTCGGCATCTTCCGCGTGCACCAGGGCACGGTGAAGGCCGGAGCGCAGCTGTTCGTCGGCGACGCGCGCAAGCCCGTCAAGATCGCGCACATCTACCAGCTGCAGGGCAAGGAGCACGTCGAGATCCCGGAAGCGATCCCCGGTGAGATCTGCGCCGTCCCGAAGATCGACGAACTGCACTTCGACGCGGTGCTGCACGACTCCCACGACGAGGATCACTACCACCTCAAGTCGGTGGCCTTCCCGCCGCCGATGCTGGGACTCGCGATCCGGCCGGAGAAACGCGGCGACGAGCAGAAGCTCTCCGAAGCGCTGCACCGGATGGTCGCGGAGGATCCCTGCGTACGCGTCGAGCACCACGCCGCGCAGAACGAGACGGTGCTGTACGGGCTCGGCGACCTGCACCTGCGGGTCATGCTGCAGCGGATGAGCGAGCGCTACGGCGTCGGCGTGCAGACCAATCCGCCGAGCGTCCCCTACCGCGAGACGATCACCCGCCCCGCGGAAGGACATCATCGCCACAAGAAGCAGACCGGCGGCGCCGGCCAGTTCGGCGAGGTGTACCTGCGGGTCGAGCCGCTCGAGCGCGGCGCGGGCTTCGAGTTCGTCGACGACGTGGTCGGCGGCGCGATCCCGGGCCAGTTCATACCCGCGGTGGAGAAAGGCGTGCGGCAGGTGCTGACCGAGGGCGCGATCGCGGGCTTCGAGCTGCAGGACGTCCGCGTCAGCGTCTACGACGGCAAGCATCACGCGGTGGACTCGAAGGAAGTCGCGTTCGTCGCCGCCGGGCGCAAGGCGTTCATCGCCGCGATCCGTGAGGCGGGGCCGATCGTGCTCGAGCCCGTCGTCAAGGTGACGGTCAGCACGCCGGCCGAGTCGATCGGCGACGTCACCAGCGATCTGTCGACGCGACGGGCACGCATCAACGGACAGGACATGCTGCCCGGCGGCCGGGCCCAGATCAGCGCGATGGTGCCGCTGGCGGAACTGCAGGACTACCTGTCACGCCTCAAGGCGATCACCGGCGGCGAAGGCACGTACACGATGGACCTGAGCCACTACGACCCGGTGCCGGCGCGCAAGCAGCAGGAGCTGGTGTCGGCATTCAAGCCGCAGGAAGAGGCGGACTGAGCGGAAGCGGATGGTGCATAGTAACTAGCGGGTAGTGACTAGCGGGTAGT
>CAZKLS010000010.1:0-44093 GCA_964553405.1 uncultured Steroidobacteraceae bacterium
GATTGTGGTTGCGTCCGGTCATGAGTGCGGCGCGGGTCGGCGAGCACATGGCCGTCGTGTGAAATGCGTTGTAGGAGATCCCTTCGTTTGCAAGACGCGAAAGCGTCGGCGTCTGGATCTCGCCGCCGAAGGTGCTCGCCTGGCCGAAGCCCGCATCGTCCAGCATGACGATCAGGATGTTGGGAGCGTTCTCCGGAAGATGGCGCGGCTGCTCGCGCCACTTGTGGACCGACTCCTGCATCGTCGGCCCGACCTTGCCGCCCATCGGCGGCGCCGGGAATGGCAATACGTCCTGGGCGGTAGCGGCGCCCGCGAACAGCGTGAGGCAGGGTATCACCGCGGCCTGCAGCAGTTGACGTCGAGTGTCAAATGGCTCTTCTCGTTTCATTTCCCATCTCCATTGCCCGAGTCGGACGCCGCACTGCGGCGGCAAATCCAACGCATTAGCGATTCTTCGGCAGCACGACGTTCGCCTGCAGCCGCCAGCGAATCCCCTCGGGTCCGTTGGCGGGCGAGTCGACCCAGTAGCCCACGCCGGCCTGCAGGCTGACGGGCAGCGGGCCGAACATGACGAGCTTCGACAGGCCGAGGTTGACGGGTATCGACCACTGATCGGCATGCCAGTTGTAGCTCGACTCCGACTGTACCGCGACGGTCCAGGCGCCCGGCGTGGTGTAGGCTACGAATGGCTGCATGAACGTGTTGCTGATGTCAGCACGGTCGCCGTCGCCGGCGAACGACCAGATGTGATTTGCGAGCATTCCCACTGTCCAGGGTCCGCGCAGCACGAGCGCGACGCCCGCCGGACCCGCACCCCATTTCTCGGCGCCCAGCAGTGAGTCAGTGGCGGTCGGCAGCAGTACGACAGGACCGGCACCCCAGACGACCCCCGCGGCGGTGGGCTGCTTCGGCGACAGGAACGCGGAGAAATTGATGTCACCCAGCCCGAACTGAGACCCGGCGCCCGGGAAGATGTCGTCCTGGTAGATGACCGGCACGATCGTCCGGGTAATGAGGTTCCAGTTGCTACCGAACTCGAGGGGGATCACCGGTTGCACGTTCGTAACGATCTTGGTTCCGTCGTCCATCGGTCCGATGTCGCCATCGAAGTTGATCTGTACCGGGACGGTTACGATGTCGGCGACAGGGTTCGTAAGTTCCTGAGCAAGGCCCGCGGCGCCCTCTGCGTCGTGCTGGGAATTGGCGGCCAGCGGCAGCACCAGGAGACTGAGTGCCAGCCTGGAGCAGAACATGTTGCGGCTCATCGTGATGAGGCCTCCTCGGCGACTGTCCCGTTGCCACGGCGGGCCGCCGGCGCAGGCCGCCACACGCCAGTGTTGACGTCAGTCCGAGCATAGGACTGGAGGCGGCGTGCGAGCTGTCATTTCGCGCCATTCTTCGGTGCGACCGTAGATCGCTGCATCTTTCCGCGACGTCGAGCCGGCCGGTGTCGGGACCATGTCTCGAGTGAAGATCCGGTGGTCCGCAGGCAACGGCTCACGATCGGCCGGATTCCTGTCGAGAATCCGTTCGCGGTAACGCGGCGCCTCGTGCCGCCGATGCAGTCATCCGCCCGTGCGTGGGCGCAGTACCGCGACCGGCCCAGGCGGTCAGCTGCCCGCGACCTCTGGGCGACCGAGCACGCGGTGGACCTCTACCTCCACGCCGACCGCAGCGGTATCGGGCTCGAGGTCGGCGCTGGTATTCATGAGTACGTAAATGCCGACAAGCACGAGAACCAGCGGACGCGCGTAGCGTTCGATCGGGCGGATCGACTCCGTGACCGCCGGCACCCTCGCCAGCGCGAAGGCGGCCAGCAACCACAGCACGGACATCACCGTGAATCCAGCCGCTATGACCCATCCGAGCGGTCGCAACGTGTCTGCGAACAGCGGCAGGAATGCCGCCAGAGTGTCGAAGCTCGAGGCGATCTGCAGGCTCGCGATGCTGGTGATCCCGGCGCCTGCCACCGTGCCGTCGGTGGCTTGTCCGCCGCGCAGGGCGGCCGCGAGTCCAGCAACGCCCAGCCCCACCGGGACGATGCCGAGGTATCCGAGGTACCTGACCGGCAGCACGCTGGCGAGGCCGGTGCCTGCAGCGCACAGCAGCAGCACGACTGTGCTGCCGAGCAGGAATCCCGCCGCGATGTCGCGTGCTGCAGTCCCCGAGGCTCGCAGCAACGTCAGCATCAGCAGGTTGTCCAGCGTCGTGCCGATGAAGCTCACGACCGTCACTGCGAGCAGCGAGTACATCGAAGGTGGAGCCGCCCCTCTCTCAGCCGCTGTTGCGCAGTCCGGCGGCGATCCCGTTGATCGTCAGGTGGATGCACTGCTTGGTGCGGTCGTCGCGGTCGCCCGCGCGGTAGCGCTCGAGCAGTTCCACCTGGATGTGGTTCAGCGGGTCCAGGTAGGGGAAGCGGTTGCGGATGGAGCGGGCGAGCAGCGGGTTGCGCTCGAGCAGTTGCGAGGTCCCGGTGATCGCGAGCAGTTGCGCGACCGTGCGCTCGTGCTCGGCTCGCAGTCGCGGGAAGATCGCATCCCGAAGGCTGCGGTCCTTGACGAGCCCCGCATAGCGGGACGCGATCGCGAGGTCGGTCTTGGCCAGCACCATGTCCATGTTCGAGAGCAGCGCGTTGAAGAAGGGCCAGTCGCGGTTCATGCGCTGGAGCAGCCCGAGCCCGTCCGGATTGGACTGCAGCCAGGCCGTGACGGCCGATCCGAATCCGTACCACGCCGGCAGCATCAGCCGGCACTGGGCCCAGGAGAACACCCAGGGAATCGCCCGAAGATCCTCGATCGCGCGCGATTTCTTGCGCGACGCGGGACGGCTGCCGATGTTCAGCTCGGCGATCTCGCTGATGACGGTCGATTCCCAGAAGTAGCGCTCGAAGCCCTCGGTCTCGTAGACGAGGTCGCGATAGGAGCGGAACGCGCGGGACGAGAGGTCCTCCATCGTCCCGGTGAACTCGGCGGCCGGCTCGGCCCCGGAACCGTTAAGCAGCGTCGCCTCGAGCGTGGCCGCGACCAGGGTCTCGAGGTTGCGGCGACCGACTTCGGGGTTGCTGTACTTCGCGGCGATCACCTCGCCCTGCTCGGTCACGCGGACCTGTCCCTGCACCGCCCCGGCCGGCTGTGCAAGGATGGCCTGGTACGTAGGCCCTCCGCCGCGACCGACCGAGCCGCCGCGACCGTGGAACAGCCGCAGCCGGATCCCGTGGTCCGCGAACACGCGGACCAGCGTGGTCTGGGCCTTGTACAGCTCCCAGCCCGAGGTCAGGAAGCCGCCGTCCTTGTTGCTGTCGGAGTAGCCGAGCATCACTTCCTGGGTCCGGCCGCGCGACTCGAGCAGGCGGGCGTAGGCGGGCAGGCGGAACAGCCGGTCCATCACCGCGCCCGCGTTTCGCAGGTCCTCGATCGTCTCGAACAGCGGAATGATGTTGAGCCTGAGCTCCGCCTCCCTCGGCTGCATCAGCCCCGCTTCCTTGGCCAGCAGCACGGCTTCGAGGATGTCGGAGACGTCGTTCGTCTTCGAGATGATGTAGTTCTGGATGCAGTCGTGGCCGTAGCGACCGCGCATCTCGGCCGCCTTGCGATTGATCTCGAGTTCGCCGGTCGTCTCGGCCGAGTACTCGAGGAACGGCGAGGACAGCAGGCGCGCCGTCGTCAGTTCCTTCGCCAGCAGCTCCACCCGGTCCTGCTCGGCCAGCGCGCAGTACTCGAGCCCGGGCTGCGTCGCGGACAGCAGCTCCGCGACCACGCGCTCGTGAACCTCCGAGTTCTGCCTCAGGTCGACCGCGGCCAGGTGGAAGCCGAAAACGCGCGCCGCCCTTCGGAGGCGTCGCAGGCGGCCGCGGGCCAGCAACCCGGAATTGTGGGCGACCAGCGACCGATGAATGACGTCGAGGTCCGCCGCCAGCTCGGCGCCCGACCCATAGGGCGGGGCGTCGCCGACCGCGTGTCGCATCGCATGCAGCTGGTCCAGTTCCCGCGCGGTCGCCGCGACTCTCGCATAGAGGCCGGTCAGCGTGCGCCGGTAGGGCTCGTCCGCGCGCTGCGGGTTCCTGTCCGGCGAACGCGCGGCCAGTGCCTCGAGTTCGGGGGACACCTCGATCGTCGTCGAGGCGCCCGGGATCTCCGCGCCGAGCTGGTGGAGCTGCTCGAGATACCAGGACAGGATCCGCGTGGACTGCATCCGCAGCGTGCGGCCGAGCACCTCCGCGGTCACATACGGATTGCCGTCGCGATCACCGCCGATCCACGAACCCATGCGCAGGAACGACGGCAGCTCGGTGTCCAGCGGGATTCCCCGGGCCCCGAGCTCGTCCTCGAGCGAGGCATACAGCCGCGGCAGTTCCCGCAGGAACGTGTGGTCGTAGAACGCGAGGCCGTTCGCGACTTCGTCGATCACGGCGAGCCGCTGCTTGCGCAGCATCCGCGTCTGCCACAGCGCCAGCACCGTCCGTCGCAGCGACTCGGAGTTCTCGGCGGATTCCTCCGGCGTCAGGCGCATCCGGTCGCGGGTCTCGATCAGGTCCGCGATCTTCAATTCCGTGTCGAGCACGCTCTTGCGCTGCACCTCGGTCGGATGCGCGGTCAGTACCGGCGCCAGCAGCGCGCCTGAGAAGAACTCCAGCAGTTCGTCGGCCGGAACACGCGCCGCGGCCGCACGGTCGAGCGCGTGCGGCAGGCTGCCTTCGCGGGGCGAGCTGCCTGCGATCCTGTGCGCGCGCGAGCGGCGGATGTGGTGCAGGTCCTCGGCGATGTTCGCCAGGTGCGAGAAGTAGCTGAACGCGCGGACCACGGTCATGGCCTCGTCCATCGACATGCCGTCGAGCAGCGACTCGAACTCGCGCCGCGCGGCCTCGTCCTCGTCGCGGTGAAATGCGATCGAACTGCGCCGGATGCGCTCGATCAGGTCGAAGGCGGCCTGTCCCTGCTGTTCGCGGACGGTGTCACCGAGCAGCCGGCCAAGCAGACGGATGTCGTCGCGCAGCGGCGAGTCCTTGTCGGTGCCGGGCTGCGTCATGGCGGTTTCCTGCTCTTTTTCGCTCATCGGTAGAGGTTCTCAGAAAATGGACGCAAGACCAATGGTGATCAGCGTCGCGAGCAGCGGCACGACCACCGTCACGATGCCTAGATCCTTGTAACCTTCGCGGTGGGTCATCTTCATGATCATGAACAGCGCGACGACGGTGCCGCTGTGCGGCAGCGAGTCGAGGCAGCCGCTCGCCATCGTCGCGATGCGGTGCAGCTCGCCGGGCTCGAGGCCCATCGCCGTGAAGTGCGGCGCGAGCGTCGTCATGAATATCTGCAGTCCGCCCGAGGCGGAACCCACGATTCCCGCCAGCACGTTGACCGCGGCGAACAGCGACAGCAAGGGAGGCAGCTCCAGTTCGGTCACGAGCCGCGCGAAATTGGCGAAGCCCTCGGTCTGGCTGACGACGCTGCCGAAGCCGATCACGGCGGCGGTGTTGATCAGTGGCAGCAGGCCTTCGTCGGTGCCGCGGCCGAGCACCGCCATCGGGCTCGTGCGCAGCCCCGGGAAGAGCAGGAAACACACCAGCGTGCCCGCCACCAGTGCCAGGCTGGGCCAGGCGATCGGCTCGGTCCGGCCGAGCTCGGCGATGCGGGCCGCGAGCGATCCCGGCTCCGCCTCGACCAGCCAGCCGATCAGGCGCGGCAGCAGGATGATGAACAGCACGACGAGGATCGGCGCCAGGGCCGCGGACCAGTGCGGGCCCTGGCTGACCGCGGGCTGCAGCGCAGCCTCGCCCTCGACGGCCCTTCGCGCGCCGGCCTTCAGCCGCTCTCGCTCCAGGTACCACATGCCGAGGCCGAGCATCAGCGCAGCGCCCACCAGGCCATATCCCGCGCCGGCATACAGGTCCGTGCCGAGCGAAGAGGCGGCGATGACGTTGTGTATCGACGGCGTGCCGGGCAGGGCCGTCATCGTGAACGTGCCGGCGCCGAGGCCGATCGCCGCCGCGAGCAGACGCTTCGGGATCCGTGCCTCTTCGATCAGCCGCAGCCCGAGCGGATAGACCGCGAACAGCACGACGAAAACCACGACGCCGCCATAGGTCAGCACGGCGGTCGCCAGCACGACGATCCACAGGGCCCGGTGGGCTCCAAGCCTGCGGGCGAGCGACTGGGCGATGCTGGCCGCGGCGTGGCTGTCGGCCATCGCGCGGCCGAAGATCGCGCCGGTGATGAACAGCAGGAAGAACCGGCCGGCGAACGTGAATGCGCCCACCGGCCCGGCGGAGAACTGCTCCGTCAGCGCGTCGAAGATGTTGAGCCCGTTGGTCAGTGCGACGATCGCCGCCGAGATCACCGAGGCGACGATGATGTTCGCCCCGCGCAGCGCGAGGAAGATCAGCAGCGCCAGCGCGAGCAGCAGGCCGCCATACTGCAGAAGGTCATTCATGCTGGTCGATACCCCTGGCGGCCGGACGGTCTTAAGTGCCACGGCCGGCCCCGCGATGATGCCCGGCGGGCGACTGCGGATCCAGTTTCACGAGCCCTGCAGCCGCGGTCCGGACGACTTGCGCGAACTACTCATGCAGCGCGTCGCCGACGGACAGAGAATCTGTCGAAAAGGCAGCAGCAGCGGAGAATATCGTGGCGGCCACGAAGCCCAGCGCCCGCCGCCGAACCGGGCAACCGGCGAGCCCGTCGTTCGCGTTCGTGCTGCATCCGCTCACCGTGGACTACCTGCTGCGTCACCCGGGCTTCGCATGGGCCGGCCGCATGCCGCGGTTCCTGGTCGAGCGCGCTGCGGCCCATCTGCCGGCGCTGCGGGTGGGCAGGGTCGAGGGCGGTCGCTCCGCGGCGACCGGCCTGGCCGTGGACGGGCTGATCTACGCGCTCGGCGCCACGCCGCGCCAGATCCTCACTCACCGTCCTGAGTTCACCTACTCGCGGCTGGTGGAGGCGGCGGAAGATGCCGAGCGCCAGGGCGCGCGGATCCTCGGCCTGGGCGCGTTCACGAAGGTCGTCGGAGACGCGGGGGTCACGGTCGCAAAGCGCTCGCCGATTCCGGTCACGACCGGCAACAGCCTCACGATCGCCGCGACGCTGGAGACGGCCAAGCTCGCCGCCCGGCGGCTCGGCTGGCGCGACCTGGCGCACGGGCGGGCGATGGTCGTGGGAGCGACCGGCTCGATCGGCTCGGTCTGCTCGCGCCTGCTGGCGGCCGCGGTCAAGGACGTCGTGCTGGTCTCGATCGAGCCGGCGCGCCTGAAGGCGCTCAGCCGGCGGATACGGCGGGAGACGCCCGATGCGCGCGTCCAGACCGACGTCGCGGCGGCGCCGCTGCTCGGCGATTGCGACCTGATCGTGACCGCCACCTCGGCGTTCGGGCAGCGGGTCCTGGACGTGAGCCAGTGCAAGCCGGGTGCGTTGATCCTGGACGTGGCACTGCCACCGGACATTTCCGCCGAGGAAGCCGCGGTACGGCCCGACGTGCTGGTCGTCGAGAGCGGCGAAGTGATGATTCCCGGTCCGGCGCGCTTCAGCATGGACATCGGCCTGCCTCCGGGCGTTGCCTATGCCTGTCTGGCGGAAGCCGCGCTGCTGGCGATGGAGCAGCGTTACGAGTGCTTCACGCTGGGGCGCGAGCTGCAGCCCGAGCGGGTCAAGGAGATCTACCGCCTGTTTCGCAAGCACGGCTTCGAGATCGCGCCGCTGCGGACCTACGGAGAGCCGCTGGGCGAACGGCTGATCGCAAGGAAGCTCGCGCGGGCGGAGGAACTGCGCAGCGACCCGAAGCTCCTCGAGCGCGTCAGGAGCCAGGCTGCAGCCAGGCTTGCGCGGATCGTGCCGCGGGCGAAGGGGATCAGCGGGTTGACCAAGCTGGCCTCCTGAAGCCGCCCGGCGTTCGCCTGCGAATTCATGTGGGCTGCTGCGGTCCAGCCGACCGCGTTACACTCACCGGCCCATGAAGAAACTCATCATTCTCGCGTTCGCCTGCGCGTGCGTGGCGGCCTGCGGCCGGGTTCCCGAAGGCGTCGAGCCCGTCGGCGGCTTCGAACTCGACCGTTACCTCGGGACCTGGTACGAGGTTGCGCGACTCGACCACCGTTTCGAGCGCGGCCTGACCGACATCACCGCCCGCTACAGTCTCCGCGACGGCGGCGGCGTGGACGTGCTGAACCGCGGCTGGGACGCTGCGAAGGGTGAATGGCGAGAGGCCGAGGGTAAGGCGAGGTTCGTGGGCGCCGAGGACGTCGCCAGCCTCGAGGTGTCTTTCTTCGGGCCGTTCTACGGCGGCTACAACGTCGTGGACCTCGACCCGTCCTACAGCCTGGCGCTGGTGGCCGGCCCGAACCGGGACTACCTCTGGATCCTGGCGCGGCGTCCCGATCCACCGCGCGAGGAGGTCGAGCGGCTGGTGCGGCGCGCGGCCGAGCTGGGCTTCGATACCAGCCGGCTCATCTACGTCAGCCACGAGCGGGCGACGGCGCCGCAATGAGCGTCGCGCTGGTGATCTTCGCGGCCACGCTGGTTATCAGCCTGGTCGGCCTGTATTCGAAGCCTGCGCTGATCCAGCGCTTCCTGTTCAGGCCCTACTGGTTCCTCAGGCGCCGGCAGTACGACACCGTCGTCACCAGCGGCTTCGTGCACGCCGATCTCGCGCACCTGGTCTTCAACATGGTGACCTTCTACTTCTTCGCGTTCGCACTCGAGCGGGTGATCGGCCCGCTGCGATTTGCGCTGCTGTACCTGCTCGGGCTGGTGCTGAGCGAGATCACCACCTACTACAAGCACCGCAATGATCCCTCTTACGCATCGCTGGGCGCGTCCGGCGCCATCTCGGCGGTGCTGTTCGCCTCGATCGTCTACTTTCCGACGCAGAAGCTGTTCATCATCCCGATACCGGTGCCGATCCCGGCGCCGCTGTTCGCCGTCGCATACGTGGCCTACTCCTGGTACTCGGCGCGACAGGCGCGCGGCAACATCAACCACGACGCGCATCTCGGCGGCGCGCTGGTCGGCCTCGCGTTCGTGTTCCTCACCGATCCGTCGGCCTACCAGCGCATGGGGCAACTGCTGTTCGGCTGACCCGGCGAACTGCGACGGAATTCACTTCCCGGAAACGTGGTGCTCGGTCCCCACCGCGCGGGCTGGCTAGACTCCGGTTAACGACACACGTACCGGAGACTGGCGCAGATGGAGACCTTCACCCGCAGCATCGTCGTCGCGCTTTGCGCCGCGATCCTCAACCTCGGATCGCCGCCAGTCGCCCAGGCCGGCATGATCGGTACGCTGGAAGCCGTAGCCGCGCCCGGACGCGCCGCCGATCTCGCCACGGTCAACGCGGCGCTGGCGCGCCGGCAGGTGAGGGAGCAGTTTCTCGCGCTCGGCGTCAAGCCGGAGCACATCGAGGCGCGCGTGGCCGCGTTGACGGACGAGGAACTGCGCAGCCTGGCCCGGCAGGTCGGGGAGGCCCCGGCGGGCGGCAGTGCACTCGCCGTGATCGGCGTCGTCTTCCTGGTGCTGCTGATCCTCGAGGCCGTCGGCGTCATCGACATCTTCAAGAAGTTCCCCTAGCGGCCAGTGCCCGCGTCGCGCCGCCTGCAGATCCCGGCGCAGGCGTTCGCCTGCGCGCTGCTGCTGATGCTGGGCGGCTGCGTGTCGCCGGGTCCGGCGCCGGCGAACTGGGGCGCGTCTCCGGCGTCTGTCGAACTGGAGCACACGCCCTTCTTTCGGCAGCAGGACGACCAGTGCGGACCGGCGGCGCTCGCGACCGTGCTGGCTGCTGCAGGATTGCCGGTCACGCCGGCGGAACTTCAGGATGAGGTCTACCTGCCGGGAAGACGCGGCAGCCTGCAGGCGGAAGTGGTCGCGGCGGCGCGCAGCCGCGGGCGGTTGCCTTACCTGCTGCCGCCGCAACCCGAGGCGCTGCTAGCGGAACTGCAGGCCGGGCGGCCGGTGCTGGTGCTGCAGAAGCTGGGCGTCGGGCCCTGGCCGCTCTGGCATTACGCGGTGCTGGTCGGCATCGATGCGGCCGGCGAGCGCGTGTTGCTGCGTTCCGGCGTCGAGCAGCGATTCGAAATGCCCGCATCGCAGTTTCTTGCGAGCTGGACGCGGGCGGGCCGCTGGGCTCTGGTGACGCTGCGACCGGGGGAGCTTCCCGCGACGCCGCTGCTGGAGCCCTACATGGAGGCGGCGGCGGGTCTCGAGGCGCTGGGGCGGTTCGCAGACGCCGAGCGTGCCTATGCCGCGGCGGCGCTCGCCTGGCCCGAGTCCGCGCTGCCGCGCCTCGGTCTCGCCAACGTCGCGTACGTCCGCGGCGACCTGCCCGGCGCCGAGCGCGACTACCGCGCAGCAGTCGCGCTCGACCCGCAGAACGTCGTCGCCTTGAACAACCGCGCCGAGACGCTGCTGCGCATGGGCTGTCCTGGGCAGGCGCTGCGGGTCGCGAGCGCCGCGCAGTCGCTCGCCTCGGGCGGGCCGTTCGAGCCCGCCGTGCGCGCGACGCTGAGCGGCATCGCCGCAGACGTCGGCCCGGATCGGGCCGGGTGTCCGCCGAACTAGCGGCGGGACACGCTTTGGCTGGACATCGAGGCGTCCAGGCTTGCCGTGTCCGTCGATTTAGGCACACTGGCGGGCATGTCGCTGCGCAGGCAGGTGGAGGAGATTTTCCCGGAGTGGGAGCGCTGGTACCCCAGCCTCTTCGATGCGGCCGTGGATCTGGGCGTGATTCGCGCGCGGGTCTGCGACCCGTCCTCGCTGCTGCTTTCGAACCGGCACGCCAGCGTCCGCGCCGCCGCAGAGCAGGAGCATCGCCGCCGCTGGAGCGCCGAGGAAAATCCGCCCGAGGATTGAACCGGCGCGCCCCCGGGGCGCCCTGGGCGCAGCTTGATCCCGGTGCCTATTTGCGCGGCGGGCCCTCGTCGAACTGCGGCAGCTCGTCCGTTATCCGGAACCACGGCGCCTTCGAACCCACGAAGATGTGGGCCTGCGGTCGCATGCCCGGGTCAGTGTCGAGTGATCCGGCCGGCACCACGGCCAGCTTGAAGTCCGGCGAGATCCGCGGCAGCGCGCTGCCGCAGCGGCTGCAGAACGCGACGGTGAAGTACTGCGCATCGGGGACCTTGTACTCGCTGACCAGGGACTCGCCACGGGTCCACTTGAAGCCGCCCGAGTTGTAAAACAGGTTGGTCGCATGCGCCGCGCTGCGTCCGCGACGGCAGCGCGAGCAGTGGCAGTTCATCATCCGGAACGGCTCGCCTTCGATTTCGAAGGCCACCTCCCCGCAGAGACAGCTCCCCTGCGTCACGCCGGTGCGCGTCTCGGGTTGCGGGCGCGGCCGGGCCGACATGCCGAATTCCGGCGGGTACTCCTCGAACTGGGGCAGGCCGTCGGTGATCGAGTACCACGGCGCCTTGGAGCCCGTGAACATGTGCAGCTGCGGCTCGATACCGAGCTCGCCCTCGAGGTTGCCGGCCGGGCCGATCACCAGGCCGATCGCTTCCATGGCTTCGGGCAGCACCGACCCGCAGTTGCCGCAGAACGACCGGTGGAAGCCGGGCGAGGAGTCATAGCGCCGGATCTCCCCGGCGCCGGCCGTGATCCGGTAGCCGGCCAGCGGCGCCGCAGCGAAGGTCGCAAAGGCCGAGCCATGGTGCTTGCGGCACATCGAGCAATGGCAATGGAGCAGGTTGGTGAACGGCCCCTCGATCTCGTAGCGGACCGCGCCGCACAGGCATTGACCTTTGACCATGGCGGTTCCTCCCTCGTCGTTCGGCTAATGATAGCCGGATGGCGGAGTTCCTGGATCAGTCCAGTCGGGCGTTCAGCTTGAGCCAGATCGTGCGGCCCGGCTCGTTCACGCGTTCCGTCTGCACGAAGCCTGCCACGGCTGCTCCGCCGCGGCTCAGGTGTTCTGCGTACAGCTTGTCGAACAGGTTGTCCACGCCGGCCGTCAGCAGCAGGCCGGGCGCGGGCCGCCAGCCGCCGTTGACCGACAGTACGCCGAAACCGCCCGTGCGCCCGAGGTCCTGCCCGACGACGTTGCCCTGGTTCACGGCAAAGCGGTCCTGCTGCGTCACGAGGCGCCACAGCAGGCCTGCCGACCAGCGGGAGCGCTCGTAGTCGAGCGCGGTGCGCAACTCCAGCGGCGGCATCTGGGCGAGCGGCCGGTCCTCGTCGAGGTTCTCGCCGCGCGTGTAGGCCAGCGTTTCGGTCAGCCGCCAGCCTTGCGCGAAATCCCAGGCGAGGTCGGCCTCGCCGCCCCAGGTCCGCGCATGGATATTGCGGGTGACGATGGTCCGTCGCGGACCCTTCATGTAGGCCGATTCGATCAGCACGTAGTCGTCTATGTTGCTGAAGAACACCGAGATCGACCCTGAGAGCTTCCGGCCCGCATACACGAGCCCCGTATCGAGCTGCGTCGTCTTCTCGGGCCGGGTGTTGAAGGCGCTCAGGCCGTCCGTGCTCTCCTTGTTCTGCGAAATCAGCTCCCAGTAGTCGGGGAAGCGCTGTGCGTGCCCGAGGCCGACGAATACCGTCGCCGGCGTGCTGGCAAGATCTCGCTCGTAGCGGCCGAATCCGCTCACCAGCGTGGTGTCGCGTCGCTCGTCGGCAGTCGGGTTCGGCACGCGGGTCATGCCGATCGGCAGCGTCTGGCGCTGGTCCCGCGCACTCCAGTGGTCGGCACGCAGGCCCGCGATCACGCGCGCCGGTTCGTCGAGCGGCAACTGCGTCTCGCCGAACACGCCGACGCTCCTGAACCACGCGTCGTCGGTGCGCTCGAGCTGCTGGTAGGGCAGGGCAGGCTGGTTCATCGAGGCCCGCAGGCTGTGCTCGTTCTGCTGCAGGTCCGCGCCCAGCGTCGTGCTGCCGCCGCGCAGCCCGGCCAGCTCGAGGGCCACGCGCCCGCCGATCGTCAGCCGGTCGGGGTTCTGCACCGCCGGGTTCGGCATCATCGCGGTCGGCGTGAATTCGCGCAGGCTGTAGTTGTCCATCACGTGGTCGACGTAGTTGTAGTAGACCTGTGCCTCCAGCCGCGTGACGCTCGCGAACGGCTGGGCGAGGTCCACTGCGAGACCGAGGTTGCGCCGGTCGAACATCACGCCGTCCATCGCCCGGTCGGCATAGGCCGCCTCGCCGTCGCTCAGCGCGCCGCTCAACTCGATGTTCGTGCGCTCGTCCGGCGTGTAGCCCAGCGCGGCATTCGCGCTCCAGCGCTCGTAGGCCGAGTGCACCCGCTCGCCGGCGCCGTCGGTATAGTCGTCCGAGGCGGCCCAGGTCCCGGTCAGCCGGCCGTACGCGCGCGGGCCCCCGCCCCCGAAGTCGGCCACCAGGTCGCTGCGGTCGAAGCTCGCGCCGAGCGCGCTGCCGCGGGCCGCGAAGCCGGGTTCGTCCCAGCGCGGAGGCGTCCGCTCGAAGGTCACCGTCGCAGCCGAGTTGCCGGGGCCGTGCAGCACGGTCTGCGGGCCCTTTATCACGGTGATCCTGTCGTACGCCTCCGGGAACACGTAGGCGGTCGGCGGATCCATCCGCATGCCGCAGCCGCCGAGGACCTGTTCGCCGTCGAGCAGGATGTTGACGCGCGATGCAGCCATGCCGCGGAAGACCGGATCGCCATCCGTGCCTCCCTTGCGGATGACGGAGAAGCCGGGGACGGTCTTCAGGTAGTCGGCGCCGTCGTTCGCAGGCATCGGCTGCCGCGGCGCCTGCGGGTCGGTGCTCACCAGCAGCGGCGCGTGCATGCGCGACGCCGTAACGACGATCTCCGACAGCTCGGCCTCGGGCGGCGCCGCCGCGGTCGCGGCGCCCGCGCCCAGCATGGCGATTACCGCGGTCAAACGGGTGGTCATTTCATCTCTCTCCGGTCGTCAGTACTCACAGCAGCACTGCGCACGGACCTCGCGGGATCCGACGCGCTGTGCCTGGCCCAGATTGGCGGGTCAGCTGTGCGCGGGTGGGGCGCGGGGGGCCTGCGACCGGTGCAGGCTGCGCAGCGCAGCCGAGGCTGGCAGCGTCTGTGCTCGCGGCTGCTGCCGGGCCGCGTCCGGGGAGGTGACCGTCGAGACGGGCGGCGGTGCCGTGACGCTGGTGGCGGCGAACAGGCAGGGCGAGCCGTGGTCCGCCGAATTCTCGTCCGGCTCGGTCGTCCCCGGCGACGCCAGGACCTGCGATGCGCTGCCGTGGCAGATCTGCATCGTCAGCGAATGGTCCGCGGCCACGCCGGGCATGAAGCCCGCCGGGACCAGCAGTCGCAGCAGCAGTGCCGGCAGCACCAGTCGCGTTACGCGGCTGCGGATCCTGTGCCGTCTGAAGGCGCCGACGCCCATGGCGCAGAGTCTAGCCGACGGTCGGGGCCACGAACGACCTGCAGGTTTCCGCAGTCCGCTTTCGGATGACTTCCGCGAGCCGACGGACCCCGGGTCCTGCGACGTCGTGGTCCGCGAACACCATGTAGAGACTCACGTAGCGCTCGGCACCCTCGGCGAGCGGAAGCGGTCGGAGCGTACCCTCGCGAAGCTCGTCGCGAATGTTCTGCTCCGGGTACCAGGCATAACCGAGCCCCATGCACGCCGCGCGAATGGAGGTGGCCTTGTGGCTCACCGTCCAGCGGACCTCGTTCAGCCAGCCGCCCGAGCGACTGCGCCGCGCACCGGAGTCGCGCACGACCAGGTGCCGGTGACGACGCAGGTCGTCCAGGTCGAGCTTGCGCCCGAGTCCGTGCAGCGGGTGGGACGGGGCCGCTGCGCAGACGAAGCGGACGTCCATCAGCGGATCGCCGAGGAACCCGCCGGGAACGTTACTGCCGATCGCGAGATCCACGCGGCCTTCGGTCAGCGCCTCGTCCGTTCCGCCGAGCACCGACTCGGTCAGCTCGATGCGCGTATCCGGGTGCTCTTCGCCGAAAGTCGCCAGGCAGTCGAGCAACAGCCAGGTCGGGAAGATGATGTCGACGGCCAGTCGGATCTCCGGTTCCCAGCCACGGGCGAGCTCCGCGGCCGCGAGCTCGAGCCGCGCAGCCTGCTCGATCAGGTTCTTGCCGCGGCGATACAGCAGTTGTCCGGTCGGCGTGATCGCGGACTTGCGGCCTCGCAGCTCGAACACCTGCATGCCGAGCAGGGTCTCGAGCTTCTTCAGCGTGTAGGTCACGGTCGACTGGGTGCGGTTCAGGCGCTCCGCGGCGGCGGCGTAGGTTCCTTCCTCGACGACCGCGACCAGTGTTCGCCACTGGTCCAGCGTGATCTTTGGCGCTCGCATATATCGAAAAAATAGATCGGAAAGATCAAAAATACCGGCTTTTTTATCTAATGGATAGATGGAAAATGCCTCCCACGCCGCCCAGTGGCGACACGCCCCCAAACCAGGAGACCCACCGTGAAGACGATTCTGCAGATCAACTCGAGCCTGTCCGTGGACGGCAGCGTGTCCTCGGAGCTCGCCTCCCGCTTCGTGGCTTCGCAGCTCGAGCGCGAGCCCGGCTCCCGGCGGATCTTGCGCGACCTGGCCAGCGAGCCGCTGCCGCACCTGAGCGCGGAGCGCTTCGCGGCTTTCACGACGCCGGCCGACCAGCGCACCGCGGAACAGCAGCGGGAGGTCGCGGTGTCGGACGCGCTGATCGCCGAGCTCAGGCAGGCGGATGTGATCGTTCTGGGGCTGCCGATGTACAACTTCGGCATACCCTCGACCCTGAAGGCCTATTTCGATCACGTGGCCCGCGCCGGGGAGACGTTCCGCTACACGCCGCAGGGTCCGGTGGGGCTGCTCGGCGGGCGCAAGGTCTACGTCTTCGCGACCCGCGGCGGGCGTTATGCCGGCACGCCGATGGATACCCAGTCCGACTACGTCCGGCAGTTCCTCGCCTTCATCGGCATCGACGACGTCGAGTTCGTCTACGCCGAAGGGCTCGCGCTCGGTGCCGAGCAGCGCGAAGCGGCGCTGCAGGACGCGAGTGACCAGATCACGAGGCTCGCGGCCTGAGCGGCCGGGGCGTCAACGAATGGAGAAGCTGATGAATACCACCGAAAAGACCGCCGACCTGGTCGGACGCATCCTGATCTCGATGTTGTTTCTCGGCGCCGGGCTCGACAAGATCGGCGGCTATGCCGGCACCCAGGCCTACATGGAGTCCATGGGCGTGCCCGGCGCGCTGCTGCCACTGGTGATCGCGCTCGAGATTCTCGGCGCGCTCGCGGTGATTCTCGGCCTGGGGACGCGGATCGCCGCGGCGCTGCTGGCCTTGTTCTCGGTGGCCAGCGCCGTGCTGTTCCACTGGGTCCCCGGAGACCAGATGCAGGGCATCATGTTCATGAAGAACCTGGCGATCGCCGGCGGCTTCCTGTTCCTGGTGGCTCGCGGCGCAGGCGCCTGGTCGCTCGATGCCCGCCGGGCGCGGCTGGCCTCGCCGGGCGATCCGGGCAGCCGTTCCTGAGTGCTTGACGCAATTCCACTCGAGGGTTCGACAATGACCGCACGCAAGCTGCAATTCGTGATCGCCTCGGTTCCGGCGTCCGACGGCGCCGGCGTCAAGCTCAGGCGCAGCCTCGGCAGCGCACCGAACCTGCGCTTCGACCCGTTCCTGATGCTGGACGAGTTCTTCTCGGACGATCCCGATGACTACATCGCGGGGTTTCCGGCGCATCCGCACCGCGGTTTCGAAACCGTGACCTACATGCTCGATGGCCGGATGCGGCACGAGGACAGCGTCGGCAACCGGGGCGACCTCGGCCCGGGCGACGTGCAGTGGATGACGGCAGCTCGCGGGATCATCCACTCCGAGATGCCGCAGCAGACGGAAGGACGCATGCGCGGCTTTCAGCTGTGGATCAACCTGCCAGCCCAGGAGAAGATGAAGGCCGCCGCCTACCGGGACATCCCCGCCCGGGAAATCCCGGTGGCCGAACTCGAAGGGGGCGGCACCGCGCGGGTGATCGCGGGCGAGTTCCGGCACGCCCCCGCAGCCGTGCGGGGGGCCGTCCTCGGCTCCTCGACCGAGCCGCTCTATGTCGACCTGCGAATGCCGGCCGGAAGCAGCCTGAACATCCCGCTGCCTGCGGACCACAACGCGTTCCTGTATCCGTACGAAGGCGAGGCGCTGGTCGGTGAGGCCGGCGAGCCGCTCGCGGCGCGCTCGGCGGGGCTGCTGTCGAGAGGAAATTCTCTGCGGCTCCAGGCAGGCGCTGCCGGCGCGAAGCTGCTGCTGCTCGCCGGGCGACCCATCGGCGAACCCGTCGTGCAGTACGGCCCGTTCGTGATGAACACGCGCGAGGAGATCGAGCAGGCCGTCCGGGACTACCAGTCCGGGAGGCTCGCGATGGCGGGCTGAGCGTTTCGGAAAGTGCGTGTCCCGGTCACCGCGCCGGAAGGTATGCTCCGGGCATGAGCCACAAGCATGCCCATCTGCTGGAAACGGTCTTCCACGACCCGATCAGCGGCAACATTCACTGGCGCGAGGTCGAGTCGCTGCTCAAGCACCTCGGCGCGGATGTGCAGCCGTTGTCCGGGGCCCGCATCCGCGTGAAGCTGAACGGCGCCGAGGGTATTCTCCACCGGCCCCACCACGGCAACACGCTGGACAAGAGCGCCGTGCGGCACCTGAGGGAGTATCTGGCGCACGCGCGCATGACGCCCTCGCAGTACGAGCAGGCCCAGGCGGCGCAGCGGGCGACCTGAGACGAGCGGAACGGACGAGTGCGGTGCCGGAGCCGCCGGACGCGGGTCCGTGCGCCGGCATCGCGCCGCGGTGCCGGGCTCACCCGCGCGGGCAGGCGGCTAACTCGACTATGATTCGCCCTCCCACTCGCCAGCCGAGGTGAACGCTTGACTTCCCGCAACCTGCGCAGTGCAGTCCCCGAGGCCACCGGCATGCGTCCCGCCGAGACGCGCCGCCTCGCCAAGAACGCGGCCAAGGCCTGCGACCTGCTCGGCGCGATGGCCAACCCGGCGAGACTGATGATCCTCTGCCAGCTTGCCGAGGGGGAGAAGTCCGTCAGTGAACTGCAGCCCGCGGTGAGCCTGAGCCAGTCGGCGCTGTCCCAGCACCTCGCCGTGCTGCGCAGGAAGCAGATCGTGCGCACGCGCCGCGACGGGCAGCTGATCTACTACAGCCTGGCCAGCGGCCAGGCCGCGTCCGTGATGGAGACGCTGCACGAGCAGTTCTGCAAGCGCTGACAGTCAGGCCAGCGTCGCGATCTTCGGTATGTCATCCGGCTCGATGTCCACTGCGCGGCCGAAGCCGCCGACGTACAGGCCCTGCTGAAATTCGAGCCGGTAGAGATTGAAGTCGCCCAGCCGGAACGTGATGCGGCTCTTCGGGAACCGCTCCAGGTAGGAATCGCGCGCGGCTTCCCAGGCCGCGCTGCCGCGTTCATGCGGCCGGACCAGGCACTCGAAGCTCGCGCGCTTGATTTGCAGCGGGTCCTTCCCGGGCGCGTACTGCTCGTGCAGCAGTACGCCAGCGCGTGCGCCCTCGCCGAGGCCGGCGGTGTGCCTCGAGAGGCGCGAGGCGTGCACCAGGACGCCCGAATAGCCGTCCAGAACGTCGAAGGGCAGAAGCCCAGCGTACGGCTTGCCTTCCACCAGTACCGCGATCGACAGAACGCGCTGCTCGTCGAGCAGCGCCCGGATCGCCTTGGCCGTTGCCTTGATCATTGCCCACCTCGCGTTGCCGGCAGCCGGTGGCTGCGGAAAGCCCGGAGCGACGCGCTACTCCGTGTTCTCTAGCCTTGGATGCGCCGATCCCGGCGGACCCGCGGTGCCAGATCCATGCCGACAGTCTACCGTTCCCGCCTGCCAATCGCGTTCCTGACGACACTCGTCCTCGCGGCGTGGAGCGGGCCTTCGCTGGCCGCCGATCTCGAGGCGGGCCGGCAGACGTTCGAGAGCGTCTGCGCCGCATGCCACGGCACGACCGGGCGGCCGGATCCGGACAACCCGGTAGTGCAGGCGCTCGATCCGGAGCCGGCCGACCTGTCCGATCCGCTGTTCAACAGCCGGGAGCCGGCCAGCGACTGGCACGTCGTCGTCACGCACGGCGGCCCGGCACTGGGACTGTCCGCGGCGATGCCCGCGCAGGGAGAGGTGCTCAGCGAAAAGCAGATCGAGGATGTCGTCGCGTATGCGAAGACGCTGGCCGACACCAGCGGCTATCCGCCCGGGGAGCTGAATTTCTTCCTGCCTATCCGGACCAAGAAAGCCTATCCGGAAGACGAGATCGTCTGGAAGTCCCGCTACAGCGACCAGCCCGGGAGGGATGTCTGGCGCAACGTGCTAGAGATCGAGAAGCGCTTCGGCAAGCGCTCGATGGGACTCGTGGAAATCGTGCACGAGGATGACGGAACCGACAGCGAGATCACCGAAGTGGAAATCGGCGCGAAGACCGCGCTCCACTGGAGCCTGGAGAAGCAGTCGATTCTCTCCGGCGCGATCGTGCTGGCGATTCCGACCGACGGCGACGCCTCGGAGGAACTCATTCCGTACCTGGCCTACGGCCGGCAGTTCTCGGACGAGGTTCTCATCGAGGGCAGCACGCGCGTGATCGTGCCGCTCGATCACGCCGACGAGGGCGAAGTCGAATTCGCCGGCATCGTGTACTACGTCTGGACCGAGCGTCCGCGGGCGGTCTTTCCGGCGCTGGAGATGACCGCGACCATTCCGTTCGACGACGAGGGTGGCGACTCGGTGAAATGGACCGCGCTGCCGCAGCTGCGCTTCGGCCTGACCAGGGGGGCGCACGTGGCGCTGAACCTGGGCGTCGAGTTCCCGCTCAACGACCAGTCATGGGACACGCGCTATCACCTGACGCTGCTGTGGGACTTCGCCGACGGCAGCTTCTTCAAGGGCTGGTGACGGACGCGCCGCCGAGTTGCCGGCGCAGGAACGCGAGCTGGTCGCCGACGCTGCGCTCGAAGGACGCACCGAAATACGGCTCGAAGTGCCCGATGGGGTAGCGGACCAGTTCGCCGCGCGGCCCGAGGCGGCGCGCGGTCTCTTCGGCGGCGCCGGCCGGTGCAACGCTGTCGCGGTCACAGACCTGGATCAGTACCGGACAGCGAACGCGCCTCGCGTCGCTGACGGGCCGGTACAGCGGCACCAGCAGCGCGATTCGGGCCGCGACCTCGAGCGAGGCGTGCGGCGGCATCAGCGCCCGGTAGCCGGCGTCCGCATCCTCGCTGCTCATGACCGCCAGCGTGCCCGGAGGGCCCACCGTGGGTATGCAGTGGGTGCGTCCGGTGACCGACAGCAGCAGGTCCCGGAGCCCGTGCACCGTCAGCCGTAGCACCTGTCCGGGGCCTGCGTAGCGGAGAATGTTCAGCACCGCCTTCCAGCCGTCCATCATCGGGCACTGGCACACGGCGGCCGCGATGCCCGGAACCCGCGCGGCGGTGACCAGCGCGTGGCCTCCTGAGAAGGACGTTCCCCAGACGGCGATGCGATCCGGGTCCACTCCATCCAGTGCGCGCGCACAGGCGATCGCGCTGGCGTAATCCTCGAGCTGACGGCGAACCGAGACGAGCTGCCGCGGCTCACCGTCGCTGGCACCGAAATGCCGGTAATCGAACAACAGCACGGCGAAGCCGGCCTCGGCGAACCGCGCTGCGTAGGGCTCCAGCGAGGCGTCGCGGGTGGCGCCGAAGCCATGGGCCATGACCACGCAGGGCAGGGCGCCCCGCGATCCGTCCGGCCTGTAGAACCAGCCGCGGCAGGTCGCGCCGCCGCTTTCGAATTCGACGTCGGTGCGCTGCATCGGTCGGCGGGCGGCTGGCTCAGCCGCGCACGAACGGTGCGACTCCGATCCAGCTCTTGTGCAGCC
This sequence comes from uncultured Steroidobacteraceae bacterium, assembly GCA_964553405.1. Taxonomy (GTDB): domain Bacteria; phylum Pseudomonadota; class Gammaproteobacteria; order Steroidobacterales; family Steroidobacteraceae; genus DATIRA01. The sequence goes on from CAZKLS010000010.1 coordinate 20,782, forward strand.
AGAGTGTGAATACGACGTAGAGCGCAAGGCCGCCGACGACGGCGATCAGGTCGTTAAGCCCGGACGGCGGCGCCCCCGGGACGGAGCGCGGCGGGCGCTTGCCCACCGAGATGCGGTCCGCCACCGCCCAGACGAGAAATCCGCCGAACAGCAGCACGTCGGCCAGGGTCCCGTTGGCGATCAGGTGGGCGACGGCCCAGGCCTTGGTGGCCGTCAGCATCGGGTGCTTGACGGCCGACTTGATGCGTCCCGGGAAATAGGTGGCCAGCAGCAGCGGGAACACCGGGAGCATCAGCAGTGCGGACACGTGCCGCATCCAGAACGGCGGGTTGTACAGGAACACGGGATCCTGCCGGGCGAGACCATATCCCTTCACGATCAGCACGAAGCCGACCAGCGACGCCACGCTGTAGAGGATCTTCCACGTCTGGTCGCCCAGTCTCGCCGACATCGAATCCCGCCATGCGGGCGCGAAGATCGATACCGAGTGGACGCCGAGAAAGATCACGAGGCCGGCAATCAGTAGTGACATGGGGCGCTGCTCCGGAGCGGGTGAGGGCTACAGCCGTCGCTCGGTTACAGGCGTATCGGACCGGGCGGACGGGTCGATCCATCCTCGCACGATTTCGCTGTACCTGCGAAGAAGGTCCGCCGTGAAGTCCGAGAAGACCCGCACCTTGGCCGACTGGTGTCCGGCGGACGGGTAGACCAGCGACATCGGCGGGCCCGGCTCGACGAAATCGCGCAGGATCAGCACGAGTTCGCCGCGGGCGACGTACTCGGCGACCAGCAGGTCCGCCGTGTGGACGATGCCGAGCCCGCTGGCGGCAGCGATGACCGGCGCCTCGGCCGCGTTAAAGGTCAAATTGAACTTGAGCCGCAGCCGACGCGGGGTGTAGGGCGCGGGAAACGTCCATTCGGGAGGGGCGCCGGACGGTGAGCTCAGTCCCAGCAGGCGATGCTGGGCGAGCTCGTCCGGGGTCCTCGGCTCGCCGTGCTCCTCGAGGTAGGCGGGTGCCGCACAGGTGACCATCGTCGTCTGGCCGATCCGCCGGGCGACGAGTCCGGACTGGCGCAGGGGGCCGACGCGGAGCGCGACGTCGACCTGCTCCGCCACCAGGTCCACGACCCGGTCGTTCAGTCTGAGGTCGAGATCGATTTCCGGATAACGACGCGTGAATTTCGGCAGTTCCGGCAGCAGCAGGTAACGACCGAAGGCCACCGGGACGTCCACCCGCAGCCGGCCGCGCGGCCGGGTCCGCGTCTCGCGCAGCGTTTCCTCTGCGTCGCGAAGCTCGTCGAGGATCCGACGGCTGCGGCGCAGGAATTCGGCGCCCTCGGCGGTCAGGCTGACCTTGCGCGTCGTGCGGTTCAAGAGCCGCACGCCCAGGTGCTTCTCCAGCGACGCGACGTGCGCGCTGGCTGCGGCGCGCGAAATCGCCAGTTCTTCCGCAGCCTGGACGAACGAGCCGCGTTCCGCGACCCGGTTGAATACGCGCATCGCAGCGAGCTGGTCCATCATTCTATTGTTCAGAGAATACGAACATAGTGCAATCTTTATTGGTGTTTATCGATTCAATGATTGCCCCTATCTTGGATTCCGCAGGCAGCACCTGCATGGAGGATCCGGAGATGAGGAACAACAGCGCTTCGAATGGTCGATTCCTTTCCGTCGCAGTGGCGGGACTGGCCGCGTCGATCGTCATGGTCGTGGCTTCGCTGTCCCAGGCTGCGGTCCATGTTCAGGCCTTCATCTGAACCTGAACGCGAATGAAGCCCGGTCGTCGCCGGGCTTCATTCGTTTAAGAGTTTTCCGTAGCTATCTGATTCTCAATAAGAAATATTTCTCCGAATTGCGATCTGCGTCGCATCATTATGCTGCGGCGCAGCATGAAATCGCGTAAAATGCCGGCAGCATGAAACGAGGCGACCCCGGCGGGGTGCCTTTCCCCCTTAGAGCCCGCCCGGGCCGGCCTCCCAGGTAGCCGAGGAGGCAACATGTTCTCGCAGAACACCACTTACACCACGATACTCGTCGCCGCACTGACCGCTGCAGCGGCGGTTGCTTTTGCCGCGCTGGTGAACGCGCTGGTCGACCTGCAGGTCTTCCACTGAGCCAATCCGGCCGCGGCGTCCGGCACCGTCGCCGCGACCGGAACAGCAAGGGGGAGGGTGCCCGGCATTCGCTGCCGAGGGTCAGTGTTCGACCCGTGCCAGGTCGATCACGCCCAGCGCCTGGCCGTGCAGGCTCTGCACGTACAATCGGCCATCGTGCAGCGTTGCACCGCTCGTTTCCGGAACCCTGCCCTCGGGGTCCTGCAGATCCAGCAGGATCCGCCCGTCCTCGTCGAAGGCGAGCACGTGGCCGTAGCTCGGCGGGACTGGCCAAAGGCTCTTCGGAAGCCTGAGCATCATGCGGCGCAGCCAGGGCTTGTCCGCGGCCGCATCGATCACGGCGCTGCGGGGCTTGGTCAGACCGGTCCAGAAACGGCCTGCCGTGTCCCGGGTCAGGTTGTCGGGGAAGCCCGGCAGGCCGGCGAGGATCACCCGGGCCGTCGCCGGCGGAGCCGCGGCGTCCATGCCCCGGGCAGCGGCAGCCACTTTCCAGATGCGGTACTCACCGGTCTCGGCAATCAGCAGCGACTGCTGGTCAACTGACAGCGCAAGGCCGTTCGGAAAGCAGAGGCCACCGATCACCGGTCGCAGTTGCCCGTCCGAGGGTTCCCAGACCAGCACCCTGCCGGTACAGGAATGCTCCAGGATGTCGAGCAGCGCTGCGTCGAAAGTCCCCCGTTCGACCGGCGAGTGCCGGCGCGAGGCGTCCGTCAGGAAAATGCGTCCGTCCGACGCGATGACCACGGCGTCTGCGTAGCGGACCGGGTCGTCGCCGACATGATCGGCCAGCACGCGGATCGCTCCGTCGGGATCCACCGCGAGCAGGCCCTTGAGCGCGTCCGCAACGATCAGACGGCCGGCCGCGTCGAATTCCATTCCCAGCGGCCGGCCGCCGGTATCGACGAACGTCTCGCGGCCGGTGCCGTCTGCGTTCATGCGCAGGATTGCCCCGGAGAGCACGCCCGTGTAGAGCCGCCCGTCCGGGCCGAACGTGATGTGCTCCGGCCCGAGTTCCGGCCCGACGGAGATCTCGGTGAGTCCGGCGAGCCGGCGGTTGACGGCATGCGGACCGACGTAACCCGCCGAGGGCGATGGCGTCCAGGCGACGGGCTCGATCGGTACCGGCCAGAGCAGCAGGTAGCCGGCCAGCAGCAGGCAAAGCAGGCCGAAGTACTTCGACAGGCGCTTCATGGCGTTGCGAATCCGCTCGCGACCATCAGCCCGGCTCGGCTTCGTGGCCGGCCGCCGAACGCAGCAGTCCGCGGAAGGCCCCGCGCGCCGTGCCCTTTCCCTGCACCACCTGGCAGACTTCGTAGGCGATCGGCATGTCCACGCCGTGTTGTTCCGCCAGCGCCATTACGGTGGGCGCGCTCTTCACGCCCTCCGCCACCATGAACATTTCCGCGATGATCTCGTCGATGTGGCGCCCCTTGCCGAGCTCGACACCGACGCTCCGGTTGCGGCTCAGGGGGCTGGTGCAGGTCGCGACGAGGTCCCCGAGGCCGGCCAGCCCCGCGAAGGTCGCCGCTTCGCCGCCCATCGCGACGCCCAGGCGCGTGATCTCGGCCAGTCCGCGCGTGATCAGCGCAGCGCGCGTGTTCTCGCCCGCGCCCTGGCCGTCGCCCATCCCGACCGCGATTGCGATCACGTTCTTCAGCACGCCGCCGAGCTCGCAGCCGATGACGTCGTGGTTCGTGTACACGCGGAACAGGCCGCTGCGAAACACCTGCTGCAGCGCCCGGACGATGATCTCGTCCTCCATCGCGATCACGCTGGCCGCGGCGAGGCCCGACATGATCTCGCGGGCGAGATTGGGTCCGGTCAGCACGCCGACCGGGTGGCCCGGCATGACCTCCTGCACGATCTCCGTCATGCGCTTGCCGCTGCTGATCTCCAGGCCCTTGCTGAGGCTCACGATCGGTACCCAGGGACGGATGTGCGGCCGGGCCTGCTCGAGCGCGGCGCGGAATCCCTGTGAAGGCACGCCCATCACCACGACGTCTGCGCCGGACACGGCTTCGCCGACCTCGTGCGTGGCGCGCAGCGAGGCCGGGAGCTTCGCGCCCGGCAGGTACCTCTCGTTGGTGTGCCTGTCGTTGATCTCCTGGACGGTCGCCTCGTCCCGGGCCCAGAGCACCGCGGGCGCGTTCCTGGCTACCAGCGCGGCCACGGTCGTGCCCCAGGATCCACCACCGAGCAGTCCGACCTTGAGGTTCACCGGCGCACGCTCCGCTTGCGCGGCCGCTTTCTGCCGGTGGTCCCGCGGGTGCCGGTCCGTGCCGGAGGCTCGCTCTGGCCCAGCGCCCGCAGGAACATCGAGCGGACGTCTGCAACGCGCCGCTCCAGGCCTTCCGCCTTCCAGTGACGCGTGTCCACCGGTGGCAGCACCTCGACGCGCACGTTCGCAGGGCGAAAGAGGATCTCGCCCTTCGGCTGCGATTCAATCGCGTTGTGTATCACGACCGGCACGATCGGCACGCCGGCCTGCATCGCCATGTGGAATGCACCCTTCTTGAACGGGCCGAGCTTCTCTGTTTCGCTGCGCGTCCCCTCCGGCGCGATGACCAGCGAAACGCCGTTCCTCAGCGCCTCGACCGCGGGTTCGAGCGCCTTGATGGCCTTATCCCGATCCGATCGCTCGATGAACACGACGTCCATTGACGAGAACATCGGGCCCGCGATCGGGTGACTCTTCACCTCGATCTTGGCAACCCCGGTGAAATCCCCGCCGAGCAGTTTCGCCATGATCAGCGCATCGGCCTGGCTCTGGTGGTTGAACACGAATACTGCCGGCCGGTGTGACCAGAGGTTCTCGCGGCCCTCGACGCGGATGTCCAGCCCGATCGCGAGCGTCGCGACCTCGGCCCAGGACGATATGGCGAGGTTGGTGCCGGCGCGCCGCGAGCCGGTCAGCAGGCCGACGAGCCGGCCAGCCGCTGCCGCCGGGATCATGCTGCCGTAGGCGAGGCCGGTGCCGAGCAACTCGCGGACGCCGGTGCGGCGCGCGGCAAAATAACTGACCGGCCAGTCGCGCTCGTGGGCGACCCGTGCCAGGTCGCGATCCGGGTTCAGCGCGTAGGGGTGCCCGACCAGCTCGAGCAGCGGCAGGTCCTCGTGGGCATCGGTGTAGAAGTAACTGGCGTCGAGATCGAGGTTCTGCTCGCCGGCGAGCAGCCGGGCCGCGATCGCCTTGCCCTCGCCGTAACAGGCCGGCTTGATCGCCCGCCCGGTGAAGCGGCCGTTCTCGACCTCGAGCTGCGTGCAGAGCACGTGCTCGATCCCGAGGTAACGCGCGACCGGCTCGATCTGGTAACGCGTCGCGGAGGAGACCACGGCCAGCGTGTGCCCGCGCTCCCGGTGCGCCTTGACCAGTGCCTTGGCCTCCGGGTAGATGCGGCCCAGCAGGTGCTTGCGGAACACCTGCTCACCGAGCTCCTCGAAGCTCGCCTCCGAGACGCCCCGCAGCGCCATCGTCGTTCCGGCCAGCACGCCGGAGAAGCCGATGCGCCCCAGCTTGTAGTTGGTCATCGCCGCGAGGTTCGCGATCATCTCGCGCGGAGGCATCGTGCCGCTGCCGAGGCGTTCGCCGAGGAAGGCATAGACGGAGAAGCCGTCCAGCAGCGTGCGGTCCAGGTCGAACAGCGCCGCGACGCGGGCGCCGCGCCGCGACCTGCTCACGTGCCGGGTCAGTTCATCGAACATGCTCGACTCCCACCATTTGTCACGACCCGATGCGCTGCGGCATCGCGATGCGCTGATTTTCCGACAAACCGGCCAGCCGATCGACCTGCCCGACCAGCGCGGCCATTTCAGCGGCGAAAGCCTCCCGCTGCGGCTGCAGTCCGGCGGCGTCGCCATCGAGCAGCTGCCGGTTGGCCGCCAGCTGCAGCGCGGACTCGAAGTACGCCCCGGAGGCCGACTCGATGCTGGTGAGGCGTCGCTGCAGCACTCGCTGCCGAGCGAGCGCCACGCACTGCTTGACGAACGTCTTCGGGACGACCGGCTCGGCCGGGTCCTGCAGCAGCAGCGTATCCGCGGCTACCCAGTAGGATTCGATGAACGGGCGCAGCGCGCCGGGCGCGAGCAGCGGATCGAGCTCGAGGACGAGATTGCGCACCGCCGTCGCGCCGGAGCCGAGCTCCGACCGCCAGCCCGGCCTGCGCAGCTCGAGTTCGCGCTCCAGGTTCGCAAGGAACTGTTCCTTTTCCTCGAAGAAGAACTCGAACTTGAGCAGGTCGCGCAGCCGCAGTGCATGGCTGCGCAGCGTCTCGAGCGGCGCGGGACCCGGTGAATCCGCGACCGCCAGCAGCGCGAGCTCCGTGATCGCGCTCGGCACCAGAAAATGCACGAACGTGTTGCGGTAGTAGGCGGCGGCCATGCCGGCGTCGGGCGGCACGGCGTAGACCGGCTCGAGGCCCTCCTCGTATACGGCGAGGATGCCGGTGTGCACCAGCTGTGACAGCACGCGATCCACGACCTCCTGCGATGCCGTGTCGATATCGGTCGTCGTCGGCAGATCGAGCAGGCGAACGAAGCGGAGCAGGGCCCGCAACTCGCGCGCCAGCTCGCGGAACGTGAGCGCCCGGTGGCCGTGCGCGAGCAGCACGAACGTCACGAACGCGGATGCTGTTACAGGAGTGACGCGGTTCGCATCGACCGCGAGCTGGAAGGCCAGCTTCTGCAGCACGAGCTTGTCCACGCCCCGCCCGTCGGGCTGTCCGGCCAGGACGTCCGGCAGGGCGACGCCCTCGCCGAAGCGGACGTGGATGCGGCCGAACGGGTTCTTGAGCCCGCTGATGTACTTCATGAACCAGGAGGCGGACTCCGGCTTCTTGGCGATGCCCCTGGCCTCGGCCACGTAGTCGGAGACCTCGGGAACCTGGTCGTACACGATCGACACAGGCATCAGCACCAGGTCCGTCGTCGCGGAGCGTGCGTAGGAGTCCACGACGTAGCCGAGCAGTCCGTAGCGTGGCGGCATCAGCTTGCCGGTACGCGAGCGGGTGCCCTCCAGGGCCCAGAGCAGCGGAAAGCGCTTCTCCGCCAGGTAGTCGATGTACGTTCGCAGCACGAGCTTGTAGACCGCGTCGTCCTTGAAGCTGCGGCGGATGAATATCGCACCGGAGCGCCGGCCGAGCGTTCCGAGGCCAAGGAAGCTCATGTTGATGCCGCCGAACGTGTGCACCGGCGGCAGGTCCAGGTCATAGAACAGCGTGTAGAGCAGGAAGCCGTCGAGGTGGGACTTGTGCGTCATCAGGTAGACGACGGGTCGCGTGCGGGCCAGCTCCCGCACCCGCTCCAGGTCCGCCGGCAGCATCTCGACCCTGGGGTCGAAGCCGCGGGTGTACAGGTAGCGGCCGAATTCGGCCATCAGGTCCACGGCCAGCGCGCTGTGCACCGGCGCCATCTCGCGCAGGCACTCCCGTGCATCCTTCTCGACGCTCTCGAGCGGGCGACCCTGGTCACGGGCCACCTCGGCGAGCGCATGCCTGAATGACGGACGGGCGAGGATCTCCTCCTCGACCAGCCGCGGCATCTTGTATCGCGCGCCGCGCAGTTGCCGCTCCGCGCGCTCCAGTGCCAGCAGCGCTTGCCGGGCGATGAATGCCGCGACCTGCGCGGGTGACGCACCGGCTTCAGGCTCGACCGCGCTCGAATAGCGCTGCTGCAGCGCGCTGAGCGAGGCGCCCTCGGCGGCGACGGCGCGACTGCGGGACGGGTCGCGCAGCGCGATCAGTCGTTGTCGCAGCGCACCCGGTGCGTGCGGGTCGCCGAGCACCAGCTCGCGCAGCCGTGCGCCGATCGTGCGTCGGCCGGGCCGCGGCAGCCAGAGCACCCGCAACGGCACGAAGTAGACGGGCCGACCGTCGGCGACGATGCCCTCGATGCGCGAGGCGGCGCTCGGGGCGGCGCGTCCTGCCTCGAAGCCGAGGCTGATGATCTCGTGATCCGGGGCGTGCCCGGGCGGGCGGGTCGTTGCGAGCCAGTCGTCGATGATCCTGCGCTCGAGCGCCGTGCGGTCGTCGGCGAGGAACACCAGCCGATGTGCCGGTGGTGACTGCCACGGGTCGAACGCGGACTCCCCCATTTGATCGTCCTTCCGGTCTTCTAGGTATCGGCTACGCCCGGACCGTTCCGCCGGGCGCCGACCGACTTCGGAAGGATATTACCTGCCGGGACGACCCTGTTGCGCGGATCCGTCGGCGTACCTGACCAGCACCTGGCCCGGTGAGACCTGGTCGCCGATGCTCACCTCGATGCTCTCGAGCTGCCCGTCCCGGGGCGAGAGCAGCTCGTGTTCCATCTTCATCGCCTCGAGCACGACCAGCCGCTCACCCTTGCGCACCCGCGTGCCGGGCGCGACCGAAATGTCGACGACCCGCCCGTTGATGTTCGCGCGTACCAGGGCTGCCGACGAGGCGGCCTCGGCAGCACTGCGCAGCGCATCGCGCCTGCGGCAGCGGAACTCGAAATCGCCGCCGGGCGTATGCAGCCAGAGCGTCGGGCCGTCCCAGGCGTAGCGGAACGGGATCTCCTCGCCGTCGATCTCGGCCTGGCCGTCGCAACCCGGCGCAACGGCGCGGGCCCGGATCCTGAACTCGCGCTCCGCCAGCCTGAGCCGCGCGTCGTGCTGCAGCAACAGCAGCCGACCTTCGCGGCTCGCCTCGCCAGCGTCCGTTGCGGGCGCGGCGCCCGCGAGCTCAAGCCGCCAGCGGACCGGCGGCGCATCGCCACTGCGGAAATCGCGCCACTCGTCCGGAACCGCGAGGGCTTCCGGTGAGCAGGCGACCGAGACCCAGCCGGACAGCGCCCAGAGCCGCTCGTCCGGCAGGCAGGCGCGCGACGCCGCATCCGGGAAGCAGTGCTCGATGAAGGCCGTCGAGACGCGCTCACCCTGCTGGAAGACGTCGTGGCGCAGCACTCGGGCGAGAAAAGCGCGGTTCGTCGTCACGCCCAGCAGCGTCGTGCGCTCGAGTGCGCGGGCCAGCCTGTCGAGCGCCTCGGCACGCGTGTTGCCGTGCGCGATGACCTTGGCCAGCATCGAGTCGTAGTAGGCGCTCACCTGCATGCCCGCTGCGATCGCGTGATCGCAGCGCGTGAGCTCGTCGGGACGCCAGTCGAGCACGCGGCCGCTGCGCGGCAGGAAGTCGTCGGCCGGGTCCTCGGCGCAGAGCCGTACCTCGATCGCATGCCCGGCGATGCGCAGGTCCTGCTGCGCGAGCGGCAGCTTCTCGCCGCGGGCCACTCTCAGCTGCAGCTCGACGAGGTCGAGACCCGTCACGAGTTCCGTCACCGGATGTTCCACCTGCAGCCGGGTGTTCATCTCCATGAAGTAGAAACGGCCCTCCTGGTCGAGCAGGAACTCGACCGTGCCGGCCCCGCTGTAGCCGATCTCCCGGGCGACCACGGTCGCCGCCTCGCCCATGCGTTCGCGCAGCACCGCGTCGACGGCGGGCGAGGGGGACTCCTCGACGATCTTCTGATGCCTGCGCTGCACCGAGCAGTCCCGTTCCCCGAGATGGATCACCTGCCCGTGCCTGTCCGCGAGGACCTGTATCTCGACGTGGCGTGGTTCGACGACAGCGCGCTCGAGGATCAGCCGGCCGTCGCCAAAGGCCTTCGCTGCTTCGGAGGATGCCGAGCGAAGCGCGGCCGGCAATTGTTCGACGGCCGCGACGCGGCGCATTCCCCGGCCGCCGCCACCGGCCGCCGCCTTCACCATCAGCGGGAAACCGATGCGGGCAGCTTCGGCGAGCAGCCGCGCCTCGTCCTGGTCCTCGCCGTCGTAGCCTGGAATCACGTCTATGCCGGCCGCGGCCATCCGCCGCCGGGCGCGGGCCTTGTCGCCCATCGCCTCGATCGCCTCGGCCGGCGGTCCGACGAAGATCAGCCCGTGCGCTTCGACGGCGCTCGCGAAGCGGGCATTCTCGGACAGGAAGCCATAGCCAGGATGGATTGCCTGGGCGTGCGACCTGCCTGCGGCGGCGAGGATTTTATCGATGTCGAGGTAGGACTCGACCGCCGTGCGGCCGCCGATGTTCACGTGCTCGTCACAGGCCCGGACGTGCGGCGCATCGAGGTCCTCGTCCGAGCAGACCGCGATCGTCGTGATGCCCATCCGGCGCGCGGTCCTCGCAACCCGCACGGCGATTTCGCCTCGATTGGCGATCAGCAGCCGGTTCAGCATCGTCAGTCGAACTCCGGGAGTTCCGGCGCGGTGATTCGCCAGAGCGGTGCGCGGCGCTCGCGGACGGCCGCGATCCCCTCCCGGGCCGCGCCGTCGCGCAGCAGCCGGGCGAACTCGCGGGCCGCCTCGTCCAGCGACTCCCCGAGGCCAGCCTGGATGCTGCGGTTCACGATGCGCTTGGTGGCGTGCAGCGCGGCCGGCTCCGCGAGCGCGAGCTGCGCCAGCGAGCTGCCCAACGCGGCACGGAGTTGCGGCGCCGGGCTGACCTGGTCGGCCAGGCCCAGTTCGAAGGCCTTGCCCGCGTCGATTCTCTCTCCGCTCAGCATCAGCCAGCGCGCGCGCACCGCGCCCATCCGGCGCACGACGAACGGCGCGATCTGCGCCGGAGCGACGCCGAGCGTCACTTCCGGCATCGCGAACGCCGCATCCTCGGCGGCCAGCACGTGGTCGCAGGCGGCGGCGAGCCCGCAACCGCCACCCATGGCCGCGCCGCGCACGACCGCGAGCGTCGGTACCGGCAGCGCGACGAGTTTCTCGAGCATCGCACCGAAGGCGCGGTTGTAGCGCGCGATCGCGTCCTCGCCGGCGTCGGCTTCCGAGGACATCAGGCGCAGGAAGCCGTCGAAGTCGGCGCCGGCGCAGAAATTCCCGCCAGCACCCCACAGCAGCAGCGCGCGCGCCTCTGGATCGGCCGCGACCCGGTCGAGAAGCGCCGCGAGGCCCTGCACGATCGCATCGGACAGCGCATTGCGCTTCGCGGGCCGGTTGAGCCGTGCGAGCCAGAAGCCCCGCTCGCGGCGCACTTCCAGCTCGGTGATTCCCGGCGTCGCCTCTGTGTTCATGCCGGCCGACCCTCAGCCACGCGGCAGCGTGCCCATCAGCTTGCTGATGATGCCGAGCATCACCTCGTCGGCGCCGCCGCCGATCGACGCGAGCCGGCCGTCACGGAACAGCCGCGAGACCGGGTTCTCCCAGGTGTAGCCCATGCCGCCCCAGTACTGCAGGCACTTGTCCGGTACTTCCCGCGACAGACGCCCGGCCTTCAGCTTCGCCATCGAGGCGAGCTGGGTGACGTCCTGGCCACGCACGTACAGTTCCGTCGCGCGGTACACCAGCGCGCGCAAGGCCTCGATCTCGGTCGCGAGCTCGGCCAGCGTGAAATGCACCACCTGGTTGTCGAGCACCGCGCGTCCGAACGCGCGCCGGTTGCGCGTGTACTCGATCGTCTCGGTCACGGCGTTCTCGAGCCCCTGGATCGCGTTGGCCGCTCCCCAGAGCCGCTCCTCCTGGAACTGCAGCATCTGGTAGGCGAAGCCCTTGCCTTCCTCGCCGATCCGGTAGCGCTGCGGCACCCGCACCTCGTCGAAGAAGATCTGCGCCGTGTCCGACGAGTTCATGCCGATCTTGTGCAGTTTCCGGGCGACCTCGACGCCCCGGGTCTTCATCGGCACGATGATCAGGGACTTGTTCCGGTGGGGTGCGTCCTCGGACGTGTTCGCGAGGCAGCACATCCAGTCCGCCTGCGTGCCGTTCGTGATCCACAGCTTGCCGCCACTGATCAGGTAGTCGTCACCGTCCTTGCGCGCGGTCGTGCGGATCGCCGCGACGTCGGAGCCTGCCGCCGGCTCCGAGACGCCCACGCAGGCCACCTGCTCGCCGGCGATGGCTGGCGCGAGAAACTCGCGCCGCAGCTCGTCGGAACCGAAACGCGCGAGCGCCGGCGTCGCCATGTCGGTCTGCACGCCGATGGCCATCGGCACACCGCCGCAGCGCGTGTTGCCGAGCGCCTCGGCCATCACGACCGAGTAGCTGTAGTCGAGCCCTGCGCCGCCGAACTCGACCGGCTTGGTCAGCCCCAGCAGCCCCAGCTCACCGAGCTTGCCGAACACCTCCCGGGCCGGGAAGATGCCCGCCGCCTCCCACTCGTCGACGTGCGGATTGAGTTCCTGCTCGACGAAGCGCTCGACGGTCCGGCGCAATTCCAGGTGTTCGTCACTCAGCTGCATGCGATGTACTCCGTCGGTCAGGGCCGGGCGACGCCGAAGCTGCTCGGTCGCAGCCGCACGCGTTCCGCCCGCCGGCACAGGTCCAGCACGTAGGCGAGCACGCGGCGCGTGTCGCGCGGGTCGATCACGCCGTCGTCGAGCATCCGGCCAGAGGTATAGAACGCCGAGGTCTGCCGCTCGAAGGTCTCGACGATCTTCGCGCGCATCCCGTCGATCTGGGCGCGGTCGGGTTCGAGCCCGCGCGCGCGGGCCGATTCTTCCATCACGATCGCCATCGTGGTCGCCGCCTGCTCGGCGCCCATCACCGCGGTGCGGGAGTTCGGCCAGGCGAACAGGAATCTCGGCGCGAAGCCACGGCCGCACATGCCGTAGTTGCCGGCGCCGAACGAGGCCCCGCAATGGACCGTCACCTGCGGCACGGTCGCATTCGCGACCGCCTGGATCATCTTCGCGCCGTGCTTGATCATCCCGCCGCGCTCGGAGGCGGTGCCGACGATGTAGCCGGTCGTGTTCTGCAGGTAGATCAGTGGCAGCTCGCTCTGGCAGCAGGCCTGTATGAAATGAGTGGCCTTGACTGCTCCGTCCGGGTCCAGCGGGCCGTTGTTCGTGACGATGCCGACCGGCATGCCGTGGATTGCCGCGTGCAGGCAGACCGTGGCGGGACCATGGCCCGGCTTGAATTCCATCAGGTCCGAGCCGTCCGCGATGCGCGCCGCGACCTCCCTCATGTCCACCGGCTTGCGGCCGTCGCGGGGCATCAGCGCGAGCAGATCCTCGGCCGGATACAGCGGCGGCGGGCCCGATGGCAGCGGCCGCTCGAAGCGCTGCAGGCCGAGGCGCGACACCAGCTCACGCAGGATGCGGATCCCGTCGGCGTCGTCCTCCGCCAGGTACTCGGCCAGTCCGGAGACCGTCGCGTGCATCAGCGCGCCGCCGAGTTCCTCCTCGCTCGCGACCTCGCCGGTCGCGGCTTTCAGCAGCGGCGGCCCGGCGAGGAAGGCCCGGGCGCGGTCGCGGACCATCACGACGTAGTCGGACAGCCCCGGCATGTAGGCGCCGCCCGCGGTCGAGCTGCCGTGCACCAGCGTCAGCACCGGGATGCCGGCGGCCGACAGCTGCGCCAGCCTGCAGAAGTGCGAGCCGCCGCGGATGAAGTCCTCGACGCGGTAGCGGAGCAGGTTCGCGCCGGCCGACTCGACCAGGTGCAGGAAGGGGAGCCGGTTCTCGAGCGCGACGGCCTGCGCACGCTGGAACTTCTCGAGGCCCATCGGCTGCAGGGCCCCGGCCTCGATGCCGGAGTCGTCGACGACGATCATGCAACGGGTGCCGCTGACGCTGCCGATGCCGGCGACGCAGCCGCCACCCGGTACGGAGCGCGCGGGGTCGGGCACGTCCAGCAGGAAGCCGGCCAGCGGCGAGAGTTCGAGGAACGGCGCGCCCGCGTCCAGCAGCAACCCGAGCCGCTCGCGTGGCAGCAACTGGCCGCGCTTCGCGAAGCGTGGTCCCGACTTCGCGGAGGTCGCCGCGGTGCGCTGCCGCAGCGTCTCGAGCTCGGTGACCAGCGCGAGCATGTGTTCGCGGTTCTCCGCCAGGCCGGGCGAAGCGGCGTTCAGCGACGTGGGAAAGGCCGGCATGGGCAAATGATAAAGCAAGCGCTTGCTTGATAACAGTGCCCGGCGTAGCATCCGCACCGTGCAGGAACTGCCCCTCAACCCGGCCTGGTACCGCCCGGACCACGAAGATTTCCGCGAGACGGTGCGCCGCTTCGTCGCCCGCGAGCTCGCGCCGAACGCCGCGGCCTGGGACGAGGCGGGCACGTTCCCGCGGGAGCTCTACGTCCGGGCCGCCGAAACGGGCCTGTTCGGCCTCGGGTTCCCGACGGAGTACGGCGGGATCGAAGGCACGGACACGTTCCACCGGCTGATCGCCAGCCTCGAGCTCGCCCAGTGCGGCTCCGGCGGACTCGTGGCCTCGCTGATGTCGCACACGATCGGCGCGCCGCCGATCGCCGCGCTAGGCAGCGCCGGGCTGAAGGCGCGCGTGCTGCCGCAGATACTGAGCGGCGAGAAGATCTCGGCGCTCGCGGTCACCGAGCCGTCGGGCGGATCGGATGTCGCCGCGCTCAGGACCACCGCCCGGCGTGACGGCGACCACTGGGTCGTGAACGGCGAGAAGACCTTCATCACGTCCGGGATGCGCGCAGACTACCTGACCGTCGCGGTCCGCACCGATCCCGAGTCGCGCGGGCCGCGCGGCCTGTCGGTGCTGCTCGTCGAGGGCGACGCGCCGGGGCTCGGGCGCTCGCTGCTCTCGAAGATGGGCTGGTGGGCCTCCGACACGGCGCACCTCACCTTCAGCGACTGCCGGGTGCCGGCGGGCAACCTGCTCGGCGCCGAGGGCGGCGGGTTCGCCGCGGTGATGTGGAACTTCAACGCCGAGCGATTCTCGCTCGCGGCGAGTGCGCTCGGCTTCGCCTGGGTCTGCTACCAGGAGGCGCTCGGCTGGGCACGCGAGCGCAGGACCTTCGGCCAGCGCCTGGCCGACCACCAGGTGATCCGCCACCGGCTGGTGGACATGCGGACGCGGATCGAGGCGACGCGCGCGATGCTCGAGGACACCGCGGCGCGCATGAATGGCGCGCCGATACCGGATGCCGGGCTGGTCGCCTCGATCTGCATGCTGAAGAACGTCGCCACGCGGACCATGCAGTACTGCGCGGACGCCGCGGTGCAGATCGAGGGCGGGATGGGCTACATGCGCGGCACGCAGGCCGAGCGGATCTACCGCGAAGTGAAGGTGAACATGATCGGCGGCGGGGCCGAGGAGATCATGAAGGACCTCGCCGCGAGACAGCTGGAGCTGTGAGCGCACGCCGGGCGAAGTCGCCCCGCAAGTCGACGCGTCGGAGCGACCGGGGGTCCCCCGACGAGGTGGACGACGGCCGGCGCGGGCAGCTGCTGCGCGAGTCGGCGCGGCTGTTCCGCGAGAAGGGCTTCGATGCGACCTCGGTCCGCGACATCGCCGCGGCGACCGGGTTGCAGTCCGGCAGCTGGGTGTACCACTTCCCGACCAAGCAGGACATCCTGGCCGCGGTCATGGAGGAGGGGCTTTCCCGCGCGCTGGCCGACATCGAGGCGATCGGGCGCGGCGGGTTGCCGGCGCGGGAGAAGTTCGCGGCGCTGGTCCGCGCACACCTCGGCACGATCCTCGGTCCCGGCCAGGATTTCATCCCGGTGCTGCTCTACGACTGGCGCTCGCTCGCCCCCTCGGCCCGGCCCCGGGTCATCGCGCTGCAGAAACGCTACGAGCAGGCCTGGGACGCGGTGATCGCGGAGCTGCAGGCCAGCGGCGAATGGGCGCAACCGACCCCGGTGGACCGGTTGCTGATGTTCGGCGCGCTGAACTGGATCGCGACCTGGTACCGGCCGCGAGGCGCGCTCGGGCTCGAGGCGCTCGCGGCCGAATGCGTGCGCTTCCTGCTCAGGACCCCGCGGCCAGCTGGGCGGGGACGAACTGCTGCATCACGGCCTCCTCGAGCAGCTCGGGCGGGAGCAGGCCCTGGTCGATGACGAAGTCGTGGTAGGCGCGCTCGTCGAAGCGCTTGCCCAGCGCCATCTCGACCTTGCCGCGCAGGCTCAGCTGCTTCTCGTAGCCGTAGAAATAGGAGGTGGCCTGGCCCGGCGCGTCGAAGCTGTACCGGTCCACCTCCTGCTTGGCCATCGGCTCGGAGAGGCCCACCTCGTTCATCAGGAACGACTGCACTGCGGCCGGCTCGATCATCCCGAGGTTCACCATCGGGTCGAGGAACGCCCGCGCGGCGCGCATCAGGCGCATCTGCAGCGTGCCGAGCTGGCCTTCGACCGGCAGGAAGCGCTTGACGAAGCCCTCGGCGTAGAGCGCCCAGCCCTCCACGTTCGCGCTGTTGAACGCGAAGATGACCCGCGGGATCGAGACGCCGTTCTCGACCATCTTCGCGAACTGCAGCTCGTGCCCGGGCCGCGCCTCGTGCGCGGTGAGCGTCCAGGTGATTGCGTCGTAGGTGAAGTCGTCCATCTTCGTTCCCGGCGGCGCGTTCGGGTTCTCGAGCGGCAGCACGAACTCCGCGGGTTCCCCGGTGTTGCCGATCAGCCGGGGCGGGCTCAGGTGCGGCGCAGGCTGCGCGGCCGACTCCGC
Organism: uncultured Steroidobacteraceae bacterium; assembly: GCA_964553405.1. Lineage (GTDB taxonomy): Bacteria > Pseudomonadota > Gammaproteobacteria > Steroidobacterales > Steroidobacteraceae > DATIRA01. The sequence continues at coordinate 37,264 of CAZKLS010000010.1, forward strand.
CTCGGTCGCGAGCCGGATCACCGCGTCGCGGTCCGGCATCGTGATCAGGTTCTCCCGCCGGATGATTTCCTCGATCGAGCCCAGTCTCGCGCGGTAGGTCGGCAGCAGCTCGTCGTTGGCGATGCCGTCCTTCTTCAGCGCCTTCAGCACGTCGCGGTAGTCGCTCGACGGCAGCTTGCGCTCGGCGGCGATGATCCTAGAGAGCGCCTGCATCTCGTCGCGGGTCTGCACGAAGCCGACCAGCGCGCGATCGATCAGCTCCCTGGGGTCGGCCTTGACGCCGAAGTTGCGCAGGTTGTCGGCGTAGATCTCGGCCGGCAGCCGGTTGGTCTGCCGCGCCCGCGGCATGATCTCGGCCTTGACCCAGGCCGCGTGCTGCTCGAGCTGCTGCTCGAGCAATGCGAGGTCCTGCTGCCAGCCCTCGAGGCCGCTCTTCTCGAGCAGGTCACGGATTCCTGCGACGTACCGAGGCTGGTTCGCCAGGTCCTGCTCGACTTCGACCGTCCACGGGCCGGTCAGCCCGGCGACCGCGAAGCGCTCGGCCATGCGGGCCTGTGCGAGCTTCGTGATCGGCTCGTAGCCCGGCTCGCGGCCGGTGTACCTGCCGAGCCGCACCAGCGCGGCCGGATACCGCTCCTTGGCGACCCGTGGGTCGAGCAGCGAGTGGAAGCCCTGGAACAGCGCCTCGGGCAGGTCGAAGTAGGACAGCATCAGCCGGCGGCTCAGCGCCGAAGAGGCCTGCTGTTCCTCGGCGGCGGCCAGCAGGATCTGCAGGTCCTGGCGCAGCCGCGGGTCCTGCTCGGCATCGAGTCGAACCCGGTAGTCCGCCGCCGCAGCGGCGAGGTCCGCCTCCATCCGCGTGTCGTATCCGGGCTTCAGGTCGAAGATGTCCTGGTCGTGCCCTTCGACGCCGAGCCCGGCCGCCTGCTCAGGGATGTAGCGCGCGAATATCTCGAGCAGCGGCGCGGCGTTCGCATTGCTGCGCTCGATCCAGCTCGGTTCGCTGGCCGCGCTCGCGACGCCGGCGCACAGCAGGGCTGCGAGCAGCGAGATCGTTACGGGGACGGAATTCTTCATGGTCTCGGCTCCATGGCTTGCGGCCGGCTCTCGGAAGGCCGCGCATCTTACACGCTCGAGTCCGGTTCCGTCGGTGCTGCAACGCAGCAAGAAGTGCGGTTGCTGGACGGCGCGCGCGCGTTTACCTTGCATTGCGGCGGAGCCGGCGTGAATCGCGGCGTCCGCACGGGATCGATTGATACGAACAACAACCGTCCGCGCAGCGCGGCGGTCCGGTCAGAGCGAGGGGGTTGGCCGTGCAGCAGCTTTCCGGAATGGACAACATGTTCCTGCATCTCGAGCATGGCAACCAGCACATGCACGTCGCAGGGCTCGGCATTTACGACCCGTCGACCGCGCCGGGCGGATTCGTCCGTTTCCGGGACATCCTGAGGTTCTTCGAGTCGCGGCTGGATACGACGCCGGTCTTCCGCAGGCGGCTCGTCACCGTGCCGCTGGACCTGGACCGGCCCTACTGGATCGAGGATGCCGACGTGGACGTCGAGTTCCACGTGCGGCACATCGCGCTGCCCCAGCCGGGCGACTGGCGGCAGCTGTGCATCCAGGTCGCACGCATCCACTCCCGTCCGCTGGACCGCAGCAAGCCGTTGTGGGAGGCCTATGTGATCGAGGGCCTGGACAACATTCCCGGAATCCCGAAGGGCAGCTTCGCCTTTTATACGAAGTTCCACCATGCGGCGATCGACGGGGAGGGCGGCACCGAGGTGATGAAGGCGATCCACTCCTTCTCGCCCGAAGTGCCCGTCGAGGAGCCCGCGCAGCGCACCAGGTTCCGGGACCGCGAGCCCTCGCCGATCGAGCTCTACACGCGGGCGCTGGTCAACAACGTGCAGCGTGTGCCGAAGGTGGCGCGGTTCTCGTTGCAGACCGCGACGCGGCTCGCCGGCCTCGGCGCCGGCTACATGGGCCAGCTCGGCCAGATGCTGCAGGAGGCTGAGGTCCCCTCGGTGCAGACGGTCAAGTCGAAGATTCGTCGTCCCCCGGTGACGCGCTTCAGCGGCAAGGTCTCGGCTCACCGGGTGGTGGAGCTCGTCGGTCTGCCGATGGCCGACATCAAGGCGATCCGCAGCAAGATCGAGGGGGCCACGATCAACGACGTGTTCATCAGCACGGTCGGCGGCGCGCTGAACCGCTACCTCGGGGCGAAGGGCGAGTTGCCCGCGCGGACCATGACCGCGCAGGTGCCGATGACGCTGCGAGGCGCCGACAAGGGCGGCGATGCGGGCAACCAGATCGGCGTCGCGGTGATGCCGGTGCACTCCGAGATCGACGATCCCGTGGAGCGGCTCGCTGCGATACGCGCGGGCGCGGGCAAGGCCAAGGCGATGGTCAGCGCGGTCGGCAAGGACCTGACCAAGCACGTCTACGACCTGCTGCCGGCCGCCGCGTCCGAGCTCTTCACGACGAAGGTCATGCTGCCGACGATGAACATCGTCGTCTCCAACGTCCGTGGTCCGGACGCGCCGATGTACCTGGCGGGAGCCCAGATGGTGGCGTTCGCGCCGGTCAGCATCGCGATCAACGGCCTGGGATTGAACGTCACCGGATTCAGCTACCACGGCACGCTGTGGGTCTGCTCGGTGGCCTGCCGCGAGATGATGCCCGACCCGGGCTTCTTCGCCGAGTGCCTGCGCGAGAGCTTTGCGGACCACGTCAAGGCGGCCGAGGCGCTGCCGGAGCCGGCGGAGGAGCAGGCCGTGGCGCCGCAGCCGAAAAAGCGGACCCGGAAACCGGCATCTGCCCGTCCCGGCCCGAAGAAAGCCATGCGCAAGACCGCCAAGCGCAAGACGACCCGGGCCCCGGGTTCGCGCAAGCGCCGGGCGCGTGCGGCGACCTGACGGGTGCGCGACACGCGATGCACGGACGGCAACGAGGTGATCCGCCCGATGCATCGGTTCTTGCTGCATGGCAAAAACGCAACGAACGCCACTGTTGTCAAGTGCCTAATTCACTGGCACGCTTCAACGTCAACTACTGGGCGTAGTGGCATCTCGGATACTCACGAGTGACCTCGCGGAAAACCGGGATCAGGATAGTCGAGCAAGCGTCCGCGCGGCGCCGGCAGGTGGTGCGCGACGAAAAAATGGCGCCGGGCGTTGCGCCGCTGCGTGCCTGAACGGCAGCGCGAGCGACGGGCCGGGGCCTCGCGAAAATCGAGCCCGCTGGGGCGGGCGTTGAGTGGATTGCATGCCAACTGGGGGATTACTGATGAGTACTGAATCCAAGGCTCTGGGTCGGCGCAGCACGGTGCTCGCTTCCGTGATCGGCTCGGTGCTTGCCTCTTATGCTGGAGGTGCGCTGGCGCTGGAATGGGAGTTCGACAACGGCACGAGGCTCAACTGGAACACGACGCTGTCGGTTGGTTCGAGCTGGCGGGCCGATGACCCGAGCCGGGCACTGTACACGCATGCGGATGGCGCGGTGCTCGGCAGGTACACCGGCAACATCATGCCCGGCCAGGCGCTGCCCAAGGGCAACGGCACGGCCGGCAACTGGGCCGGCGGCGAGGCGACGCTGAACTACGACAAGGGCGATCGATTTTCCACGCCGCTCAAGCTGATCAGCGACGTCGAGATCAAGAAAGGCAGCTTCGGCGGCCTGCTGCGCATCAAGGCCTGGTACGACCAGGCGCTCGAGGACGAGACGGTCCGGATGGGCAACCAGGCCAACAGTTTCAACGGCGCGCGTCCGCCGCTCGGGCCCACGTTGCCGTACTGCTTCCTGGGCGCCGGCGCAGCCGCCGTGGCCAACTGCATCCCGCTCTCCTCGCCGGGCAACAATGTCTGGCCGAGGGGTGAACTGAGCGACAAGGGCTTCGAGGACGAGCAGAAGTTCTCGAACGTTTACCTGCTCGATGCGTATGTGTACGGCAGCGTGCCGGTCGGCGACAGCGACCTGCAGCTGCGGCTCGGCAACCAGGTGATCAACTGGGGCGAGAGCGTCTTCATCCAGGGCGTGAACCAGATCAACCCGATCGACGTGCCGGCCGCCCGTCGCGCCGGCGCGGAGTTGAAGGAAATCCTGCTGCCGGTCTGGGCCGCGTACATCAACTGGGGCTTCAACTTCGGCTCGCTGGAGGCGTTCTACCAGCTGCAGTGGAACAACACCTCCATCGACGGCTGCGGCACCTACTGGGCCCAGACGGCCGGACTTATCTCCTCGGACCCGGGCCCCTGCAACGCAGCCACCGCGACCGGCAACATCCTCGGCACGGCGGCCCCCGGCACGACGTCGCCGTTGATCGCGCAGTACGGCTCGACCCCGTTCCTGCAGGCGAACGGCCTGTACGTGCCGCTCGTCAAGGGCAAGGATGCCTCGGACAGCGGCCAGTTCGGGCTCGCGTTCCGCTTCCCGGTCGATGCGATCGACACCGAGATCGGCCTGTACTACATGAACATCCACAGCCGGCTGCCGGTCATCTCTTCGGTCGCCGGCACCAGCCCGAACGAGCTCACGCCCACCGAGCAGGCCGTGCTGACCGGCGCGGGCATCTACGGGACCGACGCCGTGGGCGGGTACTACCGGTCCGGCACGACGAACTTCCGTTCGCCGCTGCCGCTGCACGTCTTCATTGCGGACCTGGCGGGGCGGCAGGCGCTCGGCCAGCCGATCGTGCTGAAATCTTCCGGTTCCTACTGGGAGTACCCGGAGGATATCCAGATCTTCGGCGTCAGTGCGGCGACGAACCTGTTCGGCTGGTCGGTCTCCAGCGAGCTGAGCTACCAGCAGGACGTGCCGGTGCAGGTCAACGGCAACGACCTGCTGGCCGGCGGCCTGCTGCTGATCGGTCCGCACCGCGCGGACAGCGTCGAGGCCTACTATGAAGGCACCGGCGCCTACCTGCGGGGCTGGGACCGCTTCGACAAGACGCAGTTCCAGGTCAACACCGTCAAGACCTTCAGCAACATCCTCGGCGCCGGCAACATGCTGCTGATCGGCGAGGTCGGTTTCCAGTGGAACGACGTACCCGATTACACCAAGGACAACGTCCGCTACGGCCGCGGCTTCATGTGGGGTTACGGCTCGAGCCCGGGCTATGCGGCCAGCATTCCGCCGCTGCAAGGTAATACCTGCACGCCGACGCTGTCCGGCCTGCCGGTGCCGGTTGCCAGCCCGCTCTACAACCCCTCGCCGCGCGGCTGCAGGAACAACGGCTACATCACCGACTATGCCTGGGGCTACCGGATCCGCGCCTCGGCCGACTACCTGAACGTGTTCGGCAGCGGCGTGACGGTCACGCCCAGCATCTTCTGGGCGCACGACGTGGACGGCATCTCGATGGACCCGATGTTCATCGAGGACCGGCAGGTGCTCGGCCTCGGTGTCAAGTTCGTGTACAACAAGAAATACACGCTCGACTTCAACTGGGTCGACTACGCCAACGAGGGCTACGATCCGCTGCAGGATCGCGACTACTACTCGGCAGCCTTCAGCGTGACTTTCTGATCAGATTGCGGAGAAACAGCAAATGACCACGATGAACAAGTTCCTCGCCACGGCGGTCGCGGCGGCCCTGATCGGGATCGCGGCGCCGGCCTCGGCGAAGCTCTCGGACGCGGAGATCGCGCGGCTCGGCGCCGACCTCACTCCGGTCGGAGCCGAGAAGGCCGGCAACAAGGACGGCACGATCCCGGCCTGGACGGGCGGCCTGTGCGCCGCGCCGTCGGGCTGGAAGCCCGAGCAGGGCTACACCGACCCGTTCGCGAGCGACCCGGTCAAGTTCACGATCACGGCTGCGAACATGGAGCAGTACAAGGCGAACCTGACGCCCGGCACGATGGCGATGCTGAAGAAGTACGACAACTTCAAGATGCCGGTGTACGAGACGCGTCGAACCGCCTGCTATCCGCAGGAGGTCTACGACAACATCAAGGCCAACGCCGGTAAGGTCGAGCTGCAGGGCTTCGGCGTCGCGAACCGCGGCACCTCGACGGTACCGTTCCCGATCCCGAAGAGCGGCATGGAGGCGATCTGGAACCACACGCTGCGTTACCTCGGGGGCGGCATCGACCGCGAGTACAACAGCTTCCCGGTGCGTGCGAACGGCGACTTCTACAAGATCGGCGCGCACGAATACCGCATCTTCAACCAGAACCTGGACCAGCCGCAGGACAACCTGCTGCTCGGCTTCCTGTCGTACTTCACCGCGCCGGCGACGCTCGAGGGCACCGTGTTCCTGGTGCACGAGCCGGTGGACCAGGTGAAGCAGCAGCGTGCGGCCTGGATCTACAACGCGGGACAGCGCCGCGTGCGCCGCGCTCCGGACCTGAACTACGACAACATCAACGACGGCACCGAGGGCCTGCGCACGACGGACCAGTTCGACGCCTTCAACGGCGCGCCGGACCGCTACGACTGGAAGATCGTCGGCAAGCAGGAGGTGTACATCCCGTACAACTCCTACAAGATGTCGGACAAGAAGCTCAAGTACAAGGACATGATCGAGCCGAACACGCCGAAGGCGGACCTGATGCGCTACGAGCTGCACCGGGTCTGGGTCATCGAGGCGACGCTGAAGAAGGGCAGCAAGCACGTCTACGGCAAGCGCGTGTTCTTCCTCGACGAGGACAGCTGGTCGGTCGTGTACGAGGATGCCTACGACACCCGAATGAACCTGTGGCGCTTCTCGATGCACCCGATGATCCAGTTCTACGACGCGAAGGTGCCCTGGTACCGTGCCAACGTCTGGCACGACATGTCGAACGGCAGCTACCTGTTCTCGCTGCTCGACAACGAGGTCAAGCAGCCGTGGA